>CAURVX010000014.1:0-33175 GCA_963528605.1 uncultured Gemella sp.
TAGATTTCATTTCCTATTTTTCTCCATGCCCCGAATTTGACAAAGAGCCAAAAAAGAAAAGCTCAATGAACTTATTCATTGAACTTTTCTTATTAACCTATTCTCTATTTGTATATTTTTGATGCAATTCTAATTGGTCTCCCATAAGTTCATCAACTGTTACCAATTCAAATCCTTGTTCTGTTAAGTATTGAAGTACTGTAGGTAATGCATCAATTGATGTTTGATGTATATCATGCATTAATATTATTGAACCTGGTTGAACTTTTCGAACTTCCTTCATTATTGAAGCAGTATTACGATTCTTCCAATCAAGTGTATCTATATCCCATAATATAAATGACTGATCGACAGCTGCTTGAATAGCAGAATTGATTCCACCGTACGGAGGTCTCATTATATGTACATCTTGACCACTTGCCTTTTTCAAAGCTTCAGTAGTATCATTTATCTGACTTTTAGCTTGTTCTAAACTAATCTTAGTTAATAAAGGATGACTCCATGAATGGTTTCCAATTTGATGACCTTCTGCAACAACTTGCTTAATAATATTCTCATTTCCTGCTACAGCCCGTCCCACCATGAAAAATGTAGCTTTTGCATTATATTTTTTCAATAATTCTAAAGCAACTGGTGTGGTATTAGGATTTGGACCATCATCAAATGTTAAAGCTACAGCTTTTCTACTTCTCTTCTTAATATATTCATTATATTTTTCTAAATCCTCACCCTTAAGATATGTTTCATCAATATATTTAAATAAATCATTAACCGGTATTTCTACTGAATTAATATCTTCTTTATTTGTCTCTATATTAATATTAAACTTAGAGTCATTATAGTTAAATTTCCATGTAGCCATATCTTGATCTCGAAGATTTATAACATTCTGATTAATAACTTCTTCAGATAACCCTTTTACCGCTAGTTGTTGTTTTATTTTAGATAAAAATTTCTGTTTAGCAATATCTGGAGAACTAAATAAACTAGATAATGTAAATTTTTTATTATCTTTATCTAAATAAATACTTGAAACTATTGATTCACTAGCAGATTCAACTTTTCTTGATTCTACTTTATGCGTGATTTTCTTTACACTTACTTCATTTACATTAGCAAAATTCGATTCTTTTTCTTCTACTCCGTAAAATACTACTTCTTTAATATCCTTATCGAAGTTTAAACTCCCTTCTACTAGTCCATTTGTAGCCTCATTTAAACGTTCTTTAATTTCATTAGCTTGTTCTGTGTTTAAGTTTGGTGTATAAACTTTAACATATTTATCTCCTAACCATCCAGCTTTAACACTACTGTTTTTAGCTAACTCAGATTTATCTCCATCTTCAACTACTTTTTTCACCTCAGATTGAAAATTATATTCTTGCCATTTTTGTAATGCTTTATCTCCAAAAAATAATAAAAACGTACATACTATCATACATAACACAGCCAATAGAATACCTAACCTCTTCATTATTTGTTCCCTCCTTAATATCTTTTCTTTAATGTATCTTTTGGGCTAATCCCATCCATTAATTATTATACATTAAACTATTAAATTACTCCAGAAAAATTTAAACAAAAGTATACAAGTATTTTTTTATAGATAAAAAGATATTAACAATAATGCTAATACCTTTTCTATATTTATTTATTCTGCATTCTACGACCTTTTTTGTCGAAGAATTTCTTATCTGTACCACGACGTTCATTTCGGTTTTTCTTATCTTTGTTATCAGAGCGGCGACGTCTGTCATTTCCTCTATTTGAACGTCTTCCTTTATCTTGTCTTCTCGGAAGAGGTTTTTCAAATGATAATTCTACATCAACTTCTTTTTTATCATTAATTAATTTACTTAATAATATAGTAATAACTTTCTCTGCATTAGTTTCAGCTAGCAGTTTGTTTGCTAAACTATTAAACTCTACATGATTATTATCCATTTCTGAAATGACTTCATCAAATAATCTATTGTTACGTGATTTTTTCACTTCATCTTGTGAATATGGACGTAGCATTTTCATTCTCTCTCCACGAGAATTTTCAATGTCTTTTAAGTATGGCATTTCTACTGGATTTAAGAATGTTATCGCAACTCCCGATTTACCTGCTCTACCTGTTCTACCAATTCTATGAGTATAGCTTTCTACATCTTGGGGAATATCAAAATTATAGACATGTGTTACATCACTAATATCAATTCCTCGCGCTGCTACATCCGTAGCAACAAGAATTTGTAACGAGTTATTTTTAAATTTACGTAAAATTTCTAAACGTTTAGATTGAGTAATGTCTCCGTGTAGTCCTTCTGCTAAATATCCTTTGGCAATTAAAGCACTTGCTAATTCATCAACACGACGTTTAGTTCTTCCAAATACAATAGCTAAGTTTGGATTTTGAACATCTAAAAATCCAACTAGAGTTTCTAATTTTTCATTTTCTCTAGCAATTGTAGCATACTCTGTAATATCTGGTTTAAGATCTTCATCACTCATCGTTTTAATAAGTTTATAGTCTTTCATAAATTCTTTAGAGAGTTCCATTATTGTTTTCGGCATAGTTGCTGAGAATAATAGTGTTTGATGTCTTGAAGTTATCTTCGATAAAATAAATCTAACATCTTCGATGAATCCCATATTTAGCATTTCGTCTGCTTCATCTAATACTAAATGTGTTAATGTTTCTAATTTTATCGTTCTTCTATTAATATGATCGATTACTCGTCCTGGCGTTCCTACTATAATTTGCGGGTGTTTTTTCAAATCTTGAATTTGTCTTTCAATACTTGTTCCACCAAATACGATGCTGACTTTTAATCCTTTTGCTCTTGACATAAGTCGAAGTTGTTCTCCTACTTGTTGAGCAAGTTCTCTTGTTGGGGCAAGAATTAATGATTGTAATTGATCATTTCGCCTTACTGTATCTACTAACGGTATTCCAAAAGCACCTGTTTTTCCTGATCCTGTTTGTGCTTGTGCTAATATGTCAACTCCAGATAATACATATGGAATTGTTTCTGTTTGAATACCAGTTGGAGATATGAAATTCATATTGGTTAGTGATTGAACTGTTTCCTGACTAACCCCTAATTCTTCAAATGTTGTCATTTGTTTCTCCTTAATTTATTCAAATTTATATACTGTCTTATTTATATAACCTGTTAATTATAGCATGAAAATTGAAAATAATAAAGAAATAAGGGTAAATTACATTGAAAATCATATTACTTCACTTCAATTTATACATCCATCTCATATATCTAAAATAAAATAATAGCATAGTAGATATTCAACTACTATGCTATCACCTTTCATATAGTAACAAATAATTTTCCTATCATATGTTTTTTTACATATTATTATTTGTGATTTCATCAATTTTCTTAGCTATATTTTTTATACTTTGTCCCGATTTACTTAGATTATTAGTATATATTAACAACATATAATCCTTATCACCAAAAACTATTGCCGTATCGTGATAGTTTGTATCTATCGCACCATACTTACTTGCTACTTTTTTATTTGGTATACCGTCTTTAATCCATTCTCCATCTTCAGAATCCTCAAGGTATTTTAATAATTCAGGATATTTATCTCGTTCTTTATATAACTTCGCCCAAACTAACTCCATCATAGCTGGCGTAATTTTATTTTTTTGAGCTTCTTCTAGAGGTAATTTTACACCAAGCCCAGCTAGATATTTTACTACCACATCAGCTGCTGTTGCGCTATTACCCATCAGCATGTTTGTAGCAGTATTATCAGAATATTGAATCATATTTTGCAGTACATAGTCTAATTTATAACTGTCTTGTTTTTGACTATTAGTTATTTGACCATTACCATCTTCTAGGAATTTCTCATTATAAGCTATTTCAGTATCCTTAGAAATCTCACCGTTTCTAATACGATCATATATCTTCATAGCATATATTACTTTTATCGTACTAGCTGCTGTAAAGTAATGCTTATCCTCCTGAGCATAACGATACCCTGTAGAAAAGTTTTTATAAACAATACCTATTTCATTATTTCCTTTATACTGTTCTATTAGATTCTCCATAGCTTCATTCAACTCTATTTGACTAAGCTTTTTATTCTCAATCACTGGTTCTTCTTGTTTATTTTCTTCTTTCTGAGCTTCTTGTTGAGCAATTTCCTGCTGTTTAATAGCATCTTTTTTAGCCTTAATATGTGCACCTGCTGAAAATACACCGTAAATAATTAAAGCCACTGCTGTTGATTCAATTATAAACTTTAAAATTTGCTTCCAAGTTCTCTTCACTACTTTACTCACATCCTTTATCTATAATATTCTTATACTAGTTTACTACATAACAACTGTTTTAACAATAATTTCGCGAAAATATTCTTAAAAATAAAACTTACATTCCTATTTAAAATTAAAAACTTTATAGTTCTAGCACTATCTGCATTTTTATTAAAGACCTAATTCAATTTTTAAAAGAGTAATCCAAAGTTTGTTGAATTACTCTTCTATAACTTTACACATTGGTTTTCAAATAAAAATCTTGCTCAGATATTTTTGAAAATCCCATATTTTCGTACATATATTTTGGAGTATCATTGGCATCAACGACCAAAATAACATTGTCTTTTCTTTCATTGTTTATTGCAAAGTTAATAATGTGCTTAGCAATCCCACGATTTCTATATTCTAGTGCTACATATAGATTATCGATTTCAAAGAAATTATTTTTCACAATAATATTAGCTGATCCAACAATCTTTTCGCCATCTTTAGCTACAAGCTGTTTAATACTTTCAGATCTAATATTTTCATAAAGTAAAGTCTGATTATGCTCAGCCCATTCTTCATTACTAGCTTCTAGATCTATTTTATATTGAAATTTTAAATATCTATTTAAATCAACTTTCTGTAAGTATTCAACTTCAAAATCACTTGGCTCTTGTTCTACATAATTTCTAGTGTTTAAATAATATAAATTTAGGTTGATCTCACTAAAACTTTCATTCTTTAAGTATTTCTTTAGTTTTCTCGATAAAGTAACATTTTCCATTGCTGCTAAATGAATAAAATTGACACCCTTATCTCTAAAGAAATTTCTACAAGAGGAAATATAATATTCAAGCTCATCTACAGTAGTAGGCTCTTTTTTCATTAATAGATAGTTTCCACTAAAATATAATTTTGATTTTAATGTTTGATAAATTACATAGCTATCTGTTTCAACTACCGACTTTGCTCGCGAGTAAATATCTTTAAAACTATAGTCCATAACTAGCACCTCCTATTCTTAATATATTTTTCATTATATTAATGATGTCCATGTGGCCCATGGTGGTGTTCGAAATGATTTATTATCTCAAGTACTCTAGAACTTCCAGTTAAATCATAAACATTTCTTAGAGTTTCCACATACGTTGGATCGTCGTGTAGGACATCAAAATATGTAACGACTTCTTCTTCAACAAAGTCAATATAATCTTCCTCTTCTGACAGAGCATTTAAAGCTGCACCTAGAAGAATTGGATCATCTTTTATTAATGAGTTTCCATTATATAAATCATAGATTTTCTCATACTCATATAATGATTTAAGTGCATTTATAGCAATAAATAATGTTTCTTCTGAAATACCCTGTGCTGTTAATACTTCTTGCATTAAAGTACGGATATTATCATATTGTTGATCATCTTTATATAATGAGATTAGATGCAGGTAAGCACTAATAGCCATTCCTTGTAACTCAATATATTTTTCTAGATATCTCTTGGCTTCATCACCTTTTGACATATGTCCTAAATGTAAGTATGCTTCAGTGAAATCCGGATCGATTGCGATTGTTTTTAATAAGTGCATTTTTGATTTTTCTAAATTCTGAATTTGATTATAAGCGAATGCTAATGAGAACAGAATTCCTGCATCCTCATACCCTCTTCCATTTTCATTATAGAAATCAATAGCCTCTTCAAATAATCCTAAAGCATATAAGTTATCAAATGCTGTTTGGAAATTCTCTAAAGATGGTTCTTCATAGAAAATTCTCTCACTTAAGTTTCTCGCTTTGTCTTCTCTTCCTGTTGATAAATAAATCCCTACTAACTCTTTATCTATTGCACGGATAGCCTCATCAAAATCCGTTCCTGCTCTAGCTGCTAAGAACTTATCTTCGGCTATTTCATATAATTCATCTTCTAAATATATCAATCCTTCTTGATATAAAATCGAAGGTGTTTTTGGTGAATTGTATAATACTACTAAAGCATCATCCTTCTTATCTAGGTATAAAAGATTGTGAACATATCCTTCAATTGCAGTATCGTCTTCTCTATTTTGTTCATAAATAATTCTAGATAATTCTAAACACTCATCAAATAATCCATTATCTAAAAGTATTGTACGAAATTCCTCTTGTTGCTCTCTATCTAATGCAGAGAAATCTATATCTTTTAATTCCTCTAAAAATTGCTGTATATCCATCTAATTTTCTCTCCTTGCCAACTTATTCATAATAAAAGTCAATTCATTTTTTACTGTAGAATCAATATTATCTATACTCTTCTGAGCTTTTTCTAAATATCGTCTACTTACAGTTAATGTTTCTGATAAAACTTTATCGTTATTTCTTATATAATTTATAATTTCGTCTTTTTCTTCACTACTTGTATCTTTTGTAAAATTATAAAATAGCTCTGGTTTTTCTTCTTTAGCTAATAGAGCTGGTAATGTAATATTACCATTCATTAAGTCCTGGCCGACTTCTTTTCCAAGATTTTGTACTCCTCCTACGAAATCAAGATAGTCATCAACTATCTGATAACTCATCCCCAAATAATAGCCATATGAAAAAGTACTTCTTATATCTTCATTAGAAGCCTCTGCGACTATACTCCCTGCTACACAGGCAAAAGCAATTAATATTGCAGTCTTTCTCTTAATTTTTTTAAGATAATCTAATCTTCTAGTTTTAATATCGTACAGTCCATCCGCTTGAATAAGCTCGCCTATACATAGTTCTTTAAGTGTTTGTGCTAAATATAAATGTATTTTTTCATTATCAAACTTAGCAACTTCTTTTAAAACTACAGAAAATAAATAATCCCCTACGCGAAGAGCAAACCCATTGCTATATTTTCTATTCATCGTAACACTGCCACGTCTAGTATCAGCATTATCAATAATATCATCATGAATTAAACTAGCAGTATGAATGATTTCAACTATACTAGCCATTCTAATAATGTCTTTTTTATTAAGTTCAAAATTTCCTAATTTAGCACACATAAGTAAAAGAAGTACTCTAACCCTTTTACCCCCATTTAGAAAATACTTTTTTACAATCTTATCTAATTGTTCATCATTACTTCTAGTAATCTCTAAAATATCTTCTAATACCTCGTGTACCAATGTATCATACTGTTTTAACATTCTATTCTCCATTAACTTAAGCAAAGGTTACCATTTTAATATCAGACCCTTGAAATTCAACATCATAAAAGTCAAACCATGTCTTTATAACACTTAGAGAAAATTCATTCTCACTAATCTCTTTAGCAATCAGCTGTAAATATCCTGTCTGCATAGTTTCTGTTAAGATAGTCAACTTATCTAAACTACCTACCAACAAACTATAATATTCAAAACTAAAATAGTCACCAAGTAAAAGTGATTTTGATTCAATACTATCATCTTCTAATCTATGACTATCAATTGAACTAAGCGCACAAAAAATTGCTGTATTATATAATTCATTATCAAAATTATATTTTTCTATAAAAGAAGTAATATTTAATCTTTCTATTAATCTTTCATTATAATTATATTTTTTCATTGTAAGTCCTTCATTTTTTATCTTTATAAATTATACCACAATATCGGGATTAATTAAAATTTGATTAACTAAATTTCACATAAAAAATTTTATATATTAAGTATTCCTTAAGATAATAAAAAAGAGTAATCTTAAAATCATGACTCTAAGAAAATCATAATTTTAAAATTACTCTAAAGTATATACTTTTTTTTATACTGTTTCTATATGTTTAATCAGAATAGATAGCTATATTTTTTCTGCAACTATTACTGTATCGTTATTTCTTAATATTTTTATAGTATTAAAGTTGCTTATTAATATTAAAAACATTACTAATGTAAGAATTGCTTTAGTAGAGACATTATCGGTATTATTGCTAATCATACCTAGAAATACATAACAAATTATACTATTATGCCAATTAGATTGTTTCATATACTCCGAATTTTTAAAGGTTATATAAAAACTATATAAAACTATCGACTATTGACAAAAAACTAAAATATTACCTACCATAGAAATTCTCCTTAATTTATCCTTACAAATAATTAACTGTTTCTTGATACTGCTCCGGACTTTCTTTTCTAACAAACAGCATAATCGCTACGATGAAGTAGAATAGATATACAGGTACTAATAATCCTATTGTACTAACAGCTACTACAATGGCTAATAATAAAAATAGTATTCCTGATAAAATACGTTTTTTCATTAATAATGTCGCTAATAACGCTACTATTACCAATACGATTAACAACGCTGAATATAGCTTAAGTCCTTGAATAGTATAATCAAGAAGTTGCTCAGCTGATAAGTTAACTCCATTAGGATTTTTTGCAAGTTCTTCTTTAAAAAGATTTAAAAATTCTTGGTTATCTTTTAAAACAGAAACCTTAAAGAATGAGCCATACGCTAGAAATCCCGTTAATACTATTAAGATAACATTAGCAATCCATGCTAAAACTTTTTCTACTGTTCTTTTAAATGGTTTCATAATAAAACCCTCCTTCTATAAAATTAAAGGATTTCCCTTTCACTAATTATAACATAAAACGTTATCATATTATAGTGGAAATTAAATAAATTTCAAATTTTTTATCAAAAATAATAATCTTTAAAATTCACTAATTAGAGATAATAATTATCCTCTTTTTAATCTTTCACTTTACTATTATTTAGATATTTTTTATTAAATAATATATGGCATAACCCTACAAAAATGAATAAACCGAATAAATATAATATCTCCCTTGTAATTTGATAGTCATCAATCGTTAACATAGCTATAATTAAAAGAGTTATCAGCTCGACACAGTAAAAAATAACCGCTATAATTCTCTGAATTCTATTCAATTTTTTTAGTGATATTTTCGAATTTTCAACAACCCCAATTAGAAAATCAAAAAATACATCAAACATAGTTTTCCTCCTTTAACTTTCATCTATAAATCTATCACTCTTGTTAATTTTATTCTTCTTTAATATATTCTTATTTTTTAGTATATTATAGCATTGTTTTTTTATAATTACAACTTTTCCTATAATTCTTCTTCATATAGTTACATTTTACTTCACTATAAAAAATAATCCTCCAAACCAAAACGGTTTAGAGAATTACCTTTAATTCATTATCTATCAACTAGTGTAAATCGCATTTCAATCTTGAAGATTCCATCTTCTGGTGCATATGCTTGAATTGTTTCTTTGTGTTTTTCTGCTATAAGCTGTGCCATGGATAGTCCGATACCATAACCTTTTATCGCACTATTTCTAGATTCATCCAATCTATAGAAACGGTCAAAAACTTTACTTAAATCCCCTTTCACTACATTAGCCTTATTAGAAACTTTCAAAGTAGCATATTTTCTATTTTTATTAAGTTTTACCCAAATATTACTATCTTCCGGTGCATATTTTATTGCGTTCTCTAACAGTATATCCATTAGTTGAATTATAGATTCTTTTTCTCCATAATAATTCAAGTTTTCATCAATATCTGTCACAATATATTTCTTCTGGAAGTTAGCTAATTCATCAAAGTCCTCAATTCTCGACTTCAAAGTTTCAGTTAAGTCAAAATTAGTTCGCTCTACAGTATCTTTTTCTTCCATTCGACTAAATACAACCAAACTATTTACCAAGCTAGTTAATCGATCTACCTGATTATGAATATTTGTAGTCCATTTTGAATCACCATTCATCATCTCTAATACATCAGCATTAGAACTGATAATTGCTAATGGCGTTTTTAACTCGTGACTAGCACCTGTTATGAATTGTTTTTGTTTTAAATATGTCTCCTGTATTGGTGCTATTACCCTTTTTGATACTAGAATAATTAAAACAAGTACTGATAATATTACTCCTATTGAAATTAGAACACTATTTTTGACAAATGATTCATAAGAATCAAGTTCACGTTGGCAATTTAAAAACAATATTAGATTTCCTACATTTGTTTCTACTTTTAAGAATCTATAACTACCTATGAATCCACTAGATTTTCCTTTGCCTAGTGCTTCAATCACTTTGCTTTGCAAAGCATCTTGGTCTGCTATTAAACTATCATCTCGGTATGCTTTAATTATTCTACCATTATTATCAACTTTTGCGATTGAAAAACCATTATATTCTGTAGCACTTGATGAATTTTTAGTAATTACCAAATCATCGCCATCTTCTGCAAAGATTTTTATCAACGCTTGTGATTTAGAAGCATCTAATAAAGTTGTATCTATTCTTTCTTCTAGTTTATTAAAGTTAATGAAGTTCAATGCTATTGCAAGTATCGCTATTACTACGGCAACACTACCAACAGCAGTGGCTACGAATTTTTTCCTAAGGCTCTTAAACATCCAACATCTCCAATGTATATCCTACATTTCTTGTTGCTTTAATGTGGATATTAGCATCTAATGCTTTTAGTTTTTTTCTTAAGTAAGAAATATTAACCCATACTACATTAATTTCAGAATCACTGTCATAGCCCCAGATTCTTTCTAAAAATTGTTCAGTTTGAATAACGTTCCCAGGATTCCTCATAAGCATTTCCATCATTTGATATTCTTTATTTGATAATCTTACTTTATCTTTTTCTGTAGATAATTCAAATGTATATTTACTTAAACTAACATTACCTAATTCTAGTACGTTACTAGTAAATGTAGTCTGTCTTCTCGTCATAGAACGTACCCTTGCTAATAATTCTCTTGTAACAAATGGTTTTGTTAAATAGTCATCTGCACCGCTATCTAATCCATATACTTTATCTTCGATTTCTGACTTAGCTGTTAGTAATAACACTGGTGTATTTTTTTTATTTTCTCTGAGTTTTTTTACTACTGTTACTCCATCCATTTGTGGCATCATAACATCAAGAATAGCTCCATCATAATCATCTAACATTAGATAGTCTAATGCATCTTGTCCGTTGTTAACTACATCGACTGAGTAATTGTTATGTTTTAGCATTGCTTCTAAAGCATCTGCTAAGTCTCTTTCGTCCTCTGCCAATAATAACCTCATTGACTTTCACTCCTTACTATATTTTTGTGTTGTTTTTTTCCAATATAGAATCATTATATATAAACTAACTAAAATCTAGTTTAAACTATTATTTAAAATACTAAATATATATTAACAGTTTTTTTCTTAGAAAAATTTAAGTCAACCTATATACCTTTATAATTTCTCTTTATAATATAACTATTGAAAAAAGTTATCTATACAGTCTATTATACCAAAATTCCAAATTTTATTCTCTAATCAACAATAAAATCAGAAAAAATTTTTTCTTAGTTATTATTAATTTCTTAATATTTTAACTTATTTTGTCTATATATGCCAAAATAATTAACTAACGTTTTCTTAAATATTATCCAAAATAATTATTTTCTCCCAATAAGTAGCCCACTTTGGATAAAATCTTTCATTTCTTTACCATATCCCCATTTTTCCGCATATTCATCTGTTACGTCTGAATTAATAATTTGGAACTTCGTAAATCCTGATTTTTCAATAATTTCAGCCATCTCTTCTTCCAGAAGAGCACCAGCCACTCAAGTGCAATGCATTCTACTAGAATTTTTCCATTCTAATGGCAACTCTTTTTTCAAAATAATATCAGATATTACAAACATACCATCTTCTTTTAGAATACGATAAATTTCGTCGTATACTTTTTGTTTGTCTGGTTCTAGATTAATAACACAGTTACTAATAACTCTATCAACTGACCTATCTGCTAAAGGAATATTTATTAATTCTCCCTTAATAAATTCAATATTATCAAATTTCTTATTATCTCTAACCTTCTTCGCTTTTTCTAACATTGAATCCAATCTATCCAAACCATAAAGTGTTCCTACTTTTGGATTCTTCATCTTAGTAATAAAAATATCCATACCTGCTCCACAACCTAGATCTATTAAAGATTGCCCTTCTTTAATTTTCAAATGATTAATAGGATTCCCACAAGAAAGCCCCATATTTATCTCATCTGGAAATTCATTAATAACTTTTTCATCATATCCTAATGACTTACTAAGTTCTTTCTGATCAATTTTTGTCTTTTGTTTGTTTTTTGAAATATTATCATAGAAGTTATCAACTGATAATCTTATTTTTATATTATTTTGCATACTTACACCAACTTTTTTTATTATTTATTTTTCATCATTATTATTAATTTTATCATACACGCCTTAATTTTTCTATGTTAATAAAAAATAAGCCCTAATTAGGACTTATCTTTTATTTATATTAAGTTATTGTATTCTTCTTCAGTTAAGTAACTTGAAATTGCACCTGTTTTTGTAGTTGTTAAACTAGCATAGTTTGTCGCAAATTTTGCCATAGCTAACAGCTCTTCTTCTGAAATATTATTAAGATTTTCATGACTTAACAGTTTTGATAAGAATGAACCAGCAAAAGCATCCCCTGCCCCAGTAGTATCAACAGCTTTTATATCAGGTATTTCAGTTACCACTTTATGATTTTCATAATAAACTTCTGCACCGTGTTCTCCTTTAGTATAAAGAACAACTTTCATTTGGCTGAAATCTTTTTTTAACGCTTCTTCGATATTAGTAGTTCCTGTTAAGAATTCTAATTCATTATCAGCAACTTTTATTATATCAACATAAGGTAAGAATTCTTTAATAGTTTCAAGGTATACTTTGTGATCATCCCAAAGATTGAATCGTAAGTTAACATCAAAAGAAATTAACACTCCTGCTTCTTTAGCTTTTTTCAGTAATAAATGATGGCTATCTTTTGATTCTTCTTGAATTGCAATACTTGCAAAATGAATTGCTTCAATTTCTGATAAATCTACTTTCTCAACATCTTCCTTACTAATTCTTAATGTTGAAGAACCTTTAAAGTAAAAACTAAATGAACGGTCTCCAGTTTCATCTAAAGAAACAAATGCTAATGGTGTAAAACTGTCTGCTTTACGACTCACATATCTACAGTCTACATTTTCATTTTTTAAAGTATTCTCTAGAAAATCACCAAAACCATCTTGTCCTAATGATGTCAATAAATAACTCTTATGACCTAGTTTTTGCGCAACACACGCAACGTTCGCTACACTGCCTCCAGCTTCTTTTTTAAATGATTTTACTTTATCAATTGTTCCTACACCTTCTCCAATAAAGTCAATTAGCATTTCTCCTATACATAAAACTGCCATTTTAGTTCTCCTCTCTAATTTCGATTGCTCCAAGTTCTTTTGCTACATAGTTAGTAGCTAATATTTTTACATCGTGATTTTCTGGATAGAATCTTGTTGAAATTGTAAATGATCCACCATTAGCGAATAATTCAATTGATGAACTATCAAATACTATTTCTACATCTTCTAAATCCAGTTTATATTTTCTATCATTTCTTCCATAACCACTAGTTCCAAAAGAAACTTTTAATTCTTTATTTTCATAGCTAACTTTAAAATCAGCTACACTAATCTCAAAACTTTCTCCATGTTCTTGTTTATAATACCATGTATTTTTATTAAAGTTATTAGATTTAATATCATTACCTAATAAATCTTTTACCGATTTATGTAAGGTTTGTCTAACTTTATCATCCTTGAAATTTACTACACGAGGTACAGTTAAACAGTTTTGATACCCAAACTTTGTAGTTGGATTTGTATAGCTGCTATCCGGCACATACATCCAACCGATTAGTACACGATTATTATCCTCATCTAAAAATGTTTGTGATGCATAAAAATCATGTCCATAATCTAATAGTGTGAAGTTATCTAATTTATCTACATTTTCAATTCCTTCTTCTACAACAGAATATCCAATTTGATACATATTTTCATAATATGGATACATTCTTGTAATACCTTGAGGTGAAAACATAAATATTTCTTTCCCATCTACTTCAAAATAATCAGGACATTCCCACATGAATCCTAGATTTTTTTCTGAATAGATTGTTTTGTATAGTTTAAGAGTATCTTTATCGTATACTAATAGACATCCATAATCATTACTATCTCTAGCACCTAGCACTAGATATTTTTTTCCATTTTTTTCAAAAATTTTTGGATCCCTAACATGATTTGACATATTAGGGTAATCATCTGTTGTTAATAGACATTTTTTCTCAGTAAAATTAATTCCATCTTCTGTTTCAAAAGATATGGTATTATGACCACGTCCAGCATGAACGTAGTCATAATCTCCTTGAAATTTCACATTTCCTGTGTAATAGAAGACTAATTTTCCGTCTTCTATATTGGCACTTCCTGAATACACACCATGTGTTTCTTCTTCAATAGTTGGTGTTAAGAAAACGCCACGATCTTCATAATTTTTTAAATCACTACTAGTATAGTAGTACCATAATTTTAATCCACCATTTACTTCATAAGAATATTGGTGAAAAATATGGTACTTTCCGTTAAAGTAAGCTAATCCGTTAGGATCATTTAGCCAACCTTTAGTAGGTTCTAAATGAAGATTTTGTTTCCAATTATTAGCTAGCATTTACAAGCTCCTTCTTAGTTTATATAATGACATTTAACAATTACCAAACAAGAATGGTAACGTTACTTTTTATATTGTACACCTCTTACCTTTCAAATGTCAAGAGAAAAGTAACGTTACTATATGTGTTTTTTAACATTACTTTTTCTTGCTTGAAAATAGTAATTTTGATATAATCAAATAGCATAAAAACACTATAGAAAGTGAGGTTATCATGGATTTTAAGATTTATAATTTATTTTCCAATGTACTAAAAAATATAAATCGTTATAAATTTACATATATATCTATTGCCGCAATTATTCAGCTAATGCTTATTTGTGGTTTATGGATTATTTCTAGAATCTTTCAACTTGCTCTTACTCTTGCAGGTGAAGAGCATTTAGATAAAAACAATATTCTACATATCCTTACTAATCCCTATAGCTTTGTGATTTTAAACTTACTAGTTCTTATTGTAGCATTTTTTATGTTTATTGAGTTTTCTATATTGACTTTCACCATTTACGGTCAATTAACAGAAAAACAATATTCTTTTCGAAGTATATTAGACAATGCGTGGAATAAGACAAAGAATCTTGCAGGGTTTCAAACCTTATTTTTTATATTCTACTTTTTAATAACCATACCTACGATAAATCTTGGGGTGAAATCTGTTCTTGCAAAGAATTTATTTATACCAAAATTTATAAGTAGTGAAATTATGAAGACTAACAGTGGGCTTATTGTATGGGGATTAATTATGGTAGTTTTTGCTTATCTAAATCTTCGACTAATTTTTACCCTTCCACTAACTGCTGTTGGAGATGAGAATATACTAGATAGTATTAAAAGAAGTTGGGAACTTACAAAAACTGGTAAAAGAAAACTTGTCTTTACTATTCTATTATTTGAAATAATATACTTATTAATTGCTGCAATTTTAACTGGTGTAATTGCATACATTTGTATTTATTTCGATAATAACGGTAATAATCCAATTATACAGACACTATTTTTCTCTTCGATAAGTGGAATTATCTTCTTTTTAGGTGTAATTTCTAAAGTAACAGTTATAACTTCATTAATAACAGTTCTAATAGATTATAACGAAATATCCGAAAAACTTGTTAATAATCTTAATGAAAATAAGAAAAAATCAAGATTGGTAGTAACATTAACTACAATAATTATTGTGGTTGCAGTTCTTATTAATGGTTTTAATTTATACGGAAATGGAGTTAACAAAAACATTGAGACTATTGCTCACCGTGGATATGTTGCTAAAGGTGTAGAGAATTCAATAGAAGCGCTTGAAGGAGCGGCTGAAATTGGTGCTGATTACGTAGAATTTGATATTATTCTAACAAAAGACAATAAATTTGTAGTTATGCACGATTATAATTTAAAAAGACTTGCAGGATTGAATAAGCAAGTTCAAGATATGAATTTTGATGAAGTAGTAGGTTTAACAATTAGACAAGGTGATTATACTAGTAAAATTCCATCATTAGAAGAATTTGTAAATAAAGCGAAAGAATTAAACATGAAGCTTGTAATCGAACTTAAACCTCATGGAGCTGAAGCATCTAATTATATCGACATATTAATTGGTGAAATTAAGAGATTAAAACTTGAAAATTATAAATTTATGTCACTAAACTCTAAAGTTATGGAAGAGCTAGAAACAAAAGCACCAAACTTAGAAACTGGTTATGTTATTCCTCTTCAATTCGGAAATTTTCATCATAGTAATGTTGACTTTTTCGTCATAGAAGACTTCTCATATAGAGATCGTCTAGTCGAGCAAGCTAGAAAAGAAAATAAACAAGTTTTTGTATGGACTATAAACGATCCAGCGTTAATCACCAAATATTTACAAAGCCCCGCAGATGGTATTATTACTGATGAACCTGAAATTGTAAAAGATGAAAAAGATATTTTAGAAAATAATTATACTTATTATGATAAGATATTACGACTAATCAATATTTAATAATAAACTCGACTAAAATTATTATAACATTTCAGTCGAGTTTTTTTATATCTTAGAATAAGTATTTTTTACAAGTTCTATATATTTTTTTCTATCAATTAATTTTGGGATTATTATCTTATTATTACTATTATTATCCACTTTCTTCATATATCCAAACTCTAAATATTCTCTGTTAATTTCTACTAGATATTCTTCATTCTTGAAAATTTCAGGGTTAGTGACATATACCGCAGTTAATAAATCCCAAATTATTATATAGTCAATATTATAATCTTGACTATGATATTCTATCCATTGTTTGCATTCTTCATATAATTCTACACTATATCCTTTAAATGATGAGATTATACTTTTTACTTCATCTACAAATAATTTAGAATCTAAACATGTGTTTCCTGTTAAGATAACTGGATTCTTCACATTTGACAGGACCTCAAATGAACTATTATAAGCTATTGAGAAATTTAATTCATTCATTACTTTTTCATTTATTATCAATGGTTCAGTAATACCTCCCATAATTACAATGTTTTTTATTCTCTCAAATACTTTATTATCTAAAAGATAAGCATCGGCAATATTTTTTAAAGATCCAGTTGCCAAAATTGTAATTTCATTTGGATACCTTCTTGTCTCTTCTACAATAAATTTTGCCGCAGAATTTTCTGAAAAGCTTTCCTCATTTTTATTCCCAAAATAAACTGGAACATCTATATTAAACTTAGAAACTAATTCCTTTGTGCTTTCGATTACTTTGTCTAAAATATCATTCCCAAATGTTAGTGAAACTCCTAATAAATCAACATTGGGATTTTTGTAAAGATATAGTAAAGTTAATCCATCATCAATATCTCTATAGTTAATTCCCATGGTGTTATCGCAATCATAAATTACTTTCATTAAAGACTCTCTCCTTTTTTAAACTCGACGCATTTCGCTTCTAAATATTCCGCTTCAGATAAATCATGAGTAACAAAGATTATTGATGTATTATATTTCTCTTTTATAATCTTCACTAGATTCATTATCTCTAATTTAATCTCTTTATCTAATCCAGTAAAAGGTTCATCTAGCAATAACAATTTCGGTTTTGATATAACCGCTCGTGCTAGAGCAACTCTCCTTTGCTGTCCACCCGATAATTCTTTAGGATACTTATTTAACTTATCTTGTAAATGAATATCCTTTGCAACTTCCTCTACCATTTTTTTAATTTCATATTTAGGATACTTTTTCATTTTAAGTGAGAATTGAATATTTTCAAAAATTGTCATATGGGGAAATAACAAATTATCTTGGAACATTAAAACAATATCCCTTTTATTTACAGGGATGTTATTTACATTAGCTCCATCCAAAATCACATCTCCTCTATACTCAGTCTCTAATCCATTTATTATTTTTAGCAAGGTTGATTTTCCACAACCTGATGGACCGATTATAGCTATAATCTCTTCTTTTTTCATCACAAAATTGTAATTGTCAAAAATCACCTTATCTTTATATGAAAAACTTATATTTTTTAAAGTTAAAATTTCCATTTTTTCTCCTTATATATCCAACTTATTATGAATCTAAACACCATAATTACAATCACACATGTTACTAAAAATATTATCCCATAAATCGATGAAATATGTCTGTCTTTAGCATAGATATAAGGGAACATAATTAAAGTATATGTTTTTACACTACCCCCTCCTATTAAAGACACCACAAAATACTGGCTAATAGATACTAAAAATACCAAAGTAGACGTTATTACCAAACCTGGTGATATAAGTGGAAGGGTAATTTTTCTAAATGTCATCAAAGTACTAGCTCCTAAACTTCTTGCTTGTTTTTCTATATCGTCCCCTACAATTTTTATTATAGGCTCAAGCCCTAAAACTGCATAAGGTATACATACAAATAATTCTAACAAAATTATTCCTATTACATTGTTTGCTATACCTAACTTAATAAATGATAAATGGATACCCATCGATATAGAAGTCATAGGAATTAAAAATGGTATTATCAATATAAACCTAATAATCCCCTTATATTTAATCTCGTATAACGCTAAAGCCTTTGCTATTGGATAAGCAATAACTACACTAAGAAATGTTACTATCACTGAAAGCAATACACTAAATCCAAGAGTAGATAATTCTTTTTGACTTAATGCTGTATCCCACATCCTAAATGAGATTTCACTAGAAAAAATATTAGGGTAATTCCAATTTTCAACAAATGCCCAAGCTGCAAATTGTAACATTAGAATAGAAAAAAATACAATTATATTACCTTCTAAAATCTTTTTAATCATTGATTTCACCAACTTTAACCATTTTTTTAAAAATAAACATCATAATGATTGTTGAAATAATTCCAATACCAAAAATTACCATATTGTATGCCATCGCTTCTGGTCGATCGCTTAATAACGGATTGGTATATGCGTTATAACTTAATGTCGCTAAGGACTTAGGTGAACTAGGACCTAATAATTGAGGTACTTCATAATCACCAAATGCATAGATAAAAACAATAATGAACATATAAAAAATATTAGGTAACATTAATGGTAATGTTATCTTCTTAAAGACATTAAATTTAGATGCACCTAGACTTCTAGCTTGTTTATAGTAATCACTATTTATTCTTCTTAGTACGGCAACTAATGTTACCGTAACAAACGGAATTTCTTTTATCAAATAACATATTATTATTCCAATAGAATTTTCAGAAAATAATAACAGTGGGAATCCCTCTTGATTATTCAATAATCCTACACTATAAACTATTCTAGAAACCAATCCTGTTTGTGATAGTAATTGAATAACAACTAATGCAAATATCATATGAGGTACAACAATTGGAATATTCATTATTCTTTCAGCTAATTTACTGTTATATTTATTAATAATTATTGATAGCAATATTCCTATTATTATAGATAAAATAGCTGATACAAAAGAATATATAAAAGTAAATTTAATACTTAATAAAAAAGTTTTCGATTGCAGTATTTTTCTATAAAAATCTAAGGTTATATCCGTCATACCTATTTCGGGAAAATACCCTAAACTTTGACTTATTCCTGTATATAATGATAAAAATAATATGGATAAAATTATAGCTATGGCAGGAACTACCATAACTATAATTTTTATTTTTTTATTTAGCATTTAAAACTTCTTCTTCCCAAATTTTTTCAAAGATCGGAACTAGTTTTGCTGGCATTTCTGGAATACGTTTTTTTACTAATTCACTTTGTGGTAAAGTAGCAACACCTAGTTTTATTCCGTCTAATTGGCTCTTTTCTGCACTACTTAATTTATTAATATCAAATACAGGCATATCTCCCCATACTGAAGGGTTATATTTAGATAATTGTGCTTCAGCAGAAATAATTTGGTTAGCAACTAGCATTGCCCCAGCTTTATTCTTAGAGTTTTTAGCTATTGCAACAAAGTGCGTATTTCCAATAGTTCCTTTATCAAATAAGAATGTTTTAGTTGACTTAGGGAAAGTCCCTTTCTCAATATTTGCAGACGCTGAGTTAGGATTATAACTCATAGTAAAGTCAACTTCTCCATCTTTAAACATATTATCTAAAGCAGGAGTATCAGCTGGATAAGTTTTACCTTGATTCCATAAATATGGTTTGATTTCTTTTAAATAATCCATTGCTGGTTTAACAGCTTTTTTGACTGTTTCATAATCAGCTTCCATTGTCATAAATTGTTCATAACCTACTGTATTTGAGATTACATTTCTTACAAATGCTGAAGATGTAAAATCAGGCATAGCTGCATATGTTAATCTTCCAGGATGAGCTTTAACATACTCTTTTAGTTTTTCTAAACTTGTAGGAGCTTCTTTTACTTTATCTGAATTATAAACCATAACAAACTGTGCTTTACCATAAGGAACTTCATAAAATTCTGTTGGATAACCAAAATCACTTTTAACATCATTTGAATTTGCATCTATATATTTTTCGAAGTTAGGTAATTTATTAGCGAATGGTCCAAATAATAAATTGTTCTTTTTAGCAGTGTAGAAGTTTTCCCCGTTAATCCAAATTAAATCTACACTTCCATCATCTTTTTTCCCTGCTTTATCTTCATTAATCATAAGATTCAACACTTCATCAATGTTCATTCCAACACGATTAACTTTAATATCATAATTCTTCTGTACCATTGGAGAAAGTTCTTTATCTACCCAGTTATTAGTTAGTTCACTTCCTCCATATCCATAGAAGTTTACTGTAGTTCCTTTAGACTTTTCTTTTAATTGATCAAAGCTTAAATCTTGCACTTGAGTAGACTCCGTACTTTGTTTACTAGTTGGAGAACAAGCGGTTATCCCTAGAACTACTAATACTGCTGTTAGCAATATAGCAACATACTTAAATAGTCTTTTCATAATATATTAATCCTTTCTTATTTTGTTGAGAAAACATTTTCTTCTCTCATACAATTATATGTTACAATAAACGATAAAATTTTGCAATATGTAAATAAAGTATCTATAAAGGACTAAATATATAGTTTTTTCTACTTTTCAGTTTTTTCTAAAATTTTTATTATTCTTTCTCAGTAATATTTCACTATTATTTATATATTTAAGAATATAAATAATAGTGAGGTATTACTGATTAACTATCTAAAAAAATAATAATATTATTTTTATTTAATTATCATTGATTAAAGCATTTACTTAACTTATTTTTATTTTCTATAAAAAAATATTTAATTTATAAATTTTTTTAAAATAATTTCACATTGAATTTTATATATTTATATCTTATACTTGTATATGTAGATAACAAAAGGAGCTATAAATATTATGAAAAATAAAAAACTTGTTATGTCTATTTCTTCAGTATTAGCTACAGTTGTTCTTGCAACTGGATGTGCACAAAAAACTGAAGAAAAAAAAGAAGAAAATAAGAGTGGAGATAATAAAATAACTCTTACTTATGATCAACTTAGATCAAGAGAAAATACAATGGGCGCACTATGGTATCAGAACGCTGCTGAAGTAGACGCATTATACCAACAAGGTTACAATGTTGCTACTAATAAATTAAAAGAATTATTAAAACAGCCTACTGACAAACCATATTCTATTGTATTAGATATTGATGAAACAGTATTAAATAACATTCCATTCCAAGTAAAAATGATTAAAGATGGGACTGCGTTTAATCCAAAATTATGGGATGAGTGGGTTCAAAAAGCAGAAGCGACACCAGTAGCTGGGGCTAAAGAATTCCTACAATTTGCAGATAAAAACAAAGTTCAAATCTACTACATTTCTGATAGAACTGATTCACAAGTAGATGCAACTATTAAAAACCTTGAAGCACAAGGACTACCTGTTCAAGGGCGCGATCACCTAATGTTCAAAAAAGAAGGTGATAAATCTAAAGAAGGTCGTCGTCAAGAAGTTATTAAGCATACTAATCTAGTTATGTTATTTGGGGATAACTTAGTTGACTTCGCAGAATTCTCTACTAAATCAGAAGCAGACAGAGATAAAATGTTTGAACAATTAAAAGCCGAATTTGGTGATAAATTCATTATCTTCCCTAACCCTATGTACGGATCATGGGAATCTGCAGTATACCAAGGTGAGAAAAAAGATGCTAAAGGGCAATCTGAAGCTCGTATGAATGCCTTAAAAGGATACTAATTTAAGAATAATAACAAATTAAATTAAATAAAAGATATAAGTGACTTAAGATGTAATTATAGGAAAATATTATTAAGTCACTTATATTTTTTTTATTCTAGAAAAATATTTACTTGATTGATAGTCACTATCGGAGTATAATCATAATTAGAAAGCTTTTTCAAGCTTCAATCATTTATTCAAATATTTATATTAAAATAGGAGTTAAAAATGAAAAAAAATAATATTAAATACGTTCTTATACCCGCATTTGCAGCTGCAGCGTTATTTCCTGTTTTAGCTAATGACAATCAAGCTAAGGCTAATGATGATAAGGCTGCTACAACTTCAACTGTTAATAAACCGGAAACTACTACCGAAAAATCTACTAGTATTCCTACTACTAACAATGTTGCAGAAACAACAGCTACTACTCCTGCAAATCCAGCTAACAGCGTAAAACCAGAACCAGCAGCTAATGTTGAATCAGCTAATAGCGCAAATGTGAATAACGAAGTTGTTAAACCAAAAGTTCCACTTACTGAAGCTGAATATAAGCAAAAAAGTGCTCTAGAACTTGCTCAATTAATTCGTGAAAAAAGAGTTACTAGTACTGAACTTGTTGACTTAGCTTATAAAGTTATTGCAGAAGAAAATCCTAAATTAAATGCTGTATTAACTACTGAAAATGGTAAAATACCTCACGCTATTGTTGAGGAAGCATACAGAACCGCAAAAGAAATAGATAATAGAGTAAAACAGGTAATCTTGCAGCTAATCCTATAGACTGGAAAGAACAACCATTCTTAGGGGTCCCAACTTTAATCAAAGGTCTTGATGAATTAAAAAATGGTGATTATACTAAAGGGGTATATCTAAATAAAGGAAAAATAGCAGACAAGAATGGTCCTGTAGCTGCAGAATTTGCTAAATTAGGTTTTGTTATCCTTGGACAAACTAACACTCCTGAACTTGGTACTAGAAATATTACAGATTCAAAATTATTTGGTCCTGCAAGTAATCCATGGGACCTTAGTCGTAATACTGGGGGCTCTTCAGGAGGAAGCGCCGGAGCTGTAGCTAGTGGTATGGTTCCTATAGCTAGTGGTAGTGATGCTGGGGGATCTATTCGTATTCCTTCTTCATGGACTGGACTTATTGGTTTGAAACCTACTGGTCATGTAGTAAAATTCCCGCTAGTTAAAACTATCGAGGATGCTAAAGCATTCTTTGATAAAACCGAATTAAATAATAAGCCAAAAACATTAATAGAGCCACCAAAAGATCTGAAAAAATTAAAAATAGCCTACACTCTTAAAACTCCACTTAAAGATCTTGAGCTTAGTGAAGTTGGTAAAAAAGCTATTTTAGAAACAGTAGATTTTCTAAGAAAAGAAGGATTTACTGTTGAAGAAGTTAAAGACTTCCCTATCGATGGTTATGAAGGAATTAAAACTTATACTGTAGGGGCCATTGGTGAAGAAGGTTATGTTGCCGCTGTTAAGGGTGTAACAGAAGAAAATAAACGTCAATTAGATCCTGCAACTTATGCATTAGGAACATCTTCTTATATGGGACCAAATGCTAACACTGATATTTCTTCTGTAAAACCATTATCTACATTCATCGATCAAATGAATGAGTTTTATAAAAAATATGATTTATTCTTAGTACCGACTAACAATGTTACTGCTCCTTCTAATGATAAAAAAGTTGATCCATATGTAGATCCAGCTGTTGAAGAGCAACTATATAATATTAATAAAATTAAAGATCCAAAAGAAAGATTTGATTTATTAATTAAACAATGGTTACCGATGACAAGACGTTCTCCTTATACTTGGGTATTTAACTTATCAGGAAATCCTGCGATTTCTCTACCAACCTATCTAAGTGATAAAAACCTACCATTTGGTGTAATGTTCGCAGCAAAAGATAATTCTGAAAAAGTACTTTTAGAAATTGGTCAATACTTCCAAGATAGACATCAATTCAAAATGAATCCAGCTATTAGAAGTACAAATATTTCAGAAAACGGTAATAAAATAGGAGTAAATGAAAATGGAACTAAATTTGAATACGCAGTTCCAAGTTACGCACCTTCTGTTGAAGAATTACCAACATTAAATATCAACAATGGAACCGCTACTATTCCAAGTAAATCTGAAAATCCACAAACTACTTCTGTTAAAGAAGAGAAAAAGGTAGTAAATACAAATAAATTCAATTCAAACTCTAGAACTCTTCCAAACACTGGTGAAAGTACAAACAACTCCCTATCAGCAATTGGGCTTTCATTCCTTGCTTTAATAGGACTATTAAAACGCAAAAAAAATAGTTAGTATTTAAGTAAGTATATATAAATACGGTTAATTCCTATAGTTAACCGTATTTATTTTATTTTCAAAAAATATTTTTCTCTATCCTTAACTACTATTCTATCTATATAGAAAATCGTATTAATATTTTTTTCATTTCATCTAACTATTTTCTTGATTGATAATTAGTATCGGAGTATAATTGTATGTAGAAAGCTTTTTCAAGGTTTTAACAATTATTTAAAATAGGAGCTAAAAATGAAAAAAAACAAAATTAAATATGTACTTATACCTGCCTTTGCAGCTGCTACATTATTTCCAGTAATAGCTAACGATAATCAAGCTAAAGCAAGTGATGATAAAGTTACAACATCTTCTAACGTTACTACTACTAATGAAAAACCAACTAGTGTTGATACTACTGCCAATAATGTAGTACCAACTGCTACAAATACTGCTACAGCAAACGATGAAACAGCAAGTACTACTAATAGTGAACCTGAAAACAATAAAAATAATGAGACTACTAACAGTACTGATGTTGAAAACAAAGAATCAACTAAACCAACTATACCTTTTACTGTAGCTGAATATAAACAAAAAAGTGCTCTTGAACTTGCAAAACTAATTCGTGAAAAAAAAGTTACTAGTACAGAACTTGTTGACTTAGCTTACAAAGTTATTTCAGAAGAAAATCCCAAGTTAAATGCTGTTCTTACTACAGAAAATGGAAAAATACCTAATGCTTTAGTTGATGAAGCATATAAAACTGCAAAAGAAATAGATGATAGAATTAAAGCAGGTAATCTTGCTGCGAATCCTATAAACTGGGAAGAACAACCATTCTTAGGTGTTCCAACTTTAATCAAAGGTCTAGATCCTATTAAAAATGGAGATCACTCTAACGGAGTATATTTTAATAAAGGTAAAACTTCAAAATCAAATTCTCGAGTAGCTAACGAATTCGCTAAGCTTGGTTTTGTTATCCTTGGTCAAACTAACTATCCAGAACTAGGTACTAGAAATATCACAGATTCTAAATTATTTGGACCTGCAGGTAATCCTTGGGATCCTAGTCGCAATACTGGAGGATCTTCAGGTGGAAGTGCTGGAGCGGTAGCTAGTGGTATGGTTTCAATAGCGAGCGGAAGTGATGCAGGTGGTTCAATTCGTATTCCTGCTTCATGGACTGGATTGATTGGTCTAAAACCAACTGGACATGTAGTTAAATTCCCGCTAGTAAAAACAATTGAAGATGCAAAAACTTATTTTGACAAAACAACTATTGATAAACCTAAAACACTGGAAGAAGTCCCAACTGATTTGAAAAAATTAAAAATTGCTTATTCACTTAAAACACCATTAAAAGATGTTGAATTAAGTGAAGATGGTAAGAAAGCTGTTCTAAAAGCTGTGGATTTCCTAAAAAAACAAGGCTTCACAGTTGAAGAAGTAAATGAATTTCCTATTAATGGTTATGAAGGTATTAGAACATATACAATAGGTGCAATTGGTGGAGCATATACTGTCCCTGCAAAAACTGCAACAGAAGAAAACAAACGTGATTTAGATCCTGCTACCTATGCATTAGGAACATCTTCTACTAGGGGAAAAACTGCTAATACTGACGTAACTTCAGCTAAACCTGCCGCAGAATATATAAATCAAATGAACGAATTCTATAAAAAATATGATTTATTCTTAATGGCAACAAATGCTGTTACAGCACCATCTAACTATAAAAAAATAGATCCATATGTTGACCCTACAGTTGAAGAAAAACTGTATAATATTAATAAAATCAAAGATCCAAAAGAAAGATTCGATTTACTTGTAAAACAATGGGAACCTATGATGAGACGAACTCCATTTACATGGTTATTCAATTTAACAGGAAATCCTGCTATCTCATTACCAGTTTACAAGAGTGAAAACAACCTACCTCTTGGAGTTATGTTTGCGGGAAGAAACAATTCAGAGAAGATTCTTCTTGAAATGGGACAATTATTCCAAAACAACAATCAATTCATATTGCACCCTGACGTGAGAAACACGGTAACGCCAGAAAATGGCAACAAAGTTAGAGAAAATGAATATGGCACAAAATATGAATATTCAGTTCCTACTGATGCTCCTGTCGCTGAAGCTTCTACTCCTTTCACTGATAAAGTCAATGGCCTTTCTGAGAATGGTAATAAAGTTGTTGTTGATAAAGACGGAAATGTTTCTGAATTCAATACTCCTACTGTTGCTCCTGCCTCTGAAGCTCTTAAGCCTTTCACTGGTAAAGTAGATGGCCTTTCTGAGAATGGTAATAAAGTTGTTGTTGATAAAGATGGTAATGTTTCTGAATTCAATACTCCTACTGATACTCCTATCTCTGAAGCTCTTAAACTTTTCACTGGTAAAGTAGATGGCCTTTCTGAGAATGGCAATAAAGTTGTTGTTGATAAAGATGGTAATATTTCTGAATATTCTTTACCTACTGATTCTCCTGTTTCTGAAGCTCTTAAACCTTTTACTGGTACAATCAACGATCTTTCTGAAAATGGTAATAAAGTTAGAGAAAATGAATATGGCACAAAATATGAATATTCAGTTCCTTCTGATACTCCTGTTGCTGATGCTCTTAAACCTTTCACTGGGAATATAGACACTCTTACTGAAAATGGTAATAGAGTAGTTGTTGATAAAGATGGTAATGTTTCTGAAGTAAATGTTCCTTCTAATGCTCCTGTTGTTTCAGAATTACCAGAACTAAAAATTAATAACAATACTGTTACTGTAACTGTTAAATCAAAAGATAAAGGTATAAGTGTTGATTTATACTCTACAGATAATAAAGATATAACTTTATCAGCAAAAGATATCACTAAAGATGTAAATCTTGAAAACTTAAAAGATAAAATTATTGCTGACACCAACAACAATATTAATGATAAGAAAGACATTACTTCAATAAGAATTGTCGACTTAGAGTTACAAAAAGATAATAAAATAGTAAAACTTGATGTTCCAAGAACAGTAAAAGTTGCTTTACTTCAAAATGAACAAAACAAAGATATACTGGTTTATCATATTAAAGAAGATAATTCTATTGAACTAATTCCTTCATTTGTAAGTAAAAATAACATACAGTTCACAGTTGATCACTTTAGTAAATTCGCAATTGTTGCTAAAATTAAAACGGCATTTGCTTCAAGTGAAAAAGATATTAATTCATCAGCTGTTCAAGAAGAGAAAAAATTCACAGTAATAGATACTAGAGGAGCAAACTCAACTCCTACTAATAAACCAAAAACTCTTCCAAAAACTGGTGAAACTACAAACAAATCTCTTGCAGTAATCGGCCTTTCATTACTTGCTTTAATTGGATTATTAAAACGTAGAAAAAATAATTAATTAAAATAAATGACCTCAGAAATAGGTTTCTAATATGAAACCTAGATTCCGAGGTTTTTTTATTTTTTGTAGATTTCAAATTATAAATCGATTCCATCTTAGTTCATAAAAAAAATGTAGTCCATAATAAATATGAACTACATTTTTTCTTACAATTGTTCAGCTACCTTCAGACGGGCACAAGCTTTGGCTAATGCTAATTCTGCTCGTCTTACATCAAGACCATCTTCTTTTTTAACAAGACGATCTTCTGCACGTTGTAATGCTCTTTTAGCACGTTCAACATCAATATCTTTACCTAATTCTGCTGTTTGAACTATAATAGTTACTTCGCCTTTATGTGTTTCCACAAATCCTTCACTTACAGCTAGAAATTCTTCTCGTCCATCAGGAAAAATCACTTTTAACGGCCCAATTTTTAATGACGCAACCATAGGAACATGGTTTGCCATTATCCCAACTTGTCCACTAGTAGTTCCCAATACAACCATAGAAGCTTCTTTAGCACTATAAGCTTCTCCATTAGGAGTAACAATGCTTACACTTAAAGTATTCATTTATTTACCTCCTATTTGTATTATACTTCTACTCCTAGTTTACGAGCTTTTTCTAATACGTCTTCAATTCCACCAACTAGACGGAATGCATCTTCAGGAATGTGGTCATATTTACCATCTAGGATTCCTTTGAATGCTTGTACTGATTCAGATACTGGTACGTATGAACCAGGTTGACCTGTGAATTGTTCAGCTACGTGGAAGTTTTGAGATAAGAAGAATTGAACACGACGTGCTCTATCAACTGTTTTCTTATCTTCATCACTTAACTCATCCATACCTAAGATGGCGATAATATCTTGTAATTCACGATATTTTTGAAGAGTTCTTTGAATTCTAGTCGCAACTTGATAGTGTTCTTCTCCTACGATTTCAGGAGCTAATGCTCTAGATGTAGAAGCAAGTGGGTCAACGGCTGGGTAGATACCCATCTCTGTTAACGCACGCTCAAGGTTTGTTGTTGCATCTAAGTGGGCGAATGTTGTCGCTGGAGCCGGGTCAGTATAGTCATCGGCTGGTACGTAAATCGCTTGAATCGATGTAACAGAACCTTTTTTAGTTGATGTGATACGTTCTTGTAAACGCCCCATCTCTGTAGCAAGTGTTGGTTGGTAACCAACGGCTGATGGCATACGTCCTAATAACGCAGAAACCTCAGAACCTGCTTGTGTGAAACGGAAAATGTTGTCGATGAATAGAAGTACGTCTTGTCCTTCTTCATCACGGAAATATTCCGCCATTGTTAGTCCTGTTAATGCTACACGCATACGAGCTCCTGGTGGTTCGTTCATTTGTCCGAATACCATGGCTGTTTTGTTAATAACACCAGAATCTTTCATTTCATAGTATAAGTCATTTCCTTCACGAGTACGCTCACCTACACCTGTGAATACTGATAATCCACCGTGTTGTTGCGCTACGTTATTGATAAGCTCTTGGATAAGAACCGTTTTACCAACTCCCGCACCACCGAAAAGACCGATTTTACCACCTTTAATATATGGTGCAAGTAAGTCGATTACTTTAATACCTGTTTCAAGAACCTCAACGTGAGTTGATAATTCTTCGAATGTTGGAGCTTCTTTGTGAATTGAATCTTTACGAACTTCTGCTCCTGCTTCTTCACCGTGGTCAACTGCTTCACCTAATACGTTGAACACACGACCTAATGTGTAGTTACCTACAGGAACCGTAATTGGTGCCCCTGTATCTACTACTTCTGCTCCCCTATTTAATCCATCAGTAGATGACATAGCGATTGTTCTTACTACGTTATCACCAATTTCTAGAGAAACTTCAAGAACTAATTTTTCTTTTTTCCCATCGCCTTTTTCTATATAAACTTCTAAAGCGTTTAATAGATTTGGCATATGCCCTGATTCGAATTTAACATCTACTACAGGTCCCATAACTTGGAGAATATAACCTTTATTCATATGTTGTATGCTAACTTAATAGCTTCTCCTTTCTCATTACTATTTTGTTGCTGCTGCTCCACTTACAATCTCTGTGATTTCTTGCGTAATAGCAGCTTGTCTTGCACGATTGTATTTAATCGTAAGTGTATCAATAATATTTCCTGCATTATCAGTTGAATTTTTCATTGCTGTTTTTCTTGCAGAATGCTCACTAGCTTTACTATCTAATATACTTCCATAAATCATACTTTCAGCATATTGAGGTAGTATTACGTCTAGCACAGCTGTCTCACCAGGCTCAAATTCGTAAGCTCCTGTAGGTTGTTGCTCTTCAGAATTTGCAAATTTATCAGTATTGTCAATAGGAAGAACTTTACTTTCAGTTACAACCTGTTGAATCATACTTACAAAGTGATTATAATGTAAATAAATTTCATCATATTCTTTATCAATAAAGTATCCTACTACTTTATTAGTAATTTGTTTAACCTGAGTGAAACTTGGCTCATCTGGTATATCTCTATAACTATCAACTACATTATAGCCATTTTTTCTAAAGAATTCTGCTCCATAGTTACCTATAGCAACAATACCATACTCGCTATTAGCATGTCTTTCATTAACAGTATTAACAAAATTTCTAATAACATTTGAGTTGAATCCTCCACATAAACCACTATCACTAGTAATTACCACATAAAGAGTTTTTTTAGCTTCTCTTTTTTCTAACATAGGGTGTTTAATACTAGAACTTTTACCAAAAATTGTTCCCATCACTTCTTGCATTTTTTGCATGTATGGATTAAATTTTTGTGTATTTGATTGTGCTTTTAAAAGCTTAGAAGTTGAAACCATCTCCATCGCTTTTGTAATATGACTAGTTTTCTTAGTAGAATTGATTTTATTTTTTATATCTCTTAGTGACGCCAATTAGTTCACCACCTTTACTCTACTACTTATCATCTTAAGCAAAAGTTTTTTTGAATGCAGCGATTACTTCATCCATAACTTCTGTTGCTGGTAAGTCTTTTGTTTCAATAATGTGCTTAACTGCTTCATTTTCATGAGCATCTAAGTATGAATATAATTCTTGTTCGAATCTGTGAATATCTTTAACTTCCACATCATCTAAGAATCCGTGAGTTAAAGCATACAGAATCATAACTTGTTTTTCTACTGGAATTGGTTTGTGTAAGTCTTGTTTTAAAACTTCAACTGTACGTTTACCACGTTCTAGTTTTTCACGAGTCGCTGGATCTAGGTCAGAACCGAATTGAGCAAAGCTTTCTAACTCACGGTAAGATGCTAAGTCAAGACGTAAAGTACCTGATACTTTTTTCATCGCTTTAATTTGTGCAGATCCCCCTACCCTAGATACTGAAAGTCCGGCGTTAATCGCTGGTCTAATACCTGAGAAGAATAAATCTGATTGTAAGAAGATTTGTCCGTCTGTAATCGAAATTACGTTTGTTGGAATATACGCAGAGATATCACCTGCTTGAGTTTCTACGAATGGTAACGCTGTGATACTTCCTCCACCGAAATCTTCATTTACACGAGCAGCACGCTCTAGAAGACGTGAGTGTAAGTAGAATACGTCCCCTGGATATGCTTCACGGCCTGGTGGTCGTTTTAATAGTAACGATAACTCACGGTAAGCAGCTGCTTGTTTCGATAAGTCATCATATACGATTACTACATCTTTACCATTAAACATGAATTCTTCTGCCATTGCAACCCCTGCATAAGGTGCAATGTAAAGAAGTGGTGCTGGTTGAGATGCTGATGCTGTTACTACGATAGTGTAGTCTAAAGCACCGTGTTCTTTAAGAGTTTCTACAACACTACGTACTGTAGATTCTTTTTGTCCTATTGCTACATAGATACAAATTACATCTTGTCCTTTTTGAGCTAAGATTGAGTCGATAGCAACTGCAGTTTTACCTGTTTGTCTATCTCCGATAATAAGCTCACGTTGTCCACGACCGATAGGCACTAATGCGTCAATCGCTTTAATACCAGTTTGGAATGGAACAGATACTGATTTACGCCCCATAACCCCTACTGCTGGAGATTCGATTGGACGACGTTTTGTAGTGTTAACTGGTCCACGACCATCGACTGGTTGTCCTAACGGATCAACTACACGTCCAATTAGTTCTTCACCTACAGGTACGTCCATTACACGTCCAGTACGACGAACTTCGTCTCCTTCTTTAATATCAGCAGTTGGACCTAAAATTACGATACCAACATTTGTGTCTTCAAGGTTTTGAGCAAGCCCCATAACCCCTGTTTTAGTGAACTCAACTAGCTCACCACTCATTATTTCATTAAGACCGTATACACGAGCAATACCGTCTCCTACTTCTATAACTGTACCGACATCTGTTGACTTAACTTCAAACTGATAATTTTCTATTTGTGATTTTAGTAATGAACTAATTTCTTCAGCTTTAATAGCCATTTATGTCCCTCCTTGTTTCAACTTCTTCTAGATTGAAGAAATTTTTGATTTTATAGCATTTAATTTCGCCTTTATAGTAGCATCAACTACTTTATTATTATAAGTAAGTTTTAAACCACCTAGAAGACTTTCATCTACAAAATTATTAATTTCTACATTTTCTAGTTGTAACTCATTTTTAATTTTTTCTTTTAGATTTTCTAACTGTTCTTCAGTTAAAGGTGAAGCTGATTCAGCTTTAACAACAACATTTCTTGAATGTTTATTAAATAATTCAGTATACTGTTCTAAAACGAAATTAATTAATGAGATTTGCAGATTACCTGCTAATATTTTAACAACATTCACAACATATTTATTTACTCCTGCAAATGATGCATCAATCAAGTTAATTTTTTTTATTTTTTCTAAATTAGGGTTGTTCATCAATGTAACAAAATCAGAGTTTCCATTAACTACTTTTGCAACTTCTTTTAACTCATAAGAAACTTCTTCTAAAGTGTTATTTTCTTTTGCAACTTCAAATAATGAATATCCAATTTTATTAGCTAATACT
>CAURVX010000015.1:0-33109 GCA_963528605.1 uncultured Gemella sp.
TAAAATGGTTAGGTAATGGAGCTCAACCTTCTGACACAGTTAGAAGTTTATTATCAAAAGAAGGAATTATGAAAAAATTCCACGATTCAAAATTAAATAAATAATGTATTTAGCCCCTTAGTTATTAAGGGGTTTTTGTTTTTGAAAAATTATGTTATAATTAAATTTGAATTTTTAAAATAACCAACTTCACTATTTAACATGAAGAGAAATTAATATAGAAGGAGGATAATATATGGAATATTTAATAGAAATATTACCTAGTCTGATGAATGGTGCACTTATAACATTAGAAGTGTTTTTTCTTGTTTTAGTATTATCTATTCCGTTAGGTGTAGTAATAGCGTTTATTATGCGCTTTAATATTAAATTATTAAATTACTTTATTAATATATATATATGGATTATGCGTGGGACACCGTTGTTACTACAATTGATTTTCATCTACTATGTATTACCATCTGTGGGGATAAGATTTGATAGATTACCTGCTGCAATAATCGCATTTACATTAAACTATGCAGCTTACTTTGCTGAGATTTTCCGTGGAGGTATTGAATCTATACCAAAAGGTCAATATGAGGCAGCTAAGGTATTGAAATTTACACAATTTCAAACAATTAGATATGTTATTTTACCACAGGTAATAAAAATTGTATTACCTAGTGTATTTAATGAAATAATGAGTCTTGTTAAGGATACATCTTTAGTTTATGCATTAGGAATTAGTGACCTAATATTAGCAAGTAGAACTGCTGCTAATAGAGATGCTAGCTTATTACCTATGTTTGTTGCGGGGGCAATATATTTAATATTAATAGGTATTGTAACAATTGTATCTAAACAAGTTGAAAAACGTTACAATTATGACAGGAGGTAATGTATGTTAGAATTAAAAAATATTAGTAAAAAATTCAAAGATAGACAAATACTTTCAGACTTTAATTTAACTGTAGAAGAGAACAAAATTTTGGCGATAGTTGGTCCTTCTGGTGGAGGGAAAACAACCCTGTTAAGAATGTTGGCTGGTCTTGAAAAAATAGATTCAGGTGAAATTATTTATAATGGTGAATCTCTTCCGATTGATGAATTAGAAAAAAGAAATCTTTTAGGTTTTGTATTCCAAGATTTTCAGCTTTTCCCTCATCTTACTGTCCTAGAAAACCTAGTTTTGTCACCAATTAAAACTATGAATATGGCAAAAAATGATGCTGAGAAAAAGGCTATTGAATTGTTAGAAAAACTTGGTTTAGATAAACAGGTTAATAATTATCCAACCTCATTGTCTGGAGGACAAAGACAGCGTGTTGCATTAGCTCGAGCTATGATGATAGATCCAAAAATTATAGGTTATGATGAACCAACTAGTGCATTAGATCCTGAATTAAGATTAGAAGTTGAAAAATTAATACTTAAGAATAGAGAACTAGGTATTACACAAATTGTTGTAACTCATGATTTGCAGTTTGCTGAAAATATTGCAGATAGTATTCTAAAAGTAGAACCGAAATAAGAGGTGATTAAATGAGAAAATTAAAATTCTTTCTAACACTTGTTATTACTGTTTTAATAATTACGGGTTGTGCTTCTGGAGGAAAAGATAAACCGAAAAAAGATAATTGGAATGATTTTCAAACAGATAAGAAGATTGTTATTGGTTTCGATAATACATTTGTACCAATGGGCTTCCAAGATAAAAGTGGAAAAAATGTTGGTTTTGATATAGATTTAGCGAATTCTGTCTTTGAAAGATATGGAATTAAGGTAGAATGGCAAGCTATAAACTGGGATTTAAAAGAAACAGAATTAAAGAATGGTAATATTGATTTAATTTGGAATGGCTATTCGAAAACTGCAGAAAGAGAAGCTGTTGTGCAATTTACTAAGCAGTATATGGTAAATGAACAGGTTGTAGTTGTAAAGAAATCTAAAGGTATTAAAAATGTATCAGACTTAAAAGATAAGATTCTAGGCGCTCAAAATGGTTCGTCTGGATACGATACTTTTAATGAAAATCCAGAAGTTCTTAAAAATATTGTGAAGAATGATGATGCTACTCAGTACGAAAGTTTCAATGAAGCTTTAATTGACTTAGAAAATGATAGAATAGATGCATTGTTAATTGATAGAGTCTATGCGAACTATTATTTAAAACAACAAAACAAATTAGAAGACTTTAATATTTTAAATGCTGGATTCGAAAGTGAAGCTTTTGCAGTCGGAGCAAGAAAAGCAGATGTAACACTTGTTAATAAAATTAATGAAGCATTTTATGAAATGTACAAAGAGGGTAAATTCCAAGAGATTTCTAAGAAATGGTTCGGAGAAGATGTTGCAACTGAAGAATTAAAGAGAAAATAATGAAAAGTGAGGTGATCAAAGTACTGATTGCCTCATTTTTTGTAAAATGATTTAACAAAATATATCTTGGAAATACAAATAAGGGTGTCAACAAAAAAAGTTTACAAATATTAGTAAAAGTACTTGATTTTTTTAAGAATATTATTTATAATAAGTAGGTATGTGATTAACTCACTGAAAAATAACTCTGTTCGTATTAAAAGCGTTCAGGGCAGAAGGAGACGATAATAATGAGAGAAGGAATTCACCCAGATTACCGTAAAGTTGTATTCATGGATACTACAAGTGGTTTCAAATTTTTAAGTGGTTCAACTAAACCATCTAAAGAAACTATCGAGTGGGAAGATGGAAATACATACCCATTATTAAAAGTTGAGATCTCTTCAGATACACACCCATTCTACACAGGGCGTCAAAGATTCGCTCAAGCAGATGGTCGTATCGAACGTTTCAACAAAAAATACGGTATCAAGTAAGAAAAATAAAACAGACATTTCTTTATTGGATTGTCTGTTTTTATTCTATTAGTAATTGAATAATATAAGCCCGAGGGGATATGTAATGATAGAAAATAGAAAATTCGGATGGATAGAATGTATTTGCGGTAGTATGTTCTCTGGTAAATCGGAGGAACTACTAAGACGCATAAAACGTGGAGTAATTGCAAAACAAAACGTTCTTCTATTTAAACCGTCTATAGATAATAGATACGAAGAGAATAAAGTCTCTACTCATAATGGAAATAGCTATGAATCTGTAAATATTGATAAAGCAGAGCAGATTTATGACTATATAAATGATAAAAAATATGATATCATAGGAATTGACGAAGTACAGTTCTTTGATGATAAAATTGTTGAAGTTATAAATAGGCTTGCTGATGATGGAGTTCGTGTTATTGTTGCAGGTTTAGATATGGATTTCAAAGCAGAACCATTTCATCCTATGCCTGAGATTATGGCTATTAGTGAAATGGTAACAAAACTTCATGCTGTATGCAATAAATGTGGAAAAGAAGCGAGTAGAAGTCAAAGATTGATAAATGGGGAACCTGCTAAGTATGATGATCCAATCGTAGTTATTGGAGCTAGTGAATCATATGAAGCTAGATGTCGTCATTGTCATGAAATTAAAAGATAAATTAGGAGGAACAAATGGAAATTTTTGGACAACTTGAGATAGTTGAAGAGCGTTATGAAAAGTTAAACGAATTACTTAGTGATCCAGATGTTGTAAGTGATACAAAGAAACTTATGGAATATTCAAAAGAACAACGTTCTATTGAAAAAACAGTTGCTGTATTCAGAGAATATAAAGATATAGTTCAACAAATTAAAGATACAAAAGAACTTCTGGAAATTGAAGAAGATAAGGAAATGAAAGAAATGATGCAAGAGGAGATTAAAGAATTAGAACCAACTCTTGCACCTATGGAAGAAGAATTAAAAATTTTATTATTACCAAAAGACCCTAACGACGGTAAAAACGTTGTTGTTGAGGTTCGTGGAGCAGCTGGTGGTGATGAAGCACAATTATTCGCAGGTGATTTATTACGTATGTACACTAGATTTGCCGAATCTCAAGGATGGAAAGTTGATGTATTAGAACGTTCTGAAACTGGAATCGGTGGTATTAAAGAAGCAATCTTCATTATTTCTGGTGAAGATGTATACTCTAAGATGAAATTTGAAAGTGGAGCCCACCGTGTACAACGTGTTCCTACAACAGAATCAAGTGGACGTATCCACACTTCAACTGCAACAGTAGTAGTGTTACCAGAAGCTGAAGAGATTGAAATTGATATTAATGAAAATGATATCCGTGTTGATACATTTGCATCAAGTGGTGCTGGAGGTCAATCGGTAAATACAACAATGTCAGCTGTACGTTTAACTCACATTCCTACAGGGGTTGTAGTTTCTATGCAGGATGAACGTTCTCAGATTAAGAATAAAGAGAAAGCTATGAAAGTTTTACGTGCTCGTGTATATGATAAATATCAACAAGAAGAACAAGCTAAGTTTGATGCTGAACGTAAATCTAAAGTTGGTACTGGGGACCGTTCTGAGCGTATTAGAACTTATAACTATCCTCAAAACCGAGTTACTGATCACAGAATTGGTTTAACTATTCAAAAATTAGACCAAATTATGGAAGGTAAACTTGATGAAGTTCTAGAAGCACTTCGTATTGCTGAACAAGCTGAAAAAATGGCAGAACTTAATAAAGGTGAAGAATTATAATGAACAGAAGGCAAGCTATAACAAAAGCTTGTCTTCTTTTAAGAAGACAAGGAACAGAAGAATCTTTGGCAAGATTTTTACTAATGTACATGCTAGATGAAAGCCCACAGTTATTCTCAAATAACCTGTCAGAACAACTGTCTAAAGAAAATGAAGAAAAATATTTTTCTTTGATTGAAAAACATATTGAAGAAGATGTACCATTAAGTCATTTAGTAGGTTTTGAATATTTTTATGATAGGAAATATAAAGTTACTAAAGATGTCTTATCACCGAGGATGGAGACGGAGGAGCTCATATATAAAGTGATTCAATATGTAAAAGCGACTAATAAGAATAATTTAAAAATTCTAGACCTGTGCACAGGAAGTGGGATAATAGCTATTACTTTAAAAAAAGAATTAGAACAAGTTTCAGTTGATATCATAGCTAGTGATATTAGTGAAAAAGCTATCGAAGTTGCAAAAGAAAATGCACAAAATCATAATGCTGATATTAGATTTATACAATCGGATATATTTAATAATATTGATGATAAATTTGATATTATTGTTTCAAATCCACCTTATATTGATCGTAAGGATGAAGTTACAATGCAGGATAATGTACTAAAATATGATCCATATCTTGCTTTATTTGCTGAAGAAGAAGGTATGTATTTTTATAGAAAAATTATAGAACAGGCTAATGATTATTTAGATGAAAATGGTGTTATATTCTTTGAAATAGGATATGATCAGAAAGATAAGATTATAAAATTAGCAGATATGAATGGATATTCAGGTGAAGTATATAAAGATATAAATGGCCGTGATAGAATGGCGTTTTTAGTGCGAAAATAAAAAAACGGGAGTTGCTTAGAAAGGTATCTAAGTCAATAACTCTCGTTTTTTTTTTTTTTTCGTTTGATAATCTGTTTAAAATCAAAAAATTAAAGTTCCCTATATACTCCAACGCATTCACCGATTATTTCTACGTTACGTGTAACAATAGGTTCATAATCAGGATTACAAGGATAAAGAATTACATTGTCATTTTTAACAAATATTTTCTTTAAAGAAGCTTCGTTCCAATCAGTTAAACGAACTGCGGCAATTTTACCGTTTCTAACTGAACTTTGTTGGCGGATAAATACTAAATCGCCATCAAAAATACCAGCTTCAATCATACTATCTCCCTTTACTCTTAGTGCGAAATCGGCTCTCATTCCTTGATCTATAAAAATATGCTCATCATATTCTTCTTCAATATAAACACCGTCACCAGCACAGATAGTTCCAAGTATAGGTAGTTTTGAAACATCATCAGAAAAATCTTCTGTGTTAACTGACTTTTCTCTAGGAGTTTCAATATCCATTGTATCACTGTCGCCAACAAGCCAATCAGGATTGACTGATAAATATTCAGCTAAAATAATAAGCTTATCTCTTTTTGGAGTATATTTTCCTTTAGACCAATCGCTAATTGATGATGGAGTAATATTAGTAGAACGAGCAAGTTCAGCTTGCTTTATATTCTTTTCTTTTAAACATTGTTTAAATCTAATACTAAATGTTGTAGTCATAATATTTTTTCCAATCTTTTTTTATCTATATATAAATTATAAAGTAAACCGTATATAAAATCAAGTAACTTTATAAAAAAAATTAAGAAATATGAATTTTTCACTTGATTTTCGGTTTTCCGTATGTTATTATATAAGTACATTAGGAAATTAAGTTTTACGTATAAAAAGAAAGAAGGTAATTTTATGTTTATATATTGGATAATCATACTAGTTTTATTAGCAAAAGTATTTACATTTTTTGAAACTAATAAATTAAAAATTGTAAAAAGAGGAAAGTTGAACCGTAAAGTGTATTAATATAAATATTTTCTGTTCTAAAGGTTATTATGATAAAAAAATATTGTTTACTACTTTAAGATTAGGTGTACTGTAATTAGAACCTAATCTTATTTTTATATACTAATATATATCAGTCAATCCTATAAGATAAATATTTTCACTAAACCTTATAGTTGTAACGTTTTCAATTGTGCTTTTCACATAAAAACTATGTACTAATACTAGAAAATATTGTATAATAAAAATATAATAACAAAACTAGGAGGATTTCTTAAATGAAATTAGTATTAACTAGACATGGTGAAAGCCAATGGAACCTTGAAAACAGATTTACTGGATGGGTTGATGTAGACATCACTGATAAAGGTAGACAAGAGGCTATTAAAGGTGGACAAACTCTTAAAGAATTAGGTCTTACTTTTGATGTAGCTTACACTTCATACCAAAAACGTGCTATCAAAACTTTAAACCTATTCTTAGAAGAATTAGATTTATTATGGATTCCAGTTCACAAAAGCTGGAGATTAAACGAAAGACACTATGGAGCTTTACAAGGTCTTAACAAAGCTGAAACAGCTGAAAAATACGGAGACGAACAAGTTCACATCTGGAGAAGAAGTTTTGACGTAGCTCCTCCTGCATTAGATAAATCTAGTGATATGTACCCAGGAAACATCGATAGATACAAAGAAATTCCAGAAGGAGAAATTCCAACAGGAGAAAGCTTAAAACTTACTATTGATCGTGTATTACCATACTGGGAAAGCGATATTTCTAAACAAATTAAAGCTGGTAAAAACGTGCTTATCTCTGCTCACGGTAACAGTTTAAGAGCGTTAATCAAATACTTATTAAACATCTCAGATGAACAAATCTTAGATCTTAACTTACCAACTGGTACTCCATTAGTATTTGAAATCGACGAAAACTTAAACATTGTCTCAGCACCAGAATTATTCTAGTAAGTAATGAAAAAGCTGATAATATTACTAACAACCTTGCTTATTTTGCAAGGTTGTAGTTCTAAAGGAGATATCTCTACTGAACAATTACAAAATCTTACAAATTCTGTTTCAATAAGCCAGCTAGAAAAAGCGGAATTTAATAAAAAAGATAATAAATTAGTTATCACTACTAATGAAGAAGTAATAACTAAAGAAGGTTTCGAGACACTTCTAAAATCATTGAAACTAAATAGTTTTAATGGAAAAACAGTTAGTATTGATGGTATTAACTCAAATGAGTTTAATAATAAAGACTTCAATATTGCAATTGTTACAAAAAATAATAACACTGCAACATTTAGTGTAAAAGATAGTGCTAATAAGAGTTTTGAACTTTCTAATAAAAAATATTCAAAAGATTTTATGAAGAATAAACTAAATTCATTTTCTAAAGAGTTAATTAGTTTCGATGAATTAGCAGGAACTATTCAAACTGATCTTGATAAAGGTCGTTCTTTAGGAGATAAAGTAGATAAATTCAAAGAAGTAACAGAAAAGGTAAATGCTTCAATGTTAACTTTAAAATCATTATCTAATGATACTATTGAATATGAAAAGTTAGATGAGGTTAAGCAAAAAGTCCAACGTTTAGAGTCTTTAACTAAAAATGTTGTTACAGCGGTGAATACTTCAGTAGAAAGTAAGAAAGGCACTGCAATAGATGCTGCTTTCTTAAATATTAATGATATAGATAAGATTGCACGTGACCTTGCAACAATGTAAACTAAAGAAACCTAGAAGTAGTTTAATCTACATCTAGGTTTTCTTATTTGTATTTAAATAAAATCCGTCGGTTTTATATTATCCATACCAATCATTGGATCGATGGAGTTAATATTTTGAAAATCTAATATATATTCTTTAATTTCTTCATCCAATTCAATATTTTGTATTTCCGCATCTCTATCAGTAGTGAAGAACCACTCTAGTGAAGTTTGCCTAGTTACGACATTAGTTGGTTCAATAGATTTATAAAATACCTTTGAATCACCACATAATATTAATTTCTTCTTAGCTCGTGTTATTGCTGTATATGTTAGATTTTTGTTTAACATAAAATTATAATTATCAATAAACGGAATTATAACATTTTCAAATTCAGACCCCTGTGCTTTATGGATTGAACAAGCATAAGAGAGGGTAATTTGATTTAGTTCTGACTTTTCATAAGTTACATAATTACCATCATAATCTATTACTATTTTAACTTTATTTCCTTCATTATAAATTTGCTCTATATATCCAATATCTCCATTAAATATATTATCCTCAGGTCTATTAACTAACTGCATAACACGATCGTTAACTTTATAAATTAATTCTCCATATTCAATTTGCTCTTCATTATCATTAAATCTCGATTGAATGGCCATATTAATTTCGTTAATTCCACTTGTACCTTTGTATATTGGAGCCAGAATTTGGATATTTTCTTTTGCAGAGCCTTTTATTAAATCATCATAAATGGCTGAGATGACATTTATCATTTCATTTTTATTTGCCGAGATAAATTCTTTATCATCGAAATTTTCCAAAACATCAAAGGGAATGTTATTTTTTATTGAGTGTGAAATATTAATAATACTTGAATGTTCACTTTGTCTAAAGATTTTATTTAATTTTACTGTAGAAATTGCTTTAGAATTAATTAAATCATTAAGGACATTACCAGGGGCGATAGAAGGAAGTTGGTCATTATCCCCAACTAGTATGATTTTAGCATCTTTGTTAATGATTTTTAGTAAGTTGTACATTAAAAATACATCAATCATACTAGATTCATCTATTATAACTAGTTCTGATTTAATAAATTTTTCACTAATGAATTCTTCCATGTTTTCATCTTCTGTACTCCAACCGATAGCTTTATGAATTGTTGAAGCATAGAAGCCAGTACTTTCTGACATTCTTTTTGCAGCTTTACCAGTAGGGGCACATAAAGTAAGAATACTTCTAGATTCATCTAGTAAGTCGTGAATACTGTAGTTTCTAATTTTTTGGAAGATTTTTATTACAGCAAGTATTATTGTAGTTTTACCTGTTCCAGGACCACCCGTTAAAATAGAGAAGTTATTTTTAATACAATTTTTAATTGCGGCTATTTGCACGATATCGTATGATATCTCTAATTCATCTTCGACTTCTTCTATATATTTATCAAGTAAACTGTCACTGATATCAAAATCAACTTCAAGTTCTAATCTTTTACTAATGTCACTGTAAATAGAGTATTCAGAATAGTAAATTTCTGGTAAAAATACTCTGTCTTCAATTTCTATTAGTTTACCTGTATCTAATGCATAGTCATAGGAACTTAGTATATCTTCTTTAGCTACTGCTATATTTCTAGAACCATATAATATATTAAATGTATTATAGAGTAAAGTATTTTTTGAAATATATGTATTACCTGTTGAAAAACAAAATGAGTTTATTGTGTAGATAAAAGCATACAGGATTCTCTCGCGGTCGTTTGCAGCTATTTCATTAGTTTCAGCTATTTTATCTACTGTTTTAAAGTTAATACCTTTAATATCTTTAATTAATGAATAGGGATTTTCCGTAATGGTACGAAGTGTGTTATGTTTATAGAAGTTATATATTTTTAGAATTAAATTATTACTAAGATTATACTCGTTTAGTTTAAGGATAATATCTTGTGTTTGTTTATTTGCAACAATGGTAGCATATATTGTATCTTTTCGTTGTTCTGGAATACCTTTTATGTTAAATAGAGAATCTTTATCTTCATAAATTTTATCTAATGCATCAACTCCAAGTGTATCAACTATTAATTCGGCTGTTTTTCTTCCAACACCTTGGAATATAGAGCTTGAAAGATAAGAAACAATAGCTTCTTTATCTTTTTCAATAACAGGTTCTACAACGATTGCAGATAATTGTGTTCCATATTTTCTATGTTGTACTATTTCTCCTTTGAATGAGTATAAATCATCTTCAACAAATTCGAAGTCGTTAAATGTACCGACAACACTAAGATAATCTCCATCAACAAAATCGTACTGATCATTTAAAAATATAGATAATATATAGTAATTATTTTCTTTATTGTGAAAAATAATTTTATTTAAATAACCTTCTACAGTTTGCATAATTAACTCCTACTAATTTCTTTATATGAACAATAATAATATATTATAGAAAAAATGTCTAGTGTAGATGAAGTGAATATAAAGTTTATTGATGTTTATAAAATATTAGTAGAATTTATAGTTTTATAGAGATAGAAAAATTATTATAGAAAATAAATATGTTATTTTAATTACAAACTATGTTTCGTTATGGCAATATTTTTTATAAAATGTTATAATAATATGATAACAATTAAAGGAGGTTAGATTTGTGATCACTGTAAAAGATGTATATAATCAACTAAATGAATTAGCAGATGTTAAACTTGCTGAAAAATGGGATAATGTCGGCTTAATGATAGGTGATAATAATAGTAATGTTAATAAGGTTTTGGTTTGCTTAGATGTAACTACGAAAGTGGTAAAAGAAGCTATTGATAATAATGTAGATTTAATAGTTTCTCATCACCCTCTTATTTTTAAACCACTGAAATCATTAGATTTTACAGATGATTTCAAGTCTAATATTATTAGAGATTTAATAAAAAATGATATTTCAGTAATTTCATTTCATACTAACTTAGATTCAGCGAAACTAGGGCTTAACGATCACTTAGCCAAATTGCTTGATTTAGATGATATTAGAGTCTTGTTTGAGCATAATTTAGATAAGGAAGCTGGTTTAGGAAGAATAGGAAAATTATCCTCATCATTATCTATCGAAGATTTTATAGTATATATTAAAGAAAAATTCTCACTAGAAACTGTTTCTACTGTTATTGGAAATAATAAAGAAATTAGTTCAGTAGCACTTTTAGGAGGAAGTGGGGCTGATTTCCTATATTCACTACCTGAAGTTGATATCTACTTGACAGGAGATGTGGGATATCATACTGCACTTGATGCAATGGAAATGAAAAAGAATATTATTGATATTGGTCACTTTACAGAAAGTTTAGTAAAAGACTTATTAAAAGATTATATTTCTAAGCAAGGAATTGAAGTTATTAAATCAAATGTTGAGAAATCACCATTTAAAATTTTATAAAGGAGGACTGTAATATGGTAAAAGCAACACCAACTATGGAAGATTATATTGAAGTTATTTATTCTTTAGTAAAAAATAAAGGCTATGCACGAAGTGCAGATATAGCAGAAAAGTTAGATGTTTATCCGTCTACTGTAACAAAAATGTTAAAAAAACTTGATGTTGAAGGCTATATTGTATATGAAAAATATAGAGGTATTGCCCTAACCGAACAAGGAGAAAAAATGGGTGAATATGCTTTAACACGACATGAACTGTTAGAAGATTTTCTAAGATTAATAGGGGTAGATGAAGATAAAGTTTACGAAGAAGTAGAAGGTATTGAGCATCACTTCGGTAAAAGTTCATTAGAGAAAATTAAAGATTTAATGAAATATTTAAGGGAACACAACTATAAAGCGTAATGGAGAATTAGAGTGGTAGATAAAGAGTATTTAAAATTATGTAATCATATTTTAGAAAACGGAATAGAAAAAGAAGATAGAACAGGTGTTGGTACTAAGAGTATATTTGGATACCAAATGAAGTTTGGTTTATCTGAAGGATTCCCATTGTTAACTACCAAAAAAGTAAACTTTAATTTAGTTTGGTCTGAGCTATTATGGTTCATTAAAGGAGACACTAATATTAAGTTTTTACTTGAAAATAAAAATAATATTTGGAATGAATGGGCCTTCAAAAAATGGGTAGAAAGTGATGAGTATACTGGACCAGATATGATAGATTTTGGGCACAGAACATTAGTTGACGAAGAATTTTCTAAACAGTATAAAGAACAAATGACTATTTTTAAAGAAAGAATTCTTTCGGATGAAGAGTTTTCTAAAAAGTTTGGTGATTTAGGTAATGTTTATGGAAAACAATGGAGAGATTTTAATGGTATCGATCAATTAAAAAATGTTGTTGAGCAAATTAAAACTAATCCATCTTCTCGTCGTTTAATAGTTTCGTCGTGGAATCCTGCAGAAGTTGATACTATGGCACTTCCCCCTTGTCATTCACTATTCCAGTTTTATGTAAATGATGGGAAATTAAGTTGTCAGTTATATCAAAGAAGCGGAGATGTATTTTTAGGTGTGCCATTTAACATTGCATCATATTCATTACTTACTATTTTAATTGCTAAAGAATGTGGTCTTGAAGTAGGTGAATTTGTTCATACGTTAGGTGACGCGCATATTTATAAAAATCACTTTGATCAAGTAAAAGAACAAATGTCTAGAACGCCTTATTCTTTACCAGAACTAAAAGTTAAAGATTTTGAAAGTATCTTTGATCTTAAAATTGAAGATGTTGAGATTATTAATTATGAGAGTCATCCATTTATAAAAGCACCAATAGCAGTTTAGGAGGTATAACATGTTATCATTAATAGTTGCATACGATAAAAATAAATCAATAGGTCAGGAAAACACTATTCCATGGCGTTTGAAAAAGGATATGCTAAGGGTTAAAGAATTAACAACTAACCAAACTATTATCATGGGACGTAAGACTTTGGATAGCATTGGTAGAGCACTTCCAAATAGAATTAATAGGGTTTTAACTCGTGATAAAGATTCTTTAAGTCACTATTCAAATATTGAAGTATATACAGATGATTCTATTTTAGAGAATATAGAGACTGAAAAAGCTTATGTTTTCGGAGGTGGAATGATATACAATAAATATTTTGATAAATGTGACGAAATGTTTATAACAGAAGTAAATACAATTGTTGAAGCTGATACAAAGTTTCCTGAATTTGATGAGAATGAATGGGAATTAATTAGTAGAGAAGAATTTTTAAAAGACGAAAATAATGAATTTGATTTTGTATTTATGCATTATAAAAGAAAGGTGAAAGAGTAAATGGTAGAAAAAGTAAAAGTAATTATTGATTCATCTAGTGATTTAACTTTTGATGAAATTGAAAAATATAATGTTGATGTAATTCCTCTGACAATTAATATAGATGGTACGGAGTATGATTATCGTACAATTAGTAATGATGAATATATTGAGAAAATGAGAACTGCAACTTCGTATTCGACAAGTCAACCTGCAATAGGGAAATTTATAGAAGCTTTTGAAAAATGGACTAGTGAAGGCTATAAGGTAATTGTCTTAACGATGTCTTCGGCTTTAAGTGGAACTTATAATACAGCAGTTACAGCAAGTTCAGAGTTTGAAGGAGTGCACGTTGTTGATACTAAGACAACAACACGAGGTATGGTTTTCTTACTTAAAGAGTGTTTAAAACAACTTGAAGAAAATGTTGATGTAGAGGTAATTGCAGAGAACTTAAGAGAAAAAGCTAAAAATATTTTAACGTATGTTACAATCGATAAACTTGACAATTTAGTAAAAGGTGGTAGACTAAGTAAGTCACAAGCTTTAATTGGGGGGCTACTAAATATTAAAGTTTTAACTCAATTAAAGGAAACTGAGTTAGTTGCTTTAGATAAAGTACGTGGTAAGAAAAAACTAGTTCATACATTAATAAAATATATTGAAGAAGAAAAACAAAATAGAACTATAAAAAGTATTAGCTTACCAAATGCTCTAGCTGATGAGTATATAGAATTAATCAAACCAGCATTAAAAGAAGCTTTTGGTTATGAAGTAAGTGAAGATGAAATATTTACTACAACACCAATTATTTCGACACATACAGGAGAGAATGCAGTAGGTATCTTAGTAGAGTTAGTATAATCGGAGGTAAAGATTATGACAAATTTCGATGAAACAAGATTATTTGATAGCAACTTTTATGATAAAAATGATATTCACAACATTTTAAAAAATGTTGTTGAGACAATTAAGCAGCGTGGATACGATCCTATTAATCAACTAATGGGATATGTCAAAACTGCTGATCCAGTATATATTCCTAGGGATAATCATGCAAGGGAGCAAATAAGATTAATAGAAATGGATGATATACTAGAGTACTTATTATACTTTTTTATACAGGAGTCTTAAATGTTAGATAAAAGAATTATGGGCCTTGATTACGGATCAAAAACTATCGGTGTTGCCGTTAGTGATTTGTTAGGGTTCACTGCTCAAGGTATTGAAACAATTAATATCAATGAGCAGGTTAAAGATTTTAAAATTAAAAGAATTAAGGAATTAGTTCAAGAGCACAATGTAGGAACTATAGTAGTTGGTCTTCCAAAAAACATGGATAATTCTGTAGGTTTTAGAGGAGAAGCAACACTGTATTTTGTGGAAGTATTGAAAAAGAAAATTAAAAATGTTGAAATAATTTTACAAGATGAACGTTTAACTACAATGGGTGCTGAAAGAGTACTTCTTGAAGCTAATGTCTCAAGAAAAAAAAGAAAAAATGTTATTGATAAAATGGCTGCAGTATTAATACTTCAGACATATTTAGATAAATTAAATTAATATAAATCTCAGGAGGAAAATAAAATGCAAGAGAAAGACTTAAAAAACATTAGTATCGATAATACAGAAGAGGTGTACACACTTAGTACATTAGAAGGTGAAGAAAAAGAATACCGTAAAATTTTAGAATTTACTAATCCAACAAACGGTAACTTATACTATATTTTCGCTGAAGAAGAAACAATCGACGAAGAGGAAATTAGTATTTTCCCAATGGTATGTGTTGAAGATGGTGAAGATAGTGTTAGATTTGAACCAGTTGAAACAGATGAAGAATATGATATGATTTCAGAAGTATTAGATACTTTCTATTACGATGAAAGCGAGTAAAAAATGAGAGAAGATAAAATTAGAAGAAGTAGAGAACTAAAGAAAAAAAATAGGAAGAAAAAGTCAATTATTCCTGTAATTATTACTTTCTTTGTTGTTCTAGGAATTGCTACCTTATCACTATTTTACTACATGACAACTCCAGTTGATAAGACTAATAATAAAGATATTCCTGTTGAAATTAGAGAAAATTATGGTAGTTCTAAGATTGCTCAGGAGTTAAAAGCTAAAGGTTTAATAAAAAACGAAGAAGTATTTAAGATCTATGCAAGATTACATCCAAATATATCATTTTACGTTGGTAACTTTAATTTAAAACAAAGCATGAGCCTATCTCAAATTATACAAGAGCTTGGTACTAAAAATAAAGCTAGCTCAGGTAATACATTTGCTTTAATAGAGGGTGACAGTATTCTTAAAATTGCTAAGAATTTAGAAAAAACTAAATTAAGTAGTAATGAATTTTTAGAAAAAGTTAATGATGCTGAATTTATTAAAAAATTACAGAAACAATTTCCTGAATTAATCACGGATGATGTTTATGGAAAAGATATTAAATATGCTTTAGAAGGATATTTATACCCAGCTATTTATGACTTAAGTGATAATGAAACTGTAGAGAGTTTAATCACTAAAATGGTTAAGTTAACTAACGAAAAAGTTGTACCATTGTATAAGAAAAATAATAAAACTTGGAAAATAAATGGACAAGATAAACAAATTTCTATTCATGAATATATGACAATGGCTAGTATTCTTGAAAAAGAATCTACGAAATCAGATGAGAATAAACTTATCGCAAGTGTATTCTTAAATAGATTAGCTCAAGGAATGAAATTACAAACTGACCCTTCAGCGAACTATGCAGCTAATAAGTTAACTGGAGCCCCAACACAGGCAGAATTATCATTAAGTTCACCTTATAATACGTATGCTGTTATTGGCTTACCACCAGGACCGATTTCTTCGATTGGATCTGAGTCATATGAAGCATTAAATAATGCTGAGAATACAGACTACCTATACTTCTTACATGCTACAAAAGATGGAAAAGCTTATTTCTCAAAAACTTACCCAGAGCATGAAGAATTAGCTAAAAAACATATCGAGGGATATATTCCAGCTGGAAGCTAATTAATATATTTTAAATTTAATATTATTATCAATTTTGTTTGAATTAATTTTAAACTACAATTGATAAACTAAGTAACGACTTGTAAATTAGATTTACAAGTCGTTCTTTTATATTAAGATTGCTACTATTGAATTAATATGTATTATGAGGTAAAATTAATTGTAAGATTAAAATTTAGGAGTTTTTATGCAACAGTATTTTATAAATGAAGATTTGAATGTTGAATCATCATATGAATTGTCTAAAGATGACAGCAATCATATTGTAAGAATTATGAGAAAGAAAATAGGAGATAAAGTATATGTTGTATTTAATAATGAAATTAAATACATTTGTACAATTGTTGATAATAATGTGGACAAAGTACTTATTACACCATATGAACAAGTAATAGGTACTAATGAATTATCGACAAAGATAACAGTGGCTATTCCGCCATTAAAAAATGATAAAATTGAATATTTAATGCAAAAATTAACTGAATTAGGTGTTAGTAATATAGTTCTATTTAATTCTGAGAGAAATATTGCAAAAATAAAAAAAGATAAGGTAGATTCTAAATTAAATAGATGGAATAAAATTGTAAAAGAGGCTGCCGAACAATCTAAGAGAAATGTAATTCCTGATATTACTTATGTTGATAGTTTAATGGATTTAATTGCATTTTCTGAAAAGTTTGATCATAAAGTTGTAGCTTATGAGAAGGAATCTATTAATGAGGAAAATATCAACTTGAAAAATTTATTACATTCTGATCTAAGTAATAAAGAGGTAATAGCAGTGTTTGGTAGTGAAGGTGGACTTTCTGAGCAAGAGGTTGATTTTTTAACTGAAAATAAATTTGATGTGATAGGATTAGGAAAGAGAATACTAAGAGCTGAGACAGCCCCACTATATTTTATTAGTTGTGTTGCATATTTTAGTGAATTTAATTAAAGGAGTTAAATTATGAGTATTGAATTAAATTTAACAGCAAAAGAAATTTATGAAAAAGAGTTTAGAAAAAGTAGAGTAAAAGGATATAGTGAAGAAGATGTTAATGATTATTTAGATTTAATAATTGAAGATTATATGAAACTAGATAAACTTATAACTAGACTTAAAGAATTAGAAATAGAAAATCAAAATTTAAAAATTAAAATAGAAGCTTTAAAAAATACAAGTCGTGAAGACAAACCTGTTCAAGTAACAAACTTAGATATATTAAAAAGACTTTCAAAACTTGAAACAGCGGTTTTTGGACCAAATAATGTTGATCATGACTTATATTAATTATGTTTAGAGGAGAATTCCATGAATATTTTATTAATAGTTTCGGGAGGCATTGCAGCATATAAGTCAATTGATTTATGCAGCTCTCTTGTGAAACAAGGTAATAATGTTAAAGTAATACTTACAAAAAATGCTGAAAATTTTGTCACACAGCTACCATTTCAAACTTTAACAAAAAATAGAGTTTACACGAGTACTTTTGAAGAAATCGATGAAAATGAAATACAACACATAGACTTAACGAAGTGGGCGGAGAAAATAATTGTAGCACCAGCTACAGCTAATTTGATTTCAAAATTTTCAAATGGAATTGCAGATGATTTAGCTACTTCATTGATGCTAGCAGTTAGAGATACATCTGCTGTGTATATTGTTCCAGCGATGAATACATTTATGTATAGAAACCCAATTATTCAAGATAATATGAATAGATTAATTAAACTAGGTTTTAATTTTATTGAGCCTGATAGCGGACTTTTAGCATGTGGAGATGTAGGAGAAGGTAAATTTCCATCTATCAAAAAAATTGAAAGCTTTGTGTTTCAAAAAGTTAAACAGGATTTAAAAGGTAAAAAGGTATTAGTAACTGCGGGACCTACAAAAGAATTCATCGACCCATTCAGATGTTTAACAAATCCGTCTAGTGGTAAAATGGGTATCTCTATTGCTAATGAGTGTGCAAAAAGAGGTGCAGAAGTAATCTTAGTATCTAGCGTTGATAATGAAACTATTAGCAATAATGTTAAGAAAATTAAAATCACTAGTACAAATGATATGTTTGAAGCTGTAAAAAACAATTTTAAGGATTGTGATTTTATTATAAAAGCAGCAGCCGTATCAGATTACACACCAGTTCAGGTTTTTGATAAAAAAGTAAAAAAACAAGATGGAAATTTAACAATTGAATTTCAAAGAACAGAAGATATATTAAAATATGTTGGTGATAATAAAAATGAGAATCAAAAGGTTATAGGTTTCGCTGCTGAGACAAATAATCTGATAGAGTATGCAAAAGAAAAGATTGTAAAGAAAAATCTTGATTATATTGTTGCTAATGATATATCTAAAAAAGATATAGCTTTTGGTAGTGATGATAATGAGGTCTATATAATAGATAAACATGATAATATTAAGAAAATTGATAAGAGTAATAAAAATAATATAGCAAGAGCTATAATTGATGAAATATCAAAATAAATGAACTTTAATTTAAAGGAGGTGAGATTATGTATGCTGAGGTAATAATTGATGTAAATAACCATAATGTTAATCAAGTTTATTCTTATCTTGTACCTGAGAGATTTAAAGATAGAGATATAGTAGGATGTAGAGTTGAGGTTCCTTTTGGAACAAGAACGGTTCAAGGTTATGTAGTAAATACTAGAAGAGAAAATTCTGAAGTAGAACCAACGAATAAGTTTAAATATATTAAAAGGCTAAAGGATGACTTTCCAATATTAACAAAAGAAATGATTCTATTGTCTAAAGTCATGGCTGACGAACTTTTTTGTACAAGAATACAGGCTATTGAAACAATTGTTCCGACAAGTCTAAAGAATAAGTACATAGAATACTATGAGCTACTTGATGGTAATAAAACATTACTTTTAGATTATGCAAAACACTTTAATACGGATAACTTAACTGAAAAGAATAAATTTGAAAAATTATTTACAATTGAACAAATTGGCTATTTAATCTCACTTAAAGCTATTAAACTTGTAAGTAAAATTAAAGAAAAAAATAATAACGAAACAGAAGAGTTTTTTGTATTAGATAAATATAAAGATGTTAAATTAACAAAAAAACAAAAAGAACTAGTTGATTATTTAATTACTAATAAAAAAATCAAAAGATCAAAGGTTAAAGATAAACTTAATATAGGGAATGCTGTTACGAAAAAGCTACTTGAAAAGAATGTAATTAGCATTATAGAAGAAGATGTTAAATATGATATAAACACATCAATTTTAGAAAATAATACGAAACTAAGTGAACATCAACAAAAAATTTATGATAGAATCAGTGAGAATTTCGATAGTAATAAGTTCAATGAGTATCTTTTACATGGTGTAACAGGTGCAGGGAAAACAGAGATTTATATAAAGCTTGTAGAAGCGGTGATTAAAGAAGATAAAGAAGCTATCATTTTAGTACCAGAGATAATATTAACACCTCAAATCGAAAAGAAATTTAGAAAAGTATTTAACGAAAATATAGCTGTAATACACTCTAGACTTAATGCAAAAGAAAAGTATAATGAGTGGAAAAAAATTCGAGATGGGAAAGTTAAAATATGCTTAGGTACTCGTTCAGCAATTTTTGCACCGTTTAATAACCTAGGTATTATTATCATTGACGAAGAGCATGAGAATAGTTATAAACAAACTGAATCACCAAGATATGATGCAAAGGATATTGCTAGAAAGCGTGGAATCTATAATAAATCTACTGTAGTATATGCTAGTGCAACACCTTCAGTTGATTTATATTATAATTTTGAAAAGAATAATCCTAAAAATTTATTAAAGCTTACCCATAGGTTTAATAATAAATTACCGATTATAAATATAGTTCATACTGAAGAAAAAGAAGATGTTATTGCTACTGAACTGCTTACTAAGATAAAAGAAAAAATAGAGAAGAAGGAACAAGTACTCTTATTGATGAATAAACGTGGATACACTAACTTTATTCGTTGTTTTTCGTGTGGACATTTATATAAGTGTGAAAATTGTGATATAAGCTTAAATTATCATAAACATGATAATTCATTGCATTGTCACTTTTGTGGCTATCAAAGGAAAATTTCTAATGTACCTAAGTGTTGTGAACATCCAGAATTAGTTTCTGGGAATTACGGAATACAACGCGTTGAAGAGTACTTATATCAAAATATACCGGATGTTAGAATTACAAGGATGGACTCTGACACCACTAGTAGAAAAGGGGCATATGAAAGGCTGCTTACTGATTTTAAAAATCACAAATCTGATATTCTATTAGGAACACAGATGATCTCAAAAGGGCTAGATTTCCCAAATATTACTTTGGTTGGTGTATTATCTATTGATAATATGATAGCACTACCTAGTTTTAAAGCAAATGAGAAACTATTCCAATTACTAGTTCAAACAGCTGGTAGGGCTGGACGAAGTGAGAAGGAAGGGGAAGTTGTCTTTCAAACTAATATAGCTAGCAATATATTAGATTATGCACTTGAACATAGCTATGAGAAGTTTTATAAGTATGAACTTAACAGAAGAAAGTTAATAGATTATCCACCATTTTGTAAAATCTCTTTTATAACAATAAAAGGATATGATGAACAAAAGACAGAACGTGTTGCTAAGATGATATTTGATTTTATTAGTAAAAAACAAACTAATTTATTGGTATTAGGACCTAATAAGAGTCTGTTTTATAAGATAAATAATGAATATAAATTCAATATTGCGATAAGATATCAAGATGAAGATTATAATAAACTTTATCCTTTATTAAAGTATATTAATGATTATTTTGCCGAAAGCTTTTCTAGAGAGAAAATTACAATAACGATTGATAATTCTGCACTAGATTATATGTAAATAATTCAAATTAATTCGCATTAAAAATTAATTGTAAGTTTTAAAATAAATATAAATAAATCAGCTCAAAATAGTTTTAATTTGAGTTGATTTTATTTTTTAAAAAAGCGGTAAAAATTTGAAAAAAACGCGATTTTATCGTATAATATAATGATGTAGATTTATATTTAATGACTGGAGGAAGATTGTGGAAATAGAACAAGTTATAAAGATTTCACAACTCTATGATTTTTACTCTGAATTACTTAGTGATAAACAAAAACAATATTTAGATGACTACTATTTTAATGATTTATCGCTAACAGAGATTTCTGAAAATTATAATATATCAAAACAGGCTGTATCTAATAATATTAAGAGAACAATATTTGAATTAGAACAGTTTGAAGAGAAGTTAAATTTAATTAAATTAAACAATCAGAGATTGTTTTTACTAAATGAGATAAAAAAATCAACTACTGATACAGAAGTACTAACGTATGTTGAAGAATTGATAAAACTAGAAAATTAGGAGAGCTTGTATGGCATTTGAGAATTTATCAGAGAGATTACAAAATACAATAGCTAAGCTTACTGGAAAAGGTAAAGTTTCAGAAGCAGATGTAAAAGAAATGATGCGTGAAGTTAGATTAGCTTTATTAGAAGCGGACGTTAACTTCAAGGTTGTAAAAGAATTTGTAAAGAAAATAAGTGAAAGAGCAGTTGGAACTGAGGTTATGAAATCTCTTACTCCAGCACAACAAGTTGTAAAAATCGTAAATGAAGAATTAGTTGCACTATTAGGTGGAGCTAATGTTGAATTAAACCAAGGTGGTAAAATTACTACTGTTATGATGGTAGGTCTTCAAGGGGCTGGTAAAACTACAACAGCAGGTAAATTAGCGCTTAAAGTTAAAAAAACTATGAAGAAAAAACCGCTTCTTATTGCTGCTGACGTCTATAGACCTGCTGCAGTTCAACAATTAAAAACATTAGGTAAGCAACTTGATATCGAAGTATTTTATGTAGATAAAGATCCAGTAGATATTGTTAAGGACGGATTAGCTTTTGCTAAAGAAAATTACTTCAACTATGTAATCATCGACACAGCAGGACGTTTACATATCGATGAACTTTTAATGGATGAATTGAAAGATATTAAAGCTGCTACAACACCAGACGAAATCTTGCTTGTTGTCGATTCTATGATAGGGCAAGAAGCAGTTAATATTGCAACTTCATTTGATGAACAACTTGATATTACTGGTTTAGTACTAACTAAGTTAGATGGTGATACTCGTGGTGGGGCCGCACTTTCTATTAAGTCTATTACAGGTAAACCAATTAAGTTAGTTGGTATGGGTGAAAAAATGAATGACCTTGAGTTGTTCCATCCAGAACGTATGGCATCTCGTATTTTAGGTATGGGTGACGTACTTACATTAATTGAAAAAGCACAAGCTTCTATCGATGAAGATGAAGCTAAAAAAATGCAGGAAAAGATTCTAAATCAGAGTTTTACTTTTGAAGATTTCTTAACTCAATTAGAACAAGTTAAAAAATTAGGTAGTCTTAAAGATATACTTGGAATGATTCCAGGAATGGGTAAACTAAAAAATATGAATTTAGATGCTGTTGATGAAAAACAATTTGTCTATATCGAGGCTATTATTAAGTCAATGACAATTGAAGAAAGACAAAATCCTGATATTATAAATGTACCACGTAGAAAACGTATTGCCCAAGGTAGTGGTCGTCCACTTAATGAAGTTCATAAACTTATCAAACAGTTTGAAGAAATGAGAAAAATGATGAAACAATTCGGTGGACTAATGAATGATAAATCTAAAAGAAAGGGTCTTGGAAGAATGTTTGGTGGCAAACTTCCATTCTAGTTAATTATGAATAATATAGTTTTATTCCAACCAGAGATTCCAGCTAATACAGGAAATATTGCACGTACTTGTGTTGGAACTAATACAAGATTACACTTAATTAGACCACTAGGATTCTCTATTGATGATAAACATGTAAAAAGAGCTGGTTTAGATTATTGGGAACATCTAGATTTAGTTGTTTGGGATAGTTTTGATGAATTTTTAGAAGCAACTAATGATAAGCACTATTATCTTATAACTAAATTTGGAACAAAAAATTATTGTGATTTTGATTTTTCAAATGCAGATAATGAAAATATCTATTTTATTTTTGGTAGAGAGACAAAAGGTTTACCAAAAGAATTTAGAGAGAAATATAGTGAACAAGCATTACGTATTCCTATGAGTGAAAATGTTCGTTCTCTAAACTTATCTAATACAGCTGCGTTAATAATTTATGAAGCATTAAGACAACAAAATTTTAATAAATTAAAATAGTATGTGAGGGGAGAATTTAGGGTTTTTGTCTTGAATTAGCCCCTCTAAATAAGAATAAATAAGGAGAAAATCATGACATTTGTTGAAATTATAGATGATAATAACTTAGTAGAAGATAGTACAAAAGATATGTTATTAAAACTATTAGCCTATGCTGCTGAATATGAAGGTGTTGATACTGAGATTACTGAAATGTCATTATCATTTGTTAGTAAAGAAGAAATACAAGAAATTAATCGTGATTATAGAGGAAAAGATGTTCCTACTGATGTAATTTCTTTTGCTCTAAATGATGAGGTAGAGGATGAAATTGATATAATTGGCCTTGAAGATGAGATTAATTCTATCGGTGATGTTATTATATGTGTAGATATTGCTCACGAACAAGCTAAAGAGTATGAACATAGTTTTGATAGAGAAATAGGTTTTCTTGCAGTACATGGATTTTTACACTTGCTAGGTTATGACCACATGACTGAAGAAGATGAAAAAGAAATGTTTGGTAAACAAGATGAGATTCTTGAGAAGTTTGGTTTAAGGAGATAAGCATGTTTGAAGAACAAATTAAAACGGGATTTGTCACAATTATAGGTAGACCTAACGCTGGTAAGTCTACGTTATTAAATAATATATTACAACAAAAAATAGCAATAATGTCGGATAAACCACAAACGACACGTAATATTATAAATGGTGTTTATACTGATAATGATTCACAAATAGTCTTTATTGATACGCCTGGTATTCATAAGCCAAAACATAGACTTGGTGATTATATGATGAAACTAGCTAGTAGTGCAATTCAAGAATCTGAGATAGTTTACCTAATTATAAATGCCAGTGAGAAATTTGGTCCTGGAGATCAACATTTAATAAACATAGTTAAGGAATTAAAAGTTCCAACGTTTTTACTAATTAACAAAATCGATTTAATTTCACCTGAACAATTAATTCAGATAATTGAATTTTATAAAGATTTATATGATTTTGTTGAGATAGTTCCTATTTCAGCATTAAAATCAATAAATGTTGATAACCTGTTAAACACAACAAAAAAATACTTACAACTAAGTTTTAAAATGTACCCTGATGATGTAATTACTGATTCTCCAGAGTATTTTGTTATTTCAGAATTCATTAGAGAAAAAGTATTACAATTAACAGAGCAGGAAATTCCCCATTCGATTGCTGTTGTAATTGATAGAATAGAGAAGCAACCTGGTAAAAAGAAAAATATTATCGCTACAATTGTTGTTGAAAGAAAATCACAAAAAGGTATGATTATTGGAAAACAAGGTAAAATGATTAAAGAAATTGGTTCTAGAGCAAGAAAAGATATTGAGGTCCTTCTTGGAGAGAAAGTATTTTTAGAACTTTGGATTAAAGTTATCGATAACTGGAGATCAAAACCAAACCAAATTCGTGACCTTGGCTATAGGGATGATATCTTTGACTAATAGAAATTTTATTACAGGAATAATAATAAAAAAAATAAGATATAGAGATTACCATGAAATATTACATGTTTTAACTGAACAAGGTAATATAGAAAGTTTTTTTTATGAAAATGTCCATAAAAGTAAGAAAAAAATTAAGGTAAGTACACCATATGAGGTATCTATTAATTTTTTTCCTACTAGTGGTATGAACAAAATTACAAACCTTGAAATTGAAAATACGTATACAAATATTGTATATGACATATTAAAAAATAGTTATGTTGCCAATATGTTGGAATATGTTAACTTAATAAATGATGACACATTTAATATGTATAAGTTATTGAAAATATGTTTAAAAAATATAGAAAATGATGTTTCTGAAAAACTTGTATTAATATATTTTTTGTGTCAAATTTTAAAAGGTCAGGGTTTTATGTTTAAATATCAAAAAACAGATCAAACTTATGTAGGATATAGCTTTTTAAAAAATAGCTTTGTTGATAAATTTAATATTGATCATAGTATATATGGTCTTAGTGATTCACTAGTGAAACTTACATATTATATGACTGTTAAAAATATTGACTTTTTAGAAAGTTTGGAAATAGAAAATAAAGATTTAATTCGATTATTCTCATTTTTAAATATGGTATTTAAAGAATTTGTAGGAATAGAAACTAAATCTTATACTAAAATATTAGAACTAGAAGAGATGCTTGGTTCTAATTAAGAAAGAGGCCATATATGAATAATGCAATAGGAGTATTTGATAGTGGAGTAGGTGGACTAACAGTTGCTCGCGAGATTATGAGACAGTTACCCAATGAAACTATCTATTATTTCGGCGATGTAAAAAATTGTCCTTATGGTGATAAGACAAAGGAAGAAATAATAAAAAATACGGATAGAGCAGTAAAATTCTTAATAGATAAGGGAGTAAAGCTAGTTGTTTTAGCATGTAACACTGCAACAGCTGCGGCACTAGAATATCTGCAAAGCAAATATGAAGTACCTATTATAGGAGTTGTTCAACCAGGAGCAAGACGTGCTATCCAAGCAACGGAGAATAATAAAGTACTAGTATTAGGAACAAAGTTCACAGCAAATTCAAAAGTATATGATATAGAGATTGAAAATATTAATTCTGATATTATAGTTTTTGATAAAGCTTGCCCAGCTTTTGTACCATTTATAGAATCAGAAGGAAATCTTGATAAAGAAGCTACAAAAAAATTAATATCTGATACATTAGGTAAAACTAATATGCTAGGAGTTGATACCGTAGTTCTTGGTTGTACGCATTATCCAATATTGAAGAAAGATATAGAAGACTATTATGGTAATAATATTAAAGTTATTTCTTCAGGAAGAGAAGCAGCACGTGAAGTAAGTACTGTTTTAGGATATGCAAAATTACATCAGAAAAAGTTAAATAAAAAAGAACACAGATTCTTCATTTCAGAAGAGAGTGATAATTTTAATAGCATTGCTTCGAAGTGGTTAAAGAAAGATATTAATGCAGAAGTAGTTGAAATATAGGAGTGATAAAATGAAAGAATTGATTTTAGCATCGAATAATGCACATAAAGTTGAAGAAATTAAAAGCATATTGAGTGATTACAATATTTTAACATTAAAAGATATTAATTTTACTGACGAGATTATTGAAGATGGATTAACATTTGAAGAAAATGCTTTGATAAAGGCAAGAACGATCTCAAAATACTCTGGGAAAGCTGCAATAGCTGATGATAGTGGACTTAGTGTTGAACTATTAGATGGTCGTCCTGGAGTTTATTCTGCAAGATATTCAAAAGAACAAACTGATTCAAAAAATATAGAGAAAGTTTTATCTGAGTTAGATGGTAAGAAATCAAATGCTAAATTTGTATCAGTTATAGCGTTAGTTAAACCAGATGGAACAGAATTTACTTTTAGAGGAGAATGTCATGGTGAAATTATCTCTGAACAAAGAGGTAACAATGGCTTTGGATATGATCCTATATTTTATGTTTCAAGTTTAGATAAAACATTTGCAGAATTAAGTTCTGAAGAAAAAAATAGTATCAGTCATCGAAAAGAATCGTTGGAGAAATTTTCTAATTTTTTGAAAGAAGAAAATAATGAAAACTAAAATAATACGAGAAGATTGTATTGCCTGTGGTAATTGCAATGCGATATGCCCTGATGTATATGATTACGACGAAGATGGGATAGCGTATTGCATTATTGACGATAATAAGATGACTGAAGAAGTTGCTGAAAAGTATCGTAGTTTAGTCTTAGAAGCAAAAGATAATTGTCCAACTGAGGCAGTTTATGTAGAAGAAGACTAGAAAGGAGAGAAGATTGAGCAATAAAAAGACAAAAAGTACAAAAAAAACGAGTAAAACTAGTAAAAATAAAAAATCCACTAAAGTTAGTGGTAAAAAGACAAGTGTAAAAAAAGCTCCAAAGAAAAATGTTATACCCGTTTTATCTAAAGAGGCCTATCGCGGATTATATTTTGTTATTTCTGTTCTTATAGTAATTTTATCTGTTTTACAAATGGGATTTATTGGTAGGTTTTTTGATGCATTTTTTAAATATTTATTTGGTAGTTTTAGTTATCTTATCTATATAATAATTGTTGCAACGCCAATATATTATATTATGAATAAAAAGCTAAAAACTCCAGTAATTGTAGTAATATTATTAAATTTAGTAGATTTCCTATTTCAGTTAATTTATATTGGTAATAGTGATAATAATTTGCTAGCTTTTAATGATATTTACAATAATAGAGTTAGTTCATATGGTGGAGGATTATTATCATATTATCCTGTTAAATTCTTAATATATTTATTATCTTATTATGGTTCATTACTGGTGATAATATCAGCTATAATAACAGTTATATTTTTATATTTTAATATTAATCATAGGGAGTTAGTCTTAAGGATTAAACATCATATAGCTAATGCATTTGATAAAAATGAGTATATAGAAGATACTTTAGATGACTATCAAGAAGAGGATGATATTATCTATGATGAATATAATTCGTCTAATGCTAATAGAGAAAACTCTAATGAACAAAGATATAATAAAATTAAAGATAAAGATTTAGTTGTTGATATAAGAGAATTCAAAGAAGACGAAGAATTTTATGATGAGGAAATTGTACAACGTCCTACTAGAAAACAACCTAAATTAAATAAAGAACATATTACTGTTGAAGAAGAAACGGTTAATGAAATAGTTTCAGAAGAGTCTTATGATAATTATCAACTTCCACCAGTTACACTACTTAATAACCCAGTTAAGAAACAAACTATTACTAAAGGTGATGTAGTAGAAAAATCAAAAATTCTTCAAAGTACATTTAATAACTTTGGTATTGAGGTTAAGATTGTTAAAGCAATAGTAGGGCCATCGATTACTCAGTTCCAAATATTACCAACACCAGGAACAAAGGTTAGTAAAATAGTAAACTTGAGTAATGACATAGCATTAAATCTAGCAGCTAAAGATGTACGTATTGAAGCACCAATTCCTGGTAAATCATTAATAGGTATAGAAATACCTAATACAGTAAATGAGCTAGTAACGATGAAAGAGGTTTTTGTCAATGATGAAGATAATTCACCACTATCTGTTGCATTAGGTAAAGATGTATCAGGTGAATCAATTTTCACTAGAATTGATAGAACTCCTCACTTATTAATAGCAGGTTCTACAGGAAGTGGTAAGTCAGTTTGTGTAAATACGATAATTACAAGTATATTATTAAAAAACAAACCAGATAAAGTTAAATTGATAATGATAGATCCTAAGATGGTTGAATTATCAATTTATGACGGTATTCCACACTTACTTACTTCTGTTGTTACAGATCCAGTAAAAGCAGCAGATGTTCTTCATAAAGTGGTTCTTGAAATGGAAAATAGATATAGAGAATTTGCAAGAGCTAGAGTAAGAAATATGGAAGGTTATAACAAAATTGCTGCAAAAGATCCGGACTATAAAGAACTGCCGTATATAGTAGTTATTATTGATGAGTTAGCTGATTTAATGATGGTATCTTCTAAAGAAGTAGAAGAATCGATTGCTCGAATAGCACAGAAAGCAAGGGCAGCAGGTATACATATGATAATAGCAACTCAAAGGCCATCAGTTGATGTAATTACAGGGGTTATTAAAACTAATATTCCATCAAGAATTGCGTTTGCTGTAAGTTCTAGCATTGATTCAAGGACTATCCTTGACAAATCAGGTGCAGAAACATTATTAGGTAAAGGTGATATGCTATACTTATCAGCTGATTCAAGTAAGCCGGTACGTGTACAAGGAGCTTTCTTATCAGATGAAGAAGTAGAGAAAGTTGTTGACTTTGTTAAGAGTCAATCTGAAGCACAATATGATCCAAATATGACACCAAGTGAAGTAAGTTCTCAAAATGGAGGCTCATCTAGTGAAGATGTAGATCCATTATACAAAGAGGTATTATTATTTATAGCTAAAACTCAGAAAGCTTCAGCTTCATTATTGCAAAGAAGATTTAAAATAGGTTATAATAGAGCAGCAAGGATAATAGATATGCTTGAGGAAGATGGATATATTGGACCTGTAGATGGAAGTAAACCAAGAAAGGTATTTCTAGAAAAAGAATACGCAGAAGACTATGAATAAAAAGTAAATATTATAAAGTTTACTTAAAATAAATTATGTAAACTACAAAGATAAATTAGAGGTGAATAAAAGTGAAAAAAAATAGTAAATTATTAATAGGATTACTAACTATAGTAATTTTAGCGGTTATTGGTTTATCTGCTTATGCTTATCAAAAGCAACAAGCACTTAATAGTAATAAACCAAAAGTTGAAAAGAAAAAAGAAGACTCTAAATTAGAAAAATTTATTAAAGATACAGTTTCTAAATTTGATAAAGAGAATGATTTAAATAAAAAAATTGAAATATTTAAATCAATTCTTGATAAAAAGGATGATATAGCAAAAGAGAATAAAGACAAGTTAAATACTGAGTATACTGATGCAATTAAGAACATGCGTGGAAAACTAATTGACGCTATTAAGGATAAAATTAAAAATGCCGCATTAAATGACGAAGATAAGAAAAATAATGAGAAAGTAGATTCTGTGAAAAAAGATCTAAGTGAATTACAATCTACTCTTGAAAAAGAAAAATCGATTCTATTTGAAAAAGAAGAAGACTTCAATTCTATTTCTCAGAGTATTAAAGATTCTTTAACCACTCTTGAGGCACCTAAGTCTACAGAATCAAATCAAACTAAACAACAGCAGGAAACACAATCACAAGCTACGACAGAAACAACTGAACCATCAGCTCCTCAACAACCTGCAAACACAAACACACCAAGCTATAGTAATAATAACACTTATAGTTATAGTTCTAATAGTAGCTCAAGTACTGAGAGAAGGAGACCAAGTACTCCATCAAATAATACAGTAGTAAATGAAGCACCGTCTAATAGTGGTTCTACTACAGCTCCAGCAGCGCCGGTTGCTCCAGCAGCACCTGCCACTACTGAAACGCCAGCTACTGGTGAATAACACTTTTGAAATACAGGATAAATCTAATTATCCTGTATTTTTTATTGTAGCAATTTATAGAATATGTTATAATTATTAGTGAATTGAAATTATACTTTAAGTTAGAAGGGTAAGTAATAATAATGAATCTACCAAATAAAATAACATTATTTAGAACAATATTAATACCTGTATTTATAGTATTTTTACTAGTTGATATGGGAGGAAGTATTTCTATTCTAGGAGGAAGAAATATAACCTTAAATATTTTTATAGCAGCATTAATATTTATCTTTGCATCATTTACTGATTTCATTGATGGTTATTTAGCAAGAAAATATAATTTAGTAACCAATATGGGGAAATTTTTAGACCCATTAGCAGATAAACTTCTAGTAGGTAGTGCATTTATAGTTATGGTTGAATTAGGTTTAATGCACAGTTGGATGGTAGTTGTAGTAATTGCAAGAGAATTTGCTGTAACTGGCTTAAGACTTTTAGCTGTTGAAAAAGGTGAAGTTATTCCTGCAGGAATACTAGGAAAATTAAAGACTATTAGCCAGTTAGTCGCTATAATTCTTATATTATTAGGCAATCCTATTTTTAATACTATAGGATTTAAACTAGACTATATTCTATTATGGATATCAGTAATTTTAACAATACTATCTGGAATCGAGTACTTCAAAAACTCATTACATGTATTCAAATAATGTTAGTGATAGGTTCATCCTATCCTAGCATTTTTATTTTTTGAGAGGTGTTTTAAAAATGAATAATATATTAAAAGATGAGGACTTTAAAAGAAAATTCCCTATAGAACTTGTTAAACATAATAGTGAATGGATAACTAGGTATGAAGATGAGAAGAAAAGTTTACTAGTTAAACTTGAAAAATATAAAATAAATTTATATCACGTAGGTAGTACAGCCATTCCAAATATTTACTCAAAGGATATAATAGATATTATTTTAGAAATCAATGAAATTGATAGTTTTGATAGTATAATTGATATGCTGAATATTGAATGGGAACTACGTTGGAAGGAAGATAATAGAGCTTTTCTAGTTAAAGGATATGGAGAGGATGGTTTTCTAGATAAAGTCTTTCATCTTCACGTAAGGAAAAAAGGTGATATCGAAGAAGTTAAGTTTAGGGATATATTAATAGAAAATCCTAAAGTAGCAAAACAATATGAAAGATTAAAGTTAGATTTAGAACTAACATATAAATACGATAGAGAAGGATATACTGCTGGTAAAACGAAATTTATAAAAGATATTATAAAAGAATATAGTTTACATAATTAAATATATGTAAACTATATTCTTATTTTACTTCTTTTTTATTGAAGTACTTAAATAATCCTTGAATTGCAACTATTGACCAAACACCTTCAAGTAAAACAAATCCCCATTGTTTTCCAATAAATGCGTCTATTCCTAAAATTAGAGCACCAATAGCATTTAGTAATAGATAATTAAGTGAAGTTGTTTTAAGTTTTCCTAATTGGCTAAATACAAATCCTATTAGTATTAATAGTGATCCTAAAACTTGTACAATAATACCCATGTTTTCTTCCTAAATTTTTTATAACTTTTATATTCTACCTCAATAGAAGATATAATTCAATACTAATCATCAAGTTTATCAATATTTTGCTTAATAATCTTTTTTGATTCATTAATATAGAGCATTGATGTATCACTATTAGAATGTCCCATTTGTGTCATAATTATCGGTATATTCCCATTTGTTTTAAGAGCTAGTTTTGTACCGTAACTGTGTCTTAATTTATGTGGAGACATTGGAACATTAAAAGCATCGGTATACTTCATAACTAATTTTTGAATAGCTCTTATTGATAGTCCAGTTTTATTTTTACTAATAAATACATAATCTTCTCTATTAAGTTTAAAAGGTAGGGAAGTAATATATTCGTTTAGTCTATCCAAAGCAGATTTGGTAATTATTACTGTGTCTACCTTATTACCTTTTCTAATAACATTGATTTCACTATTTAAAAAATCTATGTCTTTGACTTTTAAATTTGCAAGTTCGTTGACACGAATACCACTCTTTAAAAATAGTGTTAGTATAGCTAGATCTCTTGCTTTGTCTCTTAAGAAAAATGATTTACCGTGATTAGACAAATTCTTTTCATATTCGAACTCAACAAACTGTAAGAATTCTTCATCTTGAGAATCTAAAAATATCTTTTCTGATATTTTCTTTGATCTTGAAGATAATGTTTCTTTAACACGATTAATAGGTATTTTAAGCATAACATTTCTTTCAAAATAAGCTTTACCTTGCTCAGTTTCACTTGTTACCGTAAGAAACTTATAAAGTGATCTCATAGCAGCTTTATAGTTATTTATAGTAGTCTGGCTACGGTATTTACCATTAACTTGTTCACGAGATAGACTCTTGAAATAACTTTCCA
>CAURVX010000016.1:0-32587 GCA_963528605.1 uncultured Gemella sp.
ACGGTTCTCCCGTTTCACTTATTAAATATTACCATATAAATCGCTAATAATCAAGATTTTATTACCGAATTTTAGCGTTTTTTAAGCATTTTTGTAATATTTTTAACAATTCTTTTGATTTTTTCTATTTATACAATAATGTATAGACTGATTTTACTCAAATTTATTTAATTCTTCTGCTGCCATTTTATTCATAAGGTTATTAACACAATCCTTAATGCTTAGTCCTTCATAAAGAACCTTATAAATATTTTCAGTTATAGGCATATAAACGTCGTATTCTTTTGATAAGAAATAGCAAACTTTTGTAGTTCGCACCCCTTCAGCTACCATGTCTAATTTTTCAATAGCTTCTTCTAATGAATACCCTTGCCCGATTAAATAACCACAATTATAGTTTCTTGAATGCTTAGATGTACATGTCACCACTAAATCACCTATTCCTCCAAGTCCTAAGAACGTCATTTCATCAGCACCTAGTTTTTTCCCTAATCGTGTTATCTCAATTAGTCCACGTGTTAATAGCGCTGCTTTGGCATTATCTCCATAGGCCATTCCATCGATCATTCCACAGCCAAGAGCAATAATATTCTTAAGTGCACCACCAACTTCAACACCGATTATATCTTTATTAACATATATTCTAAAATATTTATTATGGAATATTTCTTGAGCTATTTTATTCAATTCATCATTTTTAGATGCAATAGCAACTACTGTAGGATTTCTTAAAATTAATTCTTCTGCATGAGAAGGCCCACTTAATACACCTACTCCTTTTAGTTTATCACTATTAATCTCATCAGATATAACTTCTGACATTCTCTTATTAGTTTCCATCTCTAAACCTTTAGAAACATGAATGATAAACTTAGGTCGTTCTATATATTCGTTAATATCCCTTGCTACTTCTCTCATAACTTTTGTAGGAACTGCAATAACAATTACATCTGCAAACTCAACTGCTTCTTTTAAACTACTAGTAGCAACGACCTCTTTTGGTAAAATAGCGTTTTTTAAATACCTACTATTTGTATGATTTTCATTTATTTCATCTCTTGATTTTTCACTTCTTGAATATAAGCGCAATTCATGTCCATTATCTACAACTGCTTGTGATAAAGCAGTCCCCCAACTTCCTGAACCTATCACAGATATTTTCATTGTTCTGTCCTCACTATTAATTATTGTTACTTTAATTATATCAAATTTTCTAAAAATATACATTAATTTTACTTATAAGTATCATTTTTATCACAACCAAAAATCCAAATAGAATAATATCTACTATACTATTCTTTTCTTTAAAATTATGTTATAATTTAGTCAGAATAAATATAAGGAGGTAATTTTATGAATTGGTTTGAAATTACTTTAATCGATGGTAATCGTGGATTAATTAACTTAAACAATATCGTTGATATTTGGAAAGAACTAGACGCTGAATACGCGACTATTACTCAAGTAAATGGTGATGAGCTAGAAGTACCAGCTTCTGAATATGATAGATTAAAACGTGCATTAGATATGAAGGGTTACGTATTAGGAGGATTCTAATATGGCTAGATTTTTAAAAATATTTCTAACTTTATTATCGATTACTGCAATTGGTATAGGATTATATTATTATTTCAATGGCTCTTTTTCATCGACAAATGATGATCAGGTTGATGATAAAACTAATATAGAAAACATAGTGAAGAGCGATTCATCTTCTCAAGAAAAAATCGAAGGAACTGTAGTAGCTAAACGTTCTACTGAAAACAATTAATTTTGCGAAAGGATATTACTATGAAAAAGAAAACTTTAAAAAAACTAACAAGCTTATTTCTTACTTCGACACTTATTCTTTCTACATTAAATGCGTCAAGTATAAATATAGTAGAAGCAAAAGGTTCTTCAGCAAGACCTAGTGCATCAAGATCAAGTTCTAAGCCTAGTTCTTCTAAACCATCTAGTAGTAAAGCAAGTTCTAAACCTACCACTTCAACTGCTAGCAGTAAACCAACTTCAGGAACTAAAAAGAACTTTTCAAATAGTACAAATGGTTCATTTAACAAAGACTACAATAGTTACAATAATCAAGGATATAAAAGACAATACACAGACTATATAAACAATAACTATAGAAATAGTGGATTCTTTTCAGGAAGCAATATAACAAACGCTCTTTTATGGTATACACTTTTCAATTCAGCTACATCACACAACACTGTTCAAGCAAGTGATAAGCAAAAAGAATTAGTCGACAATGTAAAAGATTCGAAAGTTCCAGTTTATATGCTTGAAATTAAAACTAAAGATGGTGAAACAAAACACGTTACCGTTACAAAAGAACAATATGAAAAAGTTAAAGAAGGAGATAATATCTCTTTAGATCACGGAAACTTAGAAATAAAAAATCAATAATAGTTAATCTTGTCCAAGAGTATACGAGTACTCTTGGACATTTTACATTAAGCATACCATACAAAAAAACTTTCGAAATAGTTTCCTACTTCGAAAGTTTTTTTAGATTTTATTCTTCTGAATATTTTGCTTTACGAGCTGCTTTTTCACGAGCTGCTTTATCTAATTCTTTTTTACGTAGACGAATTGACTCTGGAGTTACCTCTAGATATTCATCATCACTTAAGTACTCAAGACTTTCTTCTAAAGTCATAATACGAGCTTTTTTAAGTGTTACTGTTTGGTCTTTTGTAGAAGAACGTACGTTTGTTTGAGCTTTAGCTTTTGTGATGTTAACTGTTAAGTCATTTTCACGACTGTTTTCCCCAACAATCATACCACCATAAACATCAGTACCTGGTTCAATAAATACTGTACCACGATCTTCTAAACTTGAGATAGAGTATGCTGTTGCTTGACCATTTTCAAGAGCTACTAATACACCATTACGACGTCCACCAACACGTCCTTTTTGCATTGGTTGGTATGAGTCGAATGTATGGTTAATGATACCATATCCTTTAGTCATTGACATAAATTCTGTAGAATATCCGATAAGTCCGCGCGCTGGAACGTTGAAAATAAGACGAGTTTGTCCATTTCCATCAGCTTGCATATCTACCATATCACCTTTGCGTTGACCTAATGATTCAATAACAGCACCAACACTCTCATCTGGCACATCAACTTGAACACGTTCAACTGGTTCACAATCAACTCCGTCAATATTACGGATGATTACTTCTGGTTTAGATACTTGAAGTTCGTAACCTTCACGACGTAGGTTTTCGATAAGAATTGATAAGTGGAGTTCTCCACGTCCACTTACTACCCATGAATCACTTGTATTAGGTTCTACACGTAATGAAACGTCTGTTTCTAATTGTTGCATTAATCTATCTTCCAATTTACGAGCTGTAACAAATTTACCTTCTTTACCAGCAAATGGTGAATTATTAACTAAGAAAGTCATTTGTAGCGTTGGTTCATCGATATGAAGTACTGGTAATGCTTCTTGATGATCCGTTGGACAAACTGTTTCCCCAACGTTAATATCATCCATACCACTTACTGCAACGATATCCCCTGCGTGCGCTTCTTGAATTTCTTCACGTTTTAGTCCAAAGTAACCAAAAATCTTAGTTACACGAAAGTTTTTTACTGATCCGTCAAGTTTCATAAGAGAAACTGATTCTCCTACTTTCATACTTCCACGGAATACACGTCCGACACCAATACGTCCAACATAGTCATTATAGTCTAATAATGCTACTTGGAATTGAAGTGGTTCATCTCTATTATCTTTTGGTGCTGGAACATAATCAATTACTGTTTCATATAAACATTCCATGTTTTCTTCTTGCGCACTTGGATCACTCTCTAAAGAAGCTGTTCCGTTAATTGCTGATGCATAAACAACTGGGAATTCAAGTTGTTCATCATTTGCTCCTAATTCGATAAATAAATCAATAACTTCATCTACTACTTCCTCTGGACGAGCTGATGGTTTATCAATTTTGTTTACAACAACGATTGGTTTTAAGTTTTGTTCTAAAGCTTTTTTAAGAACGAAACGAGTTTGAGGCATTGTTCCTTCATAAGCATCTACTACTAAAAGAACACCATCTACCATTTTCATGATACGTTCTACTTCACCACCGAAGTCTGCATGTCCTGGTGTATCAAGAATGTTAATTCTTTTACCTTTATAATCAATCGCTGTATTTTTTGCTAGGATTGTAATTCCACGTTCTCTTTCTAAATCGTTAGAGTCCATAGCTCTTTCTTCTACATGCTCATTTGAGCGGAAAATTCCTGATTGTTTTAATAGCTCATCAACTAATGTAGTTTTCCCATGGTCAACGTGGGCTATAATCGCTATATTTCTAACATCGTCTCTTAATTGTACTGACATTTTTATCTCCTTATTCTAACTTTATAAAATATATATAATTTTTACATTTATATAGTATTTAATCTAACCTATCAATAATACCACTATTTTTCTTTATTGTAAACAAATATACTAACGAAAACACTTTAATTTAAGAAAAATTTTTTTCGTTAACACTTTCATTAAAAAAAAAGAGATTGAGTATAACTCAATCTCCTTTAATATATGTTCTATTATGGGTGAACTGGAATCATCCATCCAAGTACTCCTGTAGATTGAAGTGCGATAATAATACACACAATTACTAACAGGATGAAACTGTGTTTAACTGTGAATTTCAGTAAGTCTGGCTCTTTTCCTACTAATCCAACGGCTGCTGCTGCAACTGCGATAGATTGTGGAGAAATCATTTTACCTACTACCCCTCCAGATGCGTTAGCTGCTACTGCTAATAGTGGGTCCATTCCAACTTTACTTGCTGTAACTTGTTGTAATTTAGCAAATAGTAAGTTAGCTGATGTATCAGAACCAGTAATGAATACTCCAATCCATCCAAGTGCTGGTGATAACACTTTAAACGCTGCTCCTGTTGCTGCTAGAGCATATCCTAATGTATTAGACATACCAGATGCATTCATGATATATGCAAATCCTACTACAAATGAAATTGTTAATAACGCAATTTTTACTTCTTTGAATGTTTGAACAAATGTTGCTGCTGCATCTTTCCAACTAATTTTAATAATAAATTTAGAGATTAATGCTGCCACTAAAATTGCTGTACCAATTGAACCTACTAGGTCAAGTTTGAATACTGCTGCAATTTCTTTTCCTGATACTGAACTAATAATATTATTGTGAATAAATGGTACCTTCGGATTTAAAGCAATAGTTTTGAAGAATGCTTTAGAAGATTTCATTGTCCAAATAAAGATAACAAGTGTTAATACAACGAATGGTGACCATGCTACTAATACTTCTTTTAGGCTGTGTTTTGGATGTACTGTATTTTCATCAACCTCTTTTTCATCAGCAAATCTCCAAGTTGTTTTTGGTTTCCAGAATTGAAGTAAAATAACCATTGATATTAATGATACTAATGATGAAAGAATGTCAGGTAATTGTTCTCCCATATAGTTAGAACTCACAAATTGTGCAAGTGCAAATGATCCACCTGAAACTAAAAGCGCAGGCCATACTTCTAATGTTTTTTTGAATCCAGCCATGATCAATACTAGATAGAATGGAATAAAGATAGACACTAGAGGTAATTGACGTCCGATCATTGATGCGATTTCTACAGCTGCAATTGGAGATCCATTAGCGTATGTAGCTAATCCGTCCATTGCAGTAACAGGAGCCCCTACAGCTCCGAAAGCTACCGGTGCAGTATTAGCGATTAAACAAACACCTGCTGCATAAAGCGGTCTAAATCCTAAACCTACTAATAGTGAAGCTGTGATTGCTACCGGTGCCCCAAATCCTGCAGCTCCTTCTAAGAAAGCTCCAAATGAGAAAGCAATAATTAATGCTTGAATACGACGGTCATCTGTTAATGATGTGATACTATCTCGAATAATATCAAAATGTCCCGTTTTAACAGTCATTTTGTATAAAAATACAGATGTTAAGATAATCCAACCGATAGGCATTACACCGTAAACCATACCATGTAATGTTGAGAATGCCGCGAATTGGAATGGCATTTTAAAGAATAAAATTGCAATTACGATTGCTACTAATAAAGTTAATAAACCTGTTAGCCAACCTTTAACTTTGAATCCTGCAAGTGCTACTAAATAAAACACTATCGGAATTAATGCAACAAGTGCAGAAATATATAAATTATCAGCCACAGGCTGTAATAACTGAGTGAATTTTTCCATGAATACACTTCTCCTTTGTATAAATATATTTTGTTTGGTTTGTGAAAATCTATTTTTATAAACATCGAAGTTATATATTAACTAAAAATCAAATATTGTAATAATTCATCTTTATTTTATTTTAGTATAAAACCTTCTTTTTCATCTAACTAGATATATAACAGTTTTTTATCTGTTCTATTTTTTAATACTTATAACATATATTTGATAATATTTATTTAATGATTTTCTTGATTACATTTAATATTGTAGCACGCTTTCATTTAAATGTAAAGCGTTTTTTTGTTATTTTTACAACATTTTTAAAGAATCCTTATTTACCAATGGAAAAAGTATACTTTTTTTTGAAAATTTTTCCTAACTTTTTTTATAACAGTTCTATAAATCAATTTATGGAATTTGTTTTTTTCAAAATTCAATTTATATTACTACTATTTTTGTACACTATATATAAAAAAAACATATCATAGTTAATATTAATACGATATGTCTTCCTTGTTTTTGATGTAATAATATGTAGTTATTTAATATCTCTGCTTATCTTTTAGAACACGATTAATTTCTTTATTTGCTTCTTTTTGCTTCAATACATGGCGTTTATCGTAGTTTTTCTTACCTTTAGCAACACCGATTAATAGCTTTGCATAGCCATTTTTAATATAAAGTTTCAGCGGAACAATACTCATCCCTATTTCATTTTGCACATTAGTTAATGAAGTAATTTGTTTTTTCTTTAATAATAATTTTCTTACTCTTAATGGTTCATGATTAAATCTATTTCCCTCTTCAAAATGAGAAATATGCATATTATAAACAAACATTTCTCCTCGCCTTGTTTGACAGTATGAATCTTTTAAATTAATTCTTCCTCTACGAATAGATTTAATTTCTGTACCTGTTAAAACTAATCCTGCTTCAAAAGTTTCTTCTATAAAATAATCATGATTTGCTTTTTTATTTTGGGCAATAACTTTTATTTCTTTATCCATAATCTAATCCTCTATTTTTTACTAATTAGTGATTTGTGTTTCAATATTTTAAAGTCTATTTCTTGATTTTCTAAATCTACATTTGCTACTTTAACAATTACCTCGTCTCCAAGCCTATAAACTTTTTTCTTTCTACGACCAATTAATAACATATTTTTCTGATCATATGTATAATAATCGTCATTCATTGCCTTAATATGCACTAATCCCTCAATATTACTTCGTTCAAGAGTAATAAATACACCAAAGTTCGTAACACTTGAGACAATACCTCTAAATGTATGTTCTTGGTATTTTAACATAAACTCACATTTTTTCATTCTATCGACTTCACGTTCACAATCAACCGCTCGTTTTTCATATTCTGAAGAACTCTCAGCTAAATCAGGTAATCTAGTAATAAAATTATCTATAGTTTTATCAGATACATCACCATTAAACAAGTATGTTCTAATCATTCTATGCACCAATAAATCCGGATAACGTCTGATTGGTGATGTAAAATGCGTATAATATTTCGTAGCAAGTGCAAAGTGACCAATATTATTTATTGAATATCTAGCTTGATTCATAGTTCTAAGAAGAATCGTTGAAAGCATAGTTTCTACAACTTCTCCTTTAAACTTTCTAAGCATATTTGCTAACATATAAGGTTCAATCTCCTCAATTTTACCTTTTGTTCTATAACCAAGACTTGCAGCAATATCAAAGAACTGTCTTAATTTTTCCATTTTAGGCTCTTCGTGAATACGATATATAAACGGAACTTGCATCCAGTAGAAATGCTCTCCAATTACCTCATTAGCACTTAGCATAAAATCCTCAATTAATCTTTCTGATATACCTCTTTCACGAAGAATAATATCTAAAACTTCTCCATTTTCATCAACCACCACTTTTGACTCTGGTTTATCAAAATCAATAGCACCTCGCGTTTCTCTATTGGCACGAATTTTTGTTGATAATTCTAATGCTGTCTTCAGCATAGGTACGTATTCTTTATATTCTTCCATCATTTCTTTATTTTCTGCATAGACTTCATTAACTTTTTTATAAGTCAATCGTCCTTTAGATTTTATTAAGGCTGGATATATATCATAACTTTCTGGATATCCTTTAGTATTAAAATCGATATCGCAACAAATTGTATAACGTAATACATGAGGATTTAACGAACAAATATTATTAGATAATTTTCTAGGTAACATCGGAACTACCCTATCAGCTAAATAAACACTACATCCTCTATTGGCTGCCTCTTTATCTAAGGGGCTATCTTCAGTTACATACCTACTAACATCAGCTATAAATACTTTTAATCTATAACCTTTTTTAGTTTTAACAACTGAAATGGCGTCATCTAAATCTTTAGCATCATCACCATCAATAGTAACCACCATTTCATTAGTACAATCTCTATACTTATCTTCAAGTTTTATTTCATCACTTATTTTCTCAGTTTGCTCAAGTACTTCTTGAGGGAATTCATTTGGAATATTATGTTTATAAATCACTGAAAGAATATCTACACCTGGATCGTCCTTATGGCCAATTGATTTTATAATAATTCCTTTATGATCTTCAAAACTAACCTTTGAATAATCTGTAATTTCAACTAATACCTTACTACCATCAACTAAATTAAAGTTTTTAGCATTCGTTATTTTTATATACTTTACAATATTTTTATCATCACTTTTTACAAAAGAGAAAAACTTTGCATTAGTTAGCGTTCCAACTGTATACTTAGTATTTCTTTCCAATACTTTTTGGACTATCCCTTCCAGATTGCGATCATCTTTATAAACACTATCTACTTTTACTAAAACAACATCACCTGTCATGGCACTTTGTGTGAAACCTTTAGGAATGTATACCTCAATTCCTAAATCTGCAGAATATACAAAAGCAAATCCTTTTTGATGTAATCTAATAACCCCTTCAATTTCTAATGCTTCTTTAGCGTAAAGGAACTTTTCGTTTGGTAGTTGAGTAACAACTAATTTTCTCTCTAACTTTCCAACATTCTTTACTAATTCAACAAATTCCTTCGCTGATTCAATATTTAACTTTTCTTTTAAATCTTCTATACTTAAAACTTTTTCTTCTTTAAATATTTTTTCAATTTTTTCTAACATATAATCCTCCTTAATTTAGATTATACAACATATAATTATTTCTATAAAAATAAACCTAAAATGAAATTACATTTTAGGTTTATCATCTTTAGTCTATAATTTTAACCAAGTAAGACACACTAGTGATATAAAAAATATTAGTCCTAGTACTATTGTAATTCTTTGTAAAACTAATTCAGCACCTCTTACTTTTTGTTTTCCAAACAGTTCTTCTGCTCCACCAGTTAATCCAGATAAACCTCCAGATTTACTTTCTTGTAGTAATACTACTATAATTAACAGAATACTGCTCACTATTGCCATTGTCATTAAAAAAGTGTGCATACTCTCCTCCTAAAATAATCATTCGTTAATACAATACAACTTATATTAACACATTTTTTTAAAAAAAGCAAATTTATTAAACAATCTTAGTGAAGATAATTCTTCCTGAAGATGTTTGTAAGACACTTTGTACTTCTACTTCAACAGTTTTACCAACTGAACGTTTACCATTTTCAACAACAATCATTGTTCCATCTTCAGTATAAGCCACACCTTGATTATTCTCTTTACCTTCTCTTAATACTTGAACTTTCAGTTTCTCCCCTGTTGTTAGCATAGGTTTAACAGCGTTACTTAAATCATTTACATTCAGAACTTTAATTGACTGTAAAGTCGCAAGTTTATTAAGGTTATAATCAGTTGTAATAATAGCACATTTATATTTCATTGCATAATCAATTAATAAATTATCAACACCTTTATGTTCATTATATTTATACTTATTATCAATTTCAAGATCAATTTCTCTCATTTTTTGAAGGTGCTCAACACAATCTAAACCTAGACGACCTTTTGCACGTTTTAATGGATCTTCAGAATCTGAAATCAGCTGTAATTCTTTTAGAACAAATTCTGGAACAATAATCTTACCTTCTAAAAACCCAGTTTTCGCAACATCTTGAATACGTGAATCAATTAATGCACTCGTATCTACAACTTTTGATAAGATTTTCTTTGTGTTAACTTTTTGTTCTTTTTCTTTAGGTTTGTTCCCAAATTTAAATGCCGTAAAGATATTTAAAAATTCTCCTTCACGTCTATATCCTAATACCAATCCTAAGTATCCAAAGACGATGTATACTACAGCAGAAATAATTCTTCCCATTATTCCTACACCTGCTATAACATCTACCCCTGATGAAAGTAAACTAGCTAGGAGCAGTCCAAGAATTAATCCAATTGTAGTAAATACAATTTTTTGGATTGGTGTATTTGTTAGACGATCTTCGATTCTTTTTAACATTGCTACGAATCTATCTGAAAATAATAAAGACACTAATACAAAAACTACTGTAGTTCCAATTGTAACAATAAGTCTTAACATCGTCTCACTCAATGATGCAAAAATATTATAATATATTAATGCACTAGTTGAAAGTGTTCCTACTGTTATTCCTAGAAAAAAAGAAATAATAATTAAAACTTTTTTCAACATAAAAATCACTCCTTTTATTATTTAATTTGAAATATAAAATTATTAATAATACTTTAATAACAATACATTAGAAAGTATAGAGATATAAAACATCTCTTCTATCTATTCTACTACATTCTACTTAAAAATAACATAACTAAATCAAAAAAATTAAAGTTTTTTTAAAATATTTTTATAAATATAAATACTAAGAAATGAATAAAGAAAAAACATCTAGTTTTCTCTCTATTCATCTCTTATCTTTATTAAAATACATTACTGAAGGCTATATCTAAGCACTCTCTAATATCCTTTACAGGAACTATCTCAATCCCGTCAGGGAAATCAGAATTCTTCATATTTCCTATTGGTACAATTACACGTTTAAAACCGTGTTTTTTTGCTTCATTGATTCTTTGTTCAATTCTGCTAACTCTTCTAACTTCTCCTGTTAAGCCAACTTCTCCAATGAAACAATCATTCATGTTTACAGCTATATCTTTAAAACTAGAAGCAACTGCCATAACTACTCCTAAATCTACTGCCGGATCATCAATTTTAACTCCACCAGAGACTTTAACATAAACATCTTGTTGTTGTAATAAATAACCAGCTTTTTTCTCTAATACAGCCATTAGTAATATTAACTTATTGTATTCTAGTCCAGTCGAAATTCTTCGCGGATTATTAAAAGCTGTTGGTGTAGTTAATGATTGTATTTCTACAAGAAGTGGTCTACTACCTTCCATAGTACTAATTATAGTTGCTCCAGCAAGGTTTTTACTTCTTTCTTCTAAAAACATTTGAGACGGGTTAGCTAAATCTTCTAATCCACTATGTTTCATCTCGAAAATTCCAATTTCATTAGTTGAACCAAAACGGTTTTTAACCGCTCTAAGTATTCGATAACTATGTTGACCCTCACCTTCAAAATACAGAACTGTATCTACCATATGTTCTAACATACGTGGCCCCGCAATGGTTCCTTCCTTAGTAACATGCCCAACTATAAATATTGCTATATTTAAACTCTTCGCAATTTTCATCAATTGTTGAGTACATTCTCTAACCTGAGTAATACTACCTGGAGAATTTTCCATATTAGGATTATAAATTGTCTGAATTGAATCAATTACTAAAAACTGAGGTTTTATTTTTTTTACCACTTGATAAATTAAATTAAGATCAGTCTGTGCATAAACAAACAATTCATCTGTATTATTCTTTAATCTATCAGCTCTTATTTTAACCTGTCTTACAGACTCTTCCCCAGTTACATATAAAACATCGTGTTCTTTTGCTAAATATGCTGAGATTTGTAGAAGTAATGTAGACTTCCCAATACCTGGATCTCCTCCTAAAAGTACCAAAGATCCACCAACTACTCCTCCACCTAGAACCCTATTTAATTCTCCACTAACAGTAAGTGTTCGAGGGACGTCCTGTGTAGAAACTGATTTTAGCTTCCCAGCTTCTACACGTTCTGTATCATTTGTTTTTACTTCAAATTCAGTGTGTTTTGTCGCCTTTTTTGCTTCGACTACTTCTTCCATTGATGCCCACTTTTTACAATTTGGACATCTTCCCATATATTTTAAACTCTGGTAACCACAGGCATTACATTCGTATTTAACATTTACCTTAGCCATAACTACCTCTTAGCCTTCTTTACAACAAAACTATCTTTTTTATAATCAATATTGATTGTTCCTGTTAATTCGGGATTCTGTAATAATTCCTCACTTAGTAAATCCTCAATATTTTTTTGAATACTACGTTTTAATGGACGAGCTCCGTATTCTTTAATACTTCCATCTTCAACAATTTTAGCCATTGCTTTTTTCGTAAGTTTGATAGTAATACTTCTATCTTCTAATCTCTTAGATAAACCATCTATTAATAATTCAGAAATTTTTTCCAACTCTTCTTTTTCTAGAGTTTTGAAGACTATTATGTCATCAATTCTATTTAAGAATTCTGGACGATATTGTTTTTTCAACGCTTCCATCATAGTGTTTTGAACATTCTTGTAATCATTCTTAATAGAATCACTTCCTCCAAAACCTACAAATTTTTGATCATTAAGTTCACTAACCCCAACGTTTGAAGTCATTATGATAATTGTATTTTTAAAATCTATCACACGCCCAGATGCATCAGTTAAACGTCCATCATCTAGTACTTGTAAAAGGATATTAAAGATTGATGGGTGAGCTTTTTCAATTTCGTCAAATAGAACTACTGAATATGGTTTTTGACGAACCTGTTCAGATAATTGTCCCGCTTCTTCATATCCCACGTATCCTGGAGGCGCACCTACCAATCTACTAATTGAATGTGGCTCCATATATTCACTCATATCAATACGAATCATATTATCTTCTGAACTAAATAAAGCTTCTGATAAACTTTTAGCAAGTTCAGTTTTCCCTACACCTGTAGGTCCTAGGAAAATAAAACTTCCTATTGGTCTATTTGGTGCTTTAAATCCGCTTCTTGCTCTTCTAACAGCTTTGGCTAGACTAACTACAGCCTCATCCTGCCCAATTACTCTCTTATGTAAAATTTCTTCTAATTTTAGCAGACGTTCACTTTCAGATTCTGTTAATTTTGTAACTGGAACTCCTGTCCAAGCTGCAAGAACTTCAGCTATGTGTTCAGAAGTAATCTTAATTTTATCTTTTGATAAGCTATCTTGCCAAGAAATTTTGAATTCTTCGATTTTACTAATTACCTGATTAACTTCATCACGTTTTTTAGCAGCTATTTCAAATTCTTGGTTAATAACAGCCCTGTCTTTTTCTTTGTTTAATCTAATAAGCTCATCTTCATACTCTTTTAATTTATCCGGTGATTTATAATATCTTAATTTAACTTTAGAACATGCCTCATCGATTAAATCAATTGCTTTATCAGGTAAACATCTGTCTGTAATATAAGTTGTACTTAATTTTACAGCTGAATCGATAGCTTCATCTAATATTTCTACATCATGATGTTCTTCATATTTATGACGTAGTCCTTCAAGAATATTAATAGAATCCTCAGTACTTGGTTCTTCAACCTTAATTGGTTGAAAACGACGTTCTAATGCTGCATCCTTTTCGAAATATTTTCTATATTCTTCTGTTGTTGTAGCACCGATACATTGAATTAAACCACGAGATAAGGCAGGCTTAAGAATATTTGATGCATCAGCACTTCCTTCACTACCACCAGCTCCAATAATCGTATGAATTTCATCTATGAATAAAATAATATCTCCTGCATCTTCAATTTCTGCAATAATATTTTTTAATCTTTCTTCAAATTCACCACGATACTTAGTCCCAGCAAGTAATGTCCCCATGTCTAATACCATTACTCTCTTTCCTAATAAGTTACTAGGAACATTCTGCGAAACTATTCTTTCTGCTAAGCCTTCAACTATCGCTGTTTTCCCTACTCCAGGTTCTCCAATTAATACAGGATTATTTTTAGTACGTCTATTTAAAATTTCGATCATACGAGTAATTTCTTTATCACGTGCTAATACAGGATCTAATTTATTATTAAATGCATCTCTTGTTAAATCTTTCGCTAAAGAATTTAATGTTTTAGTTTTTGAGGAACTATTCTCAGATTCTGTAATTTTTTTAAATCCTTCATACAATTTAGACACCAATGCATGATTCTTTTTCACTAAATCAAATAATTCATCAACCAATGAATCAACATTTATTCCTAATTTATCAGTTAATAAGCGTACAGCTGTTCCTGTCTCTTCTTCAAGTAAAGATAGTAACAAGTGTTCACTTGTAACAACAAAACTAGAAGTATCATCAGCATATCTTTGACTATTTTCTATCGTTCTAACTGCTCCATTTGTATAATCTATTTTCATTAAAACATTACGATAAAAATCCGTTCCTTCTAATTCTGCTTCGTAAAAGTCTACTACATTTTTTCTAAAATCATCATAGTAAACACCATGCCTGTTAAGCATTTTACAAGATATTGTATTTTGCATGCTTAACATAGCTAATAATAAATGTTCTGTTCCTACAGCTTTAACCCCAAAATCATTTGCTTCTTCTTTTGCTGTTGTTAATACCATAAGGGCTGTTTCATTAAATCTTATATACATAACATCATCCCCTTTTATTATATTTTATATTTGTTAAGAATCTTATTGTTAGATCCTTAATATTTGCTTTGGTTTGATTAATCATTTCTTCAGCACTATTTTCATCAATACAATCTAAAAATTGATTATGAACCGCTGTAACAATCTCTATACTATCTATAAAGTGATTATAATCAAATTTATCAATATACTCTTTATCTAGTAGTATTTTAACTAATCTAATAGCCTCATCTATTTCAACTATCTCATTCTCTACTGTCTCAATTAAATAATCAATGTAGTCTTTATTTGCGTGAAGAGTTATTTTGGTGATTCTAATGAATCCACCTCCACCTCTCTTACTCTCAATTATAAATCCGTGTTCTGGTGTAAATCTTGTCTTTATTACATAGTTTAATTGAGATGGTACACAGTCAAATTTTTGTGCAACGTTACTTCTTTTTATAATTATATGATCTTCTGACGCCTCATTAAATAAGCCCATAATATATTGTTCAAGTATATCAGTCATATTACTATTATTCATAAGAGCACCTCCTTTATTGACTAAAATTGACCTTTATTAAATTATACTACATCTACAATATTTTGTACACAAAAAACATTGATTTTTAGGCATATATAAATAAAAATGAACGACTCAAAAATCATGATTTTAAAAAATCTATTCTTCCTGAATCATTCATTATAATTCTATTTTCTAATTAAAGTATTTAGATTAAAATATTTATCTCTATTAGTTAGTTGTTTTTTAGTTTTGATTTTCTATTAAAAATCAGATTCATTATAATCGCAACAATTGTTCCTAAAACAATACCACTATCAGTAAACATACGGATAAAGCTTGGTAATTGAGCAAATGCTGTAGGAACTGTTGTTACACCTAATCCTAAACCAACAGAACAAGCAATTATCATAAGATTTTCTTGTTTAGCAAAGTCAGTATTACCTAACATTTTCACACCATATGCAAGTACCATACCAAACATACTAATCATTGCCCCTCCTAGTACTGGTTGAGGTACGATAGTAGCTAAAGCACCAATTTTTGGAATTGATCCAAAAACTAGAAGTAACAGTACCATTACATACATTACTTTTTTACTTTTTACACCTGAAATTTGTACAAGTCCTACGTTTTGAGAATAAGTAGTATATGGGAAGGCATTTACTAATGATCCAATCATAACCGCTAATCCTTCTGCTAAATATCCTCTTCTTAAATCTGGTTCTTTAACTTCTTGATTACAGATATTTCCTAAGGCATAATATACACCAGTCGATTCAATCATACTAACTATTCCAACTATAACAAATGTTAAAATAGCACTAATATTGAACTCGAAACTAGCAAACTTAAGCGGTGTTGGATGTTGGAACCAACCTGCTTGAGTAACCTCTGTTAAACTTACCATTCCCATAAAACTAGCAATAACAGTTCCCGATACTAACCCTAATAAAATTGCTATTGATTGAATAAATCCAGTAGTAAATTTATAAATTACTAAAATAATTGCAAGCGTAATACATGCCAATACTATATTTTTTGGATTTCCAAAATCTTTCGATCCTTGTCCACCTGCAATATAATTCATCGCAACTGGTACTAATGTAATACCTATAATTGTTACAACACTACCTGTAACTACCGGTGGGAATAACTTAGCTACCTTAGCAAAAAATGGTGCAATTACAACTACCACTAGTCCTGAAACAAAAATTGCTCCATACATAGTTGATAATCCTGAGCTATTTCCTATAGCTATCATCGGTGCAACTGCTGTGAAAGTACATCCAAGAACAACAGGTAACCCAATACCCGTAAATTTACCTTTATATACTTGTAAGAATGTCGCTACCCCACACATAAAAATATCCACTGACACTAAATAAGTTGTTTGTTCTGCTGAAAGACCTAGACCTCCGGCAACAATTATCGGTACAATTACCGCTCCTGCGTACATCGCTAGTACGTGCTGTAAACTTAAAATAAAAGTTTTCAAGATTATTTTCTCCTTAGTTATATATTATTTTTGACAAATATAACTATATAAATACAAAAAATCACCTATAATTACTTATAGGCGATTTAAAATTCTAATACAAATAGTTACTTTAAAAATTAATTCGAAGTAATAATATTATAATAAGAATGCCCATAGTCATCAAATTTACGGTCTGATGGTAGAAACTTGCAAGCCATATTCTTGCCTTTATATGTGCTATATTTTGTCTGTACAATATATAATAACAATTTTCAAAATGATTTTCAAGTGTTATCTGTTTTTCTTTTATATTTTTATCGTTAATTTAAAATTATACTATATAAATGATAATTATTTATTCTATTACCTTCAATTTACCTCTAAAGTCATCTAAACTTGAGTATCCTTTTTCTTTCATTACTTCTTCTAGTTCTTTAGTAAGTCTAGCAAAAACTGAAACTCCTTCCTTGTGAAGAGTTGTTCCTACTTGCACTAAATCAGCACCACATAGAATATGTTCAAACACATCTTTACCATTTATAACTCCACCAGTTCCAATAATTTTTATACTAGGATTCAGGCGTTGCCTAAATGCACGAACATTAGCTAGTGCTGTTGGTTTAATATACTCTCCACCTAGTCCACCAAACCCTCCTTTTGGCTTGATAACTACTTGTTCTTTATCTAAATCAATATATAAACCATTCCCTACACTATTTACACTATTCACATATGTAAGAGGATATTTATTAAGAATTTTAGCCATTTCATCAAAATGAGCAATATCGAAATACGGAGGTAGTTTTACCCCAATAGGTTTCGTAAAGAATGTAAATACCTCAGCTAATAATTTGTCTGTTAGTTCAAAGTCATAAGCAATCTGAGGTTTACCCGGTACATTTGGACATGATAGATTAAATTCAGTCACACCTTCATATTCACTTTCTTGAATTTTCTTTAATAGACCAATATTTTCATCATAACTCATACCTGTTACCGATAAAAACTGTAACTTTGCACCTGCTCTTTGACGTTCAATAACATAATTTAAATAATAATCTAAACCATTATTCGGCAATCCCATTGAATTAATACTTCCTAAAGCAGTATCATAATATCTTGGTTCAGGATTACCTTCTCTATAATCACGAGTCGCAGTTTTTGTAACAAAAGCACCCGCTTCACTATTCACTAATTCATCTAGTTCCTTTGTCGTCATACAGTGTACCCCTGATGCATTCATTAATGGATTAGATAATTCTACATCTAAAAAATTTGTTTTTAACATTCTTCATACCTCCTATGTATACTAATAACAGTTTATCATAAAATACTCTCAATAACCATTGATAAAACTAGTTTTAGATTTATATTCACATAAAAAAGAAGAATTATAGAAAATCAATTTCATCTATAATTCTCCTTATTTAATTTTCTTATCTAAAATAAACTATTCTTAATTATTCTTCTAGATACTTAATGATATCTAAATACAAATTATCCATTTTTGGTAAAATGTCTTTTATTCTATCAGAATGTTCTTCTTTTAACCATGAGGTAGGTTTTTCATATAATACTTCTGTTTTATCATCTCTCTTAATAAGTAATAATTTAAGTGGTAGGTTAAAACTTAGATATAAGTCATCTTGCATTAGTAATGTTCCTACTTTTGGATTTCCAAATACTACATATTGAATATCCTCTAATTCTAAACCAACATTTTTAGCATATTCACCTTGGTTTATACTTAAAAATTGGTGAATGTTATTTTTTTCTAAATATTCCTTTACTCTTGATTTTACATTGACAAATTCTTCATTAATTAGATATTTTTCCATAATTTACCTCTTTTTTACTATTATTAAGTTTATTTGATTTCATAATACACTAATTATCTACTTTTGTCATCAATTTAGTTTCAAGAAAATTATAAGGTCTATAAGAAGTTTATAGTTCTACAATTCATCGCTAAGCTAGTCGTTAATTTCATCAATAACCTCTTTTAATAATTCATAAGAATGATGTTGTGCTTTTTCGTCATAAATATATGAGTTTATCATTAATTCATTGAATTCTACCCTATTTTTCAAATCTAAAATTTGATTTTTTACAGTTTCCTTATTACCAATAAATGAGATTTTTGTCATCTGATCAACGACAGCTTTCTCATGATCAACTATTTCATCATGTTCAAATGCAATTGGTCCAAAATGTGGAACTTTAGTTGTAGCTATATAATTTTTCCAAACCGCTTCTTCAGATTGTACTGGAGGAACCATACCTTGAGGATTACTTGTAATGATATTTAAAAATGATTGAATCTGAGTTGTTGATAATCTTTTTGCTTCTTCATCGGTATCTGCAACAACTGCATTAGCACCTAAAATCACATACGGCTCACTTAAAACTTCTGATGGTTTAAAGTAATGTCTATAAATTGCTACTGCATTTTCCATCATAGCTGGGGCAAAATGCGATGCAAATGAATAAGGTAATCCTAGCTCAGCAGCGACATAGGCACTATCTGTACTTGAACCTAGTATGTATAGTGGCACGTCAAGCCCTGCAGCCGGATATGCATGAACAGGTCTTGTATCTTTAAAATACCCAGATAACTCCACGACTTCTTTTTTAAAATCCATCTCTCTATTTGTGTTTCTTCTAATAGCTCGTGCAGTGTTATAATCAGTACCCGGTGCACGCCCTAAACCTAAATCAACTCTACCTGGATAAAGAGTCTCCAAAGTTCCATATTGCTCAGCAACTATATATGGACTATGATTAGGTAACATCACACCACCTGATCCTACTCTAATATTTTTTGTATTATCTAATGTACGTTGTATTAGTAATTGTGTCGCACTACTTACTACACTTTTAGTATTATGATGTTCTGCAATCCAATATCTTTCATATCCTAATTCATCAGCCTTTTTAGCTAATTTAACCATTGCGTCAATAGCATCTTTAAAATTCTGTCCCTGTCTTAATGGAGCTAAATTTAAAATTGAAATTTTCATAATTATCACCTCTATTTATTTACCATTTTTAACAACTCATCTACAGCTACAATTCCTAGTTGATTTGCTGCAAGAGGACTGTCTCCAGTTATTAAGTTTCTATCTATATAAACCTGACCGCTTATTGCTTCATTTACTATTTTCGCACCCAGATTTTCTAGCTTTTCAGCTAATAACCATTTTAATTTTCCTGGCATATAACCAATTTCCTGGTTTGTTCCCTCATCTATACTATCTGGGAAAACAGTCATTTCATAATTTTTAAATAAGAACTCTGATTCATCAATATTTCCTGAAATTAATGCAGCTGGACCATGACAAAGTGTTATGATTTTTTTATTCTCTTTAATCGCCCATTTAAGAACCTCTTTTACTTCTCTACTTTCAGGCAAGTTAATCATTGCACCATGACCACCTGGTATGAAAACTCCTGAATAAGGTGAATTTTCTGAAGTAATATTCTCCAAAATTCTATCTAATTTAACAGGATTCTCAAACTTTTCTATATATTTATTATAAAGCTTCATAACATTCTCATCTTTTTTTGGCATTGCCCACATCTCTAATTTTACAGAATTTCCCGATAAAGTAACAATATCTATCTTAAATCCAGCACCATCGATATGTAACATTGGTAATAATGTTTCTACAGGATGATTACCTGTCGAAAAATACTTTCCATTAGACATTTGTAAGTATCTTTCATCTGTCGCTATCATTAAAATTTTATTCTTTTCACCACTATATGTGTTTTCAAATTTAAAACCATCAAAATTTGTTACAGGACTTGTATATACACTTAAGGAATAATCTGATGGGAAATATGCGTTATGTTCTGCTCTATCTTTTACAGGTTGATTTGTTAAGTTTGTCATTTTAATTCTCCTAACTTTTATTTAAAAATGTTTGCTTGCACAAACAAGTACATTAGTAAAATATAAAAATCAAAATAATAAATTCTGATTTCATATTTTATCACTATTTCTATTTAATACATCTGTAACTATACTAGTAGTGTTTTCTAGATACTTTTTTCCTTTAGGTGTTAATTTTATACATACACCTCTCTTGTCCTCAGCAGAAGAAAATCTTTCTATTACACCACACGTATTCTCAAATTTAGCTAACATTCTTGATGTTGCACTTAAACTTAATGAAATCTTAGTACTTAAATCTGTCATTCTTAATATATTTCCTTCGGTTTCATTCAAGTAATGTAAGCTATAGTATTCATTTAAAGTTATTGGATGCTCTCCTTTTGATAAGGCATCTTCTAATTCAGTACTTATTTGTTTCATATTACTATGAAATGCTATCCATTTATTTACTACTTCTTCATTATTCATTTGTCACCTCTTAATTTACTTGTGTTTGCAAGTAAATTAATATTACTATTTTTATTATTAATTGTCAATAAAACTACCTTTTCTTATTACTACTAGATAAAAATATCCTTTTGTGCTAAATTCTCAATACACTCATCATAGTATGCTGCATCATGTTCTTTATAAATCGGCTTATTTATTTTATACTCTTTTAGATCGTTGTGAGGTGCACAAACTTTTCCTCTATAATTTTTATCAAGCCATTCTTTGCTAACATTATAGCCTCTATTCTTCATTTCCTGCATAATTAATTCATGATACTTGAAAAGGAAAAATGGCTTATGTTCAAATACATAATCTACCGTTGCATGTTTCTTACCCCAACCATTTCCTCTTAATGCACAACACTCTCTATGCAGACCTAAGAGTTGTTGCCTTGGTAATTTTGATATTAGTTCTTCATGCCAAAGTCTCATCTTGTCCTCCATTGATAAAAGTAGATTCTTCCAAATATCTATTTGGATATTTCTTTAGAAGTTGTTTTACTTCTTTTATCAAATCTTCTTTTTTGTATTTATTATTATGATATTCTTCAATCATTTCGAAAAAATTTTCTTTTTCTTCCTTTGTTGCATATTTTTTAAAATATCCCCAGACGTGATGCAATGCGTTCGTTACTTGTCCTTTATTTTCAGGTAAACTTACAGCTTGTTTTATAAACTCACTCACTTTATTTTGGGATACTTCTTCTTGCTTTAAATATGTTCTAATTTCTAAGTATATTTTACTTGAATGACTTAAAACAAGATATTTATTTCTTGACCATAACTTTTGACATTGAACTCTTTCTTCTTTATTATTCATTTTATCCTTTCAAAAACAGTTTATTTTTAATATCCATATTATATTATATCCTATGCTTTTTTACTACATATTGATATCGAACTGTATAAAAAGTTCCTTATTAAGTAATAACTTAATAAGGAACTTCTGTATTAAATTTTTGATGTATTAAATTTAACCATGTTCTTTTGATTTGCTAAGTCCATTTTTATACGCAATAAATTTAATAGATTATCATTGTCAATCGATACTTTTCCTGAATCATCTACTTGAATAGCAAGGTATTGTTTTTCTTTTTCCAAATAATCCATGCCTTGCAAATTCACATATCCATCACCTTTGAAATCAACTGATGCTAAGTAAAAAATAAATTTAGAAAATCCTTTTTCTGCAATATTTTTGCTTGTTGCATTCATTTGAGCTAACGGCTCAAAAAATGTTTTGTAGTTTGGTTTATAAGTAGCTTTAACCGTATATTGATATGTATCGATAGTTGGGGCGATTAAAGATAAGTAAACAGTATTACCCTCAACTTTATAATCTATAAAATCATAAGCTCCAGCTTTACCATAAGCATTACCATTAACTTTTAGAATCATAGGACCATATTCATTCATATCGTAATTAATATTTTGGTATTTAAAATTAACATTTTCTTCCGATGAAATCATGAACTGTTTTAAATCATTCCAAACCTTTTTATACATTTCTCTTTGATTATCGAATCCTGCTGCTTTAACAATAACATCGATATTTTCTTGATTTACATAGAAAGCATCAACAACTTTAAGTGCTTCTTGGACTTTTTTATCAGTTATGGTCTTACGTTTTTCTTCTAATTTACTCTGAGCTCTCTTTAATCCAGTTAACTCGTGGTCAAAACTTTTCCCAGTATTTTGCTCAATATAAGTACGGTTAGTACCAACAGGTGAAACTTTAGCATTCCAATCAAAATCTTTACCTGGTCCTTCAACAGTTTTTAGTTTTTGCTCACTCTGCTTATTTTCAGTTGATTGTTTAACACCACAACCAACTACACCAATAGATAACAGTGTTGCTACTGAAATTAATAAAATATTTTTCTTCATATACTTTCCTCCTTATTAACTATATAATTATAGTCACTATAATTATAACATAGCAGAAAAGAAATAGAAGTGCATACGTTTATATACACTTCTTTTTAAATTTTCACTTTTAAAGTACCAATGAAATATTTCCATATAATATTATTCTAAATATACCTATAATAGCTAAATGTATTGGATAATAGTAGTAAAAGAACCACTTAGAACCAATATGTTTTCCTCTAGTACCATCATATCTCATTAATAATGGTAGAGAGAATAAAGTTGCAAACTGTAATAATCCATAAAATATATCTATAAATATAATATAAATAGCTGCATAAACACTTATCCATATAACATAATCAAGTATTTGTTGTTTTTTATTATTTCTATGATTATATAAAAAGAATGGTATTATTAACGATATAGAAGACCAATCCGCTACAAACGTTAATAAACAGAATACAATAATTGCTAAAATCTTTAATATATTATTTATCTTCTCATTTCTAAAGATTGCGATTAATGCAACCGACATAGCCAATGGGAATAAGACACTCGTTTTATTAAATATACTTCCTGTTGTTATATCAAATGGTATTCCTAAACCGAAGCAAAAAGCAAAGTGACTGATAACAGCAAAGCTCATAATTCTAAAGAAATATTTTTTAATATCTTTTGTATAATAACATCCTTCTGCGATAAAATACCACATAATTGGCGCTGTTAAACGTCCTACTATGTGCATAAGTACTGGTATTGGTTCTTTAACTAAACCTGAATATAATAGCCATGCTAAATGATCAATTGTCATAGCAATTATAGCTATATATTTTAACTGGGTTCCATCAAACTTTAAATTCTTCATTTCCTTCCTTTCTACAATATTTTGACTTTATTAAAAAATACTAGTTAATATATTACTCATAAATAGGATAATGAAAATACTCTATACTAAGATATATTATCATATTAATATACTTTATACAATTATTTATCTAAACTTCTTAAACTCCATTACTTTAAATTTTCCCTATTAATTACTTTTATATGTTATTAATAAAAAATCGAAGCTAATTTTTTAACTTCGACTTTTTACTATTACTCAATATCCCTAGAGTAATTAGGATTCATTTTAATAATATATAAAATTATATTATTTCCCCTATACTACCTTTAAACATATTATACACCTCTTACAGAATTTCTGCAAGGATTTATTAAAAATAGTACGTATTTTCTAATGAAAATACAAAAAAAAATAATTTTACGGTAAAAATACAATATTAATACATATAATTTTTTTAAACTATCAGATTTCTTCAATTAAAATATGAACTTTATGTAAATCTATACTAAGTATAAAAAAAGCAAGGTGAAATTCACCTTGCTTTTTGTGTTTCAATTCAATTATTATTTAACAATTAGGTTAAACTAAATTAACCTTTCTATACATATTAAAAATACTAATTTATTAGGGTTTCTTGAAAAATACACCTCTATTTATATTTAGTTTATAAATAGTTTTCGGAAAGACAACGGAAACTTAACAACAAATCTAGTACCAGTAGTTCTATAAGTTAATAATTAAAGCACCTAGTATTTACTAAGTGCTTTGTTTTTCGTGTAGTGGTCTTACCTTTGATTTTCTATTAGGTTTAGGTAGTCCCAATCTTGCTGTAAAACTGCAATATTCTTTAAATTCTTCATCAGTTTTATAATAATTCGGTATGTGCCTTAAGTAACTAAACCTATTAAATTCCTTTTCTCCTAATTTCTTTTTACACATTGGTTTTTACCTCTCTCAACTAATTATAACATTTTCTTGACAAATATACACGCTGTATTTTACGTTCTAAGCGTTCTATTTTTATTTTGCTTGTAGTTATACCCCCTTGACCTCTTACAAGGCAAATAAACGCTTGTTAAAAAATAAGCCTTACTAATCTAAGTAAGGCTTACAACTAATATATTACCTATTCTTTTATATTACTTATTCGAACAGATTTATATAGTTTTGGTAGTCTTCATTTATGCTTTGCATTACTCCGTTAGCGTACATTTCTAATTGTGGTAATATATAGCCACTACTAAAGCTACTAAATGCTGTAAGGTAGCTTTCTAATCTTTGAATTAATATATTAAGTGTCTCTCTTTTATCTTGAGGTACATTAACAAAGATTAAATTATTTGGATCTCTTGTTCCTAATTCAACTATATAATCAACTGCTAATGGATAATTTTTATATTTATCTATGTAACGTTGGTACAGTTCTGTAGTTGGTTTTAATTCTGATAATAGTTTCAATTCGCTATATACATCACTAGTAACACTTTCTTCACTATTTTCAATCTTTTTAAGTTCTGTTTGCATTACTTCCCTTGAAATAGCAAGTAAACTGTTATTAGTTTCATTTAGTATTTTAATTGCTCTTTGTTTTAACTCATTTAATTTTTCATCTACAAATTTTCTAGTTAAATAATTTGATTTTACTTGTTTTTCATAATCTTCTTCTTGTTTTAAATATTCCTCTTGAATTTTGTATGATTTTTCTACTGCATTATATACTTTTGTTTTAAATTCTTTTAGTTCCATTTCTTTTATTCCTCTACTTTCTCTAGTGTTCCTGGATATTGTTTGTTAATTAAAAAGTCTACATAATAATCATGTAATAACATTATTTTACCTATATCACTTGGACCTGCATGTAAGTTACATACTGTCCTTTATCTCTATCAGGTATAACTGTAACACAAAAATGTTTATTTACTCTATACTTACTTATTTTATTTTCTTCACCTCTAGGTAAAAGTATCGATCCTTTTAAATCTTCATATTCATTATTCATTTTTAAATCTCCTTTATAATAAATCTATTGTTAAATCGTCCTCTTTATTCTCTTGCTTTTCTAATTTATCAAGTCTATCTTGAATATCTTCAATTTCTGCACCTTTATAAGCAAACTCTAGTATTGTTCTTGCACTTTGTACACGTGCTAAGGCTGATAAATTTTCATTTTCCATTATATTAACCAACGTATCTACTGCACGTAGTGTATTAGCTTGTAATTTTGCTGTAGTATTCTTAATAAAATCATGCTTTAATTTTTTAAAGTGCATTTGAAAATATGGGTTTTTTAACCATGTATATGCTGTTTTTTCTGATATATGAGCCTTTTTACAGGCTTCTGATATAGTAGGTTCACTTAATAAAGCAAACATAAAATTTAGCTGTTTATTAGTCGGTTCTTTATTTTTTGTTTTAACTTTATCAATTCCATTCATGATATATTTTTCCTTTCAATAATTCTTCTATTTCTTCCCAATCGTCTTTGATTATACAATCAACTTCATTATTTTTAACAATGCGTTTTAGCAAATCGTTAGCACTTTCTTTAGTCCTACAAATTAGATTTTCTTTTCCTGCACTTATTAAATATACTTGTTCTCCGTTATATTCTCCATGGGTTACAAAGATAACATAACTTCTGTTATTAACTGGTTTATTTTCTAGTTTTTTTACTCTTGTTTTTATATCTCTCATTCTGTAAATGTATGAAAAATCATGTAATTTTCTATACTTTTCCTTTCTTTTTATTTAGTCTAGTTGTTCGGGTGGTTCTCTCTTGTTCATCTCTTATCCTCTCTATAGTTCTAATGTTTTAATGGTTTTAGTGTGAATTTTAATACACCATTCTTTTGATTTTTTCATCTCTTTACCTACTCCCTCCCACATTAAACAGTTAAGATACCTAAGGTGTAAAATCTGTTGTGCTTTTATATCTTCAATTCCACTAAATAACTTATATAAATAATCTCTTTCTTCTTCCCACTCAAGAACTTTATTATGTATTAAACCTCTCACGTTATCAATTTCACAAGAAATTCTAAAACTACCAAAACTATAACCTTGACTAGATGTACTAACCTTTTCAGTAGATAAATTTGTTATTTTTACACTATCATAGTTTTTCAACTCTAGTTCTAATGAATACAACCTACTATGTAAAGTTGTTATTTCTTCCTTTAGTTTTTTAAGTCGTGATAATCTTTTTATCTTATGTTCATTTTCTAACCTTGATTTTTTCCTTGAACTTATTTTATTACTTTTAACCTTGCTATCAGTTAGCAAATTATAAAGTTTACTTTTATGTTCATCAATTATAATGTTTTCTTCTTCCGTTGCTTTACGTGACAAATTAAAATATACAGTTATCAATAGATCACGTTCTTTTACTGGTGTACCTTTCAAATATTCATCGATTACTTTAGCTTCTTTACTTGTTTTATCTTCTGTATAGCGTTCTATTATAGTATCTAATATAGTTAGTTGTTCCTTTGTTAACTGCATTTAGATAACCTTTCCTATGTGACAATAAACTTCTTTGTATCCCTTAAGAATTTCAGGACTACAATATTTTATTTCAAATAATATTTCATAATCTTGTAAACTCGCTATAACTTCAGATACTTTTGCTTCTATTTGACTAAAGGCACAAATTATAGTTACAACTCTAGTTATTTTATACATCTTCTTTTCTCCTTATTTAATTTGGTATGGAACAAAGTATAGTTTTAAAATCCTTTCTATCGCTTTTAAAACATTGTTAAATCAACGTTTTAAAGAGTTGGTATAGATGTATGGTTTATTTTAACAAAATAATATATATAACTTATATATGGTAGCTGTAATATATATTTATTAATACTCATTATATTTATTATATTTTTATTAATAATAACTATACTTCTATACCAAATATTAATAAAACATAGATGTATCAAGTTTTTTCATGTGATATAGATTTTTTAAAAATTCCATACTCAACTATACCTAATCTATACCTTTTTATCATTCCTTACATATCCGTTCAATTTTTTACCATTTCTTGTAACTTTATTAGTTTTAGTCCAGTTAGGTAAATTATTCATAACTCTATTTATATCTTTAGCTAGCTTTGAACCTCCTAAATTTGTTTTAAACTCTTCTCCTTCTCCTAGTAGATACGCTAGTTCATAAGAGGTAATATCCTGTATTTTAGTTTCTTGTGGGAAACTTTCATCAGCAACACCAAAACTTATAAATTCTTTTACATAGTTATAAATTTTAAATCTACCTGTACCAGTATTAAAAAAATCTATCCAGTTATTAGGTAAAATCATTTCAAGTATACTATTAATTTTATCTTCTAGTGGATCATATTCTAATGCTACACTTGTTATCTTTCTCATATAATTTTTAGTATCTGCTGATATCAATAGACTTTCTTTGTTCTGATACCATTGATAAACTTCACTCCATAACTGTAAAATGTACTCGTCTGTTACATCGAAAATATCTAGCTTTCGTCTGTCTACTTCACCATACATTATCCAGTATCTACGGTTTCCAGTCCTATCAGTTAAAATTTCTTTATCATTAGTAGTTCCGCAAATAATAAAATGTCGTTCATGAACTCTAGCTTTTTTATCGTATTTACCTCTATATGTGTCACTCGTTTCACTTAACCATGCTTTAAACGTATCAATATCAGTTTTTTTCATTGTAGCTAATTCTGTAAAATCAATAATCCACTTTTGTTCCATTTTAATAAGTGTTTCAAGTGATATTTTTCCCGTTTCAGACACATAAAAATCCAATGATAATTTTTCAAATGTTGTAGTTTTCTTTAACCCTTGTTCTCCATGTATTATTAACATTTCATCAAATTTTGTTCCAGGTTCAAATAATCTATATATGCCAGCTAATAGCCATTTTCTAGTACATTCACGATTATAAACATTGTCTTCAACTCCTAATACATCTATAAAAAAGCTTTCTGCTCTAGGTATTCCGTCCCAATCTTCAGAAAGTATTTTAGTTTTTATAGGGTGGTATTTAAACTTATAACCAGCACATACAACTGCTGTTTGTAAATCTACCTTCTTAACTTTTAAATTAAACCTTTTTTCTATCTCCATTCTAAGTAGTTCACTTTCATCATCTCCATAATCTATTTTTTTTTCATCAAATATAACCTCAATTGTTTGTGTTAATTCATTATATGCAATAGGAACTGTAGATAATACCATTTTTTCAATGTTCTGTAAGCTATTAATGGGTTTACCTTTTTCATCTATTGCAATTTTTAAGTTTTCTTTAGCAACTGCATTAGTTACCTGTAAGCCTTGTTGAGTTTTTTCAAACTTACTAATAAACGTATAATTATTTTTAAAATACTCTATACTGCCATCAGCTCGGGTTATTTCTCCGTTAAGTTCTTTTAGGTTGTTTTCTTTCCACTCATCATTCCCTAACGCTAACATCTCCATACACTCAATAGCGGTATCGTATTCTATTTCACCAGTAACCACGCTTTTAGCTATTACAGTTAAACAGGATAAGTAATATTCATTTCTTTCTTGTAGTTTGTCTTGTTCATTCTCAACATACTTTTCCATTATAGAAATAGCTTTATCATGTGGTATTTGCTTTATAGGTTCATTAGAATACGTGGTAATAACTTTCTTTTCTTCTTTAACTGCTTCTTGTACTGGATAAGGTAAGCCGTCTAAATGTTTAATAAATATATACTCATTACCATTTACTGCAATTGGTAAACCTTGAGGTTGGGACCACTCATAACTTTTAGTATCATAATTTACACCTATTAAAGCCATAATGTGCTTTATAGTGGGTTCATATTCATCTTTGACTATTTCCCTACTAGGTTCTAATACAAGCCTTAAACGTGGGTTATTTGGCTTATGTGAAATAGTTGAGTACAAAACATATTTATAGCTCGCTAACTTATCTTGTATGATGTCCTGTACCTCTTGAGATGTTAAACCAGTTTTCTCTATATCTATTATTATTAAATCTCTTGAATTTAAGTTACGATTATTCCTTGTATAACTTCCATTTTTATTAGGTTTTACATCTCCACTTAAAAACTGTAAAGATTTATCTGATTTATACTTTTCTAAATCTTCATTTTCACTTACAACATCAAACGGTGTATTTGCTAAGGCTTCTAAAGGTGAATTAAAACTATGTTTAATCAGTTTTAACCTACTGGTATTTAAACCAATTTGTCTATAGATCAAATTACACCACCTCTTTTACAAGTCGTTTCAATTCATCTAATTCTTTATAACATATACTAGATAATTCTTCAGATGTGTTAGTAGCAATAGCATTAGTTAATCTAAGTAGGTTTTCTCCGTCTTTCACTTTATCAAGATAGTCTGATTTAACGGATGAATGCACGCTATATTTTTTTCTTTCTGTACTAGATATATTTAAACTATTTAATTCATCTAGAGTAAATACCTCTATTACATTAGTATGAGTGGCTAATAACTTCATTGTAAGCTGTAATCTAGTTAACTTTTGCTCAATTTCTTCTATACTTTTAATTATTTCTAATTTATCCATTTTTATTATCTCCATTCTATTTTAATTTAAGGTTTTTCATCCCTTTAGATGTATTTTTACCTTTTTCTTTATATATCAAATTACATCACCTCATTTTGTTCTAAACTATGAATTAAATCGTCTACATCTTCAAAGAATACCTCTTCAAGTGTTGGTATCATTTCACTAATAGAGGTTACAAAGTCTTCTTTAAACTGATCTAATAATTCAACATCATAAGGTACTTGTTCAGCATAATTCTTTAATACACTAAGGTTTATAACTGCACCTCTTACTTTGCTTTCAATCTCTTTTAGTTTTTTAATTTGGTCTTGTTTTTCCATTGTTATTATCTCCTAATCTTTATTTTAAGAAGCGGTCTAGTAACCGCCTTTATTAATTTATAAAACTACTGGTACTATATTTTTATCTTGTTTTTAAATTGTTCAGTATCTCGTTAACATCTTCAATGTCAAATAGATGTTTATTACCTAATACTGCATATTGTAAACCGTGCTGTTTTAGTAACTCCATACTTGAACTTCCTATACCTAAAAATTTTTGTAACTCAACTCTTGTTAGATACCTCTTGTATGGTGTTATTTTTTCAAGTCGGTTTGTGATAACTTCATCAATCAAAGTATTTAATTGATCTTTAATTTTTTGGCTTTGTGCTTCTGATAAAACTACTTCCATGCTTTAATTCTCCTTTAATAAACGCTATCCATTATCATAACTATTAAATAAGTTAATGCTGTTATGATTGGTATGAATACCACTGCACAACAAAAAGTATTAACGTATAAGTCTTTGTTTTCCATTTTGTAAAGTCCTTTCTTGTGGTATAATGTAAGAAAGTATTTTTGTTAAATACTTGTCTTTAAACCTTTTAAGTAGTTTAGTTGGTAGCTGAGTACTTTAAAGGTTTTTTTGTTTACTAAAAAGTAAACATTGTTTAGAAAAAAAATTTCTCTTTTTCTTTGTCTGTCAAGTTTAATAAAACACATAACTCTTTAATTTCTTTTGCTGTAAACTGATTTCTACCAATTCTTTTCAGTCTTAAAGCCTGAACACTTATCCCTAAATAATTAGCTATATAATTGTATTTTAAACCTAACTTCTTTACTTTTCTATCAAAGTCTAAACCTATCATATTTATACCTCCTTTCATCTGTTGATAAGTAAATAATAACAAATGTTTATTTTTTTGTCAACATATATTTTAAAAAAAGTTGAAATTTTATTAAACATTTGTTAAAATATAATAAACAAATTTTAAGGATAGGAAAAAAATATGTTAAACAATAAAAACATAGGAAAGAATATAAAAAGAATAAGAAAAGAAAAAAAACTATCTATGGATACATTAGCAAAAAAACTCGGTCTTTCTAATCGTTCTAGTATTGCACATATAGAAAATGGTTCACGGTCGCTAAGATTAGATACTGTTGAAAAAATAGCTAAGGCTTTAGAGGTTTCACCATTTGAAATTATGGGTCCATCTTATTTTGATAATATATTAGATATTGATAAAATCAAATCAGATGTAGAACTTTTTGATAAAATATCAAGTTGTTATGAAGAAAATGAAACTATACAACTTATTGAAATTATTAATAACTTTAATAATATAAAAGATAAAAAAAGGCTTGTTGATTATTCCAATAACCTATTAAATGCTGATGAATATGATTTAACTGCAATTGTTCGTGATGATAGCATGAAACCTAAATACAGTAAAGGTGATAGAGTTTATATTAATTTTGGTTATGATTTTACAGTAGGTGATATATATTTAATAGAATATGATAATTCTACCTATATAAGAAAAGTCTTTAATGATGGATATAGAGTAAGGTTAATTTCATTGAATGATGAATATGAACCTATAAATATTGATATACCTATTGAAAAACAATTTAACATCATTGGTAAGGTAATAGGTAAAAAAGAATAAACAGAAAAAAGCACCAGTAAAATAAATTACTAGTGCTTAATAAAAATGAAA
>CAURVX010000017.1:0-30882 GCA_963528605.1 uncultured Gemella sp.
AAAGTTGAATCTATAACGCTAAGTTTTCTAAGCTAGATATTATTCTAACATTAAACTAAAAGTATGTCAATACTTTTCGGCGAAAAATGTCAACTTTTTTTGTTGACTCACCTAAACCTTATTATACCAGGTTTATTTTACCATGTAAAGATAAAATATTTATAAAAAAATACCACTTATGCCATAAGTATAATCTAAAATAAGAAGCAACTCATCAAAAAGGATTTCTCTGAAATCACAATTTTTAAGTCACCTCTTACTTCTATTTAAAAATTTTAATCTTCTAATACCTTAGCAATTTCACTAAGTACTTGATCTTTACCTATTTTAGTAACCGAAGAAAATGGAATAATCGCCATATTATTCGTTAGGTCTAATTCTCGTTTTATAATCCCCGTATTTTTAGACAATTCATTTTTCGAAATTTTATCAATTTTTGTCAATACGATTACGAAAGGAATCTCGTAGTAATTTAAAAATTCATTCATCTCAATATCATCTTGAGAAGGCTTGTGTCTACTATCAATTAAGTGTAATACGAATCCAAGATTTTCACTATTAGTAAAATACTCAACTATCATATCATATAGTTTTTCTTTTTCAGGTTTTGATAATTTTGCATATCCATATCCTGGTACGTCTACTAGAACTACTTGATCATCTACATCGAAAAAGTTTAATGTACGAGTTTTCCCTGGTTTAGAAGAAACACGAGCATAGTTTTTTCTCTCTAATATAGTATTTATAAAAGATGATTTTCCAACGTTCGAGCGGCCACACATTGCAACTTCTGGTTTTTCATGTTCTGGATATTGTTTTTTTGATACGGCACTTATAAGTAAATCTACATTGTGTGTATTTAACTTTTTCATTTTTATTCTCCAAATACTATTTTAAACACTTCTTGAATATTGTCTACTGTATGAATAGTTAATTTTTCAAGAACTTCTTCAGGTATATCAATTAAATCTTTTTTGTTCTTAGTTGGAATAATAATAGTATTAATATTCATTTTTTCAGAACTTAAGATTTTCTCTTTAACTCCACCGATTGGCAGCACTTTACCATGTAATGTCATTTCACCTGTCATGGCAATATTATTATCAACTGGCTTTTTAGTTAAAGCTGAATATACTGAAGTAGTAATCGTAATACCTGCTGATGGACCATCTTTAGGAACTGCTCCTTCCGGTACATGTAGATGTATATCAATTTCTGAGAAATTAACATCTTCAATTCCTAATTTTTCTGCATTAGAACGTAAGAATGAAATAGCCATTTGAGCTGATTCTTTCATTACATCACCTAGTTTACCAGTTAGGATAATTTTACCAGTACCTTTCGAGATACTAGTCTCTATCTCTAATGTATCTCCACCAACTACTGTATATGCTAATCCATTAACTAACCCAATTTCAGGTTTTACATTCTTATCTTTTTCACTATATTTTTCAGGACCAGCAAAGTCTTCTAGGTTATTAACTCCAACTTTAATTTTTTCTTCACCTTGAAGAACTTTTAAAGCAGATTTTCTACAGATAGCTCCAAAAACTCGCTCTAAATTCCTTACTCCCGCTTCATAAGTATATCCATTAATTATTTTATTAATAGCTTGTTTACTAAAAGTAATTTGCCCTTTTTTCAGACCATTTTCCTTTATTTGGCGTGGAATTAAATATTTAGCGGCAATATTTTCTTTTTCTTTAATTGTATATGATTCTAATTCGATAACTTCCATTCTATCTCTAAGTGGTGCTGGTATCAAACTTAAATTATTAGCTGTAGCAATAAATAATACTTTTGATAAATCGAATGGAATATCTAAATAGTGATCTACGAATTCATTGTTTTGCGCAGGATCAATTACTTCTAGCATCGCGGCTGCGGGGTCACCTTTAATATCAGAAGCCATTTTATCAATTTCATCTAATAAAATAACGGGGTTCTTAGTTTTGATTTTTTTCATCGACTGAATAATCTTACCTGGTAATGCACCTAGATAAGTTCTTCTATGACCACGAATTTCAGCTTCATCATGAACTCCTCCTAGAGAAATACGTACAAAACTTCTTCCCATAGAAGCGGCAATAGACTTAGCCAATGAACTCTTACCTACACCCGGAGGTCCAGATAAACATAATATTGGTGACTTCATATCATCACGTAACTTCTTAACAGCCAAGAACTCTAAAATTCTTTCTTTAATTTTCTCTAGACCATAGTGATCTTCATTAAGAATTTTTTCTGCATTTTTTATATCAATTTCATCTGCTGTTAAAGTATTCCACGGTAAAGCAACCACAGTGTCAAGATACGTTCTTATAATTGAATGTTCTGGACTCATAACTGGCGTCTTTTCTAAACGATCTACTTCTTTTAATAATACGGCTTTATCTTCTTCAGATAATTCAATCTCATTAATCGCCTGACGAAGTTTTTCAATATCATCATCCTCAGGTGAAATCTGTCTAAGTTCATCTTGAACTACTTTCATCTGCTCACGTAAAAAGTATTCTTTCTGTTGATTATCTATATTTGTACGAACTTTTTCATCGATTTCTCGCTTAAAACTATTACCAACTAAGAATGCTTCTAGACTTCTGTTTAAGAAGATTGCTTTTTTCTCTAAATCTAGTAAAAACAATACTCTTTGTTTAAGCATTTTATCGATTGGGAAAAATTTAATATTTTTATTTATAAATTTCTCTAAATCGTCGGTTTTATAGTAGTCAATATCAAAGTTCTCTCTCTTTAAATAGCTTTCAAACTTTGTTTTAATGCTATTTAATAATCCATCTTTATCGAATCCATTATCTACGATTTCTCTTATATTAATATCTAAATTTTCTACAATATTATTGTTATAAACACCACTCTTCACCTCAGCTATACCGTAGCAGTGATATTCATACTTTTTATTTTTTTTATCAATTGTAAGTTGACCATATGTGCCGAAGAAAACATTGAATCCATTACTATCAAATACATCCTCTTCGGAAAATGAATCATCATAACTATCAATTGGTTTTCTCTTATACGTTACAAAAACTGGAATTTTATCTTTTTTTACAGTTTTTATCGTTTTTAAAAATTTTTTGTCCGTTACATCTATTGTATAAGTATTAGACGGAAAGAATAAATCTCTATTCTCTAATAAATAATATTTTGTCAAAACGAACTCCTCTCTAACCTATTTATTTTAAAATTGGTTTTGTTTTATTAATTACATTATCACGTGTTACCGTGCAAGTTTTAATATCTTTTTTACTTGGAATTTCAAACATTACATCTAGAAGTAACTCTTCAATAATAGAACGTAAGCCTCGAGCTCCTGTTTTTCTCTTAATCGATTCTTTAGCAATTTCTTCTAATGCTTCTTTTTCAAATACTAGTTTTACTCCATCAAGTTCAAATAAATATTCATATTGCTTAACTACCGAATTCTTAGGCTCAGTTAGCACCCTAACTAAATCCTTCTCATCTAGTTCTTCAAGGTAACATACTACTGGGATACGTCCTATAAACTCTGGAATCATACCAAACTTAACAAGATCTTCGTGTTTTACTTTAGAAATGATATCTTCACTATCATTTAGCTCATCACTCTTAGAGAAACCAATAACTTTTTCTCCTAGACGACGTTTAATAATTTCCTCAATTCCAGAGAAAGCTCCACCTATGATAAATAATATATTCTTAGTATTAATTTTTATCATTTCTTCACCAGGATGTTTTCTTCCTCCTTGTGGCGGAACACTAGCGACAGTACCTTCTAAAATTTTAAGAAGAGCTTGTTGAACCCCTTCCCCAGAAACGTCACGTGTAATCGAAACATTCTCACCTTTTTTAGCGATTTTATCAATTTCATCGATATAGATAATACCTTTTTCTGCTCTTTCTATATCATAATCTGCACTTTGAATAAGGCGAAGAAGAATATTCTCAACATCTTCACCTACATATCCTGCTTCTGTTAATGTGGTTGCATCAGAAATCGCAAAAGGTACATCAAGCATCTTCGCTAAAGTTTGAGCAATTAATGTTTTCCCTGATCCTGTACTACCTATTAAAGCAATATTACTCTTTTGTAATTCAATATCATTATTTTCCTTAGCTATAATTCTTTTATAGTGATTATAAACAGCTACAGCTACAGATTTTTTAGCTTTATCCTGACTAATTACATACTCATTTAAATGCTCCATGATTTTTTGAGGTTCTAATAACTTAAATACTGGTTTATTTTTCGCATTTCTATAGTCAATTTCTTCTTCGATTATATCTGAGCATAAATCAACGCACTCATCACAAATAAATACGTCATTCCCAGCAATCATTTTAAAAACTTCGTTAGTATTTTTTCCACAAAAAGAACATCTTACTTCATCTTTATTTTTAACCATAATTACACCTCACATTATTGAACTTTTTCTATATCTTATTATCTTTTTATTATCAAATCGATATAAAGCCCAAAAAGATACACACTATTATAACATATTCTAACTATATTTACTAGCAAATAGTACTATATAATAATTAATATAAGTGCTATTAGACGATAATCTAATGTATATATTTGTATTTTTCCAAATAAAAAATAAGATATAAAATTTTAATCTTAAAATTTTATATCTTATTCAATTTCTATTTATTTCTTTCTATCCTTTTAAACATTTTTAGATATAAGCCCATATACACTAAAAGTCCTAAAATGGCAAAGAATACTGTAGCAATAATACTACCTTCTATTCCATAACTTCCACTGATTAGTATTTGTTTATCACTAATTGCTTCAACAGTAAATATTGAATCGGATACCCTAATTCCACTTATATTAAATCCAAATATCACACCTGAAATACAATTCCAAAAAGCATGAAAAATTGCAATAACTAAAATATTATCAAAATACCAATATAATAATGACATTACGATTGATATTAAAAATATATTTATTAAATCTAGTTTTGATGTAGTTGGATTAGACATACGGAATACAATGTAAAATAGCGAACTTAATATAATAGCTATCCATTTCCCTTTTTTCGCCGCTAATCTAGTCATCAGATAACCTCTAAAAACAACCTCTTCAAGAAAGCCTTGAATTAAAACTAATATAATAAGAATAATTATTATACCAATTTTTAAATCCTTAGATAATGTTAGGGATATGTTATTGGAAACCAATAAAATAACTACTATTCCTACGACACTAAATATAGCTAATCCTAATCCTGCTTTAATAGCTACTAAATTATTTTCTTTACTAAAACCAAAATAATCAAACGTTGTTTTTTCAAAATACTTAACAGAAAATAATAAAATAACAGCTGGGAATATATACGAACATAAAACAGATAAAATATTATAACCAACTATATTTTTAAAGACATGTTCAAATAGTATTCCTTGTAAAAATGAATATACAATAATTAGTAAGAATATCGTCGTAAAATTCATTACACCTTTATTTTTTAATAAATCTACACTTTTCATTCAAATTCTCCTACTTTAATCAGATATTACTATCCTAACATAAATAACAAATTTTAGCTACGATTATAAAAATACTCTTGTTAAAATCTTTTAGTAAAAAGCTATTAGTGGTATAATTAATTTATATAAGAAATAGGAGGAATACTATGTCATTTTTTTCAAAATTAGGTGAAAATATTATTTTACCTCAAGACGTACTAATTCAATCAAAAGAAACAGCAGCTGTGGCAGGAGCAATAAATGCTACTATCGGTATTGCTACAACAAATAAGAAAGCGATGGCACTACCGTCAATTAATAAAGTAATAACAGAAATTAACAATTCAGAATATTTACCATATTCTCCAACACCAGGATTACCTAAGATGAGGGAATTATGGAAAGAAAAAATCTTAAAAAATAATCCAAAAATTAATAATGAATATTTGTCTTTACCAATGGTAACTACAGGTATTACACAAGGTATTGATATTGCAGCAAACTTATTTAGTGAGGAAGGAGATGCTCTACTTTTACCAAATCTATTTTGGCAAAACTATGCGCAAATATACACTATTAAATTAGGAAATAACATCTATAAATACAATCAATTTGATGAAAATAATAAGTTTAGTATTAATAATTTCAAGAATGCACTTTATGGTATAAAAGAAGATAAAATTTCTTTGATACTAAACTTCCCAAATAATCCAACAGGGTATACACCATCAGATTATGAATTATCCCAATTAGTTGAAGTTATTAATATTTTTGCTAAAGAAAACCCAAATAAACAACTTATCATCGTTTCTGATGATGCGTACTTCGGACTATTTTTCGAGGATAATCACAAAACTCCTACTCTTAGTGCAACATATAAACTCGCAGAAAATCCAAACTGCTTAATAGTTAAATTAGATGGAATTACTAAAGAATATTATAGTTGGGGATTACGCGTAGGTTTCATCACATATTACACAAAAGATGCATCTTTACGACAAAAACTTCTAGAAAAAACTCAAGGATTCTTAAGAAGTACAACATCTTCTCCTTCTAACTTATCTCAACAAATTGCAATAAGATTATTAGATAATAAAGAATCAATTAAAGAAAAAGAAGAAAATGACAGTATTATCCAAGATAGATACAACGAACTTAAATCAGCTATCGCTAAAGAAAAAATAGATACACTAGTCACGATCTTACCATTCAACTCTGGCTATTTCTTCACTATTAAACTACCAAACACAATTAACGCTCACGAATTCAGACTAAAATTCCTAAACGAATACAAGTACGGGGTATATTCTATGGATGATGAGCATATAAGAATAGCATTCTCATGCTTAGATATAGAATTAATACCTGAATTAATAACTAAGTTCAAAAAATGTATCCAACAATTTTAAAAATAAAACTAGGTGAATCAACTATAAATTCACCTAGTTTTATTTATTTTACAGATTTTTTTAATAATTCGACCATATGTTTATTGGCATTTAACTCTATGTCATTATTTAATTCAATAAAGTCATAAGTTCCATATTTGTTATCTAATGCAGCTTTGATTAAATAATCTGTTACATTAGGGTTCTTAGGTAAAATTGGACCATGAAGATAAGTTCCAATCAGATTATTGTATAGAATCCCTTCTTTTTTGTCTTCATCATTATTTCCATATCCAACCACTACATTACCTAGAGTTTCATAATTATGATATGTTCTTCCACCGTGATTCTCAAATCCTACAATATTACCAAATTTTTCAGATTCAACTAGTATATTACCTATAAGACGCGGTGCATCTTTTTTTGATTCTGTGTAAAAATCTAGTATATTTAGTCCCGGAAGTTTGTCACCATCCACAGTTTTATAATACTCACCAAGAAATTGATAACCACCACAAATAGTAAGAGCTGGAATCCCATCTTCAATAGCAGACTTGAACTCATTCTTAATCTTACTAAATTGCTCTGTTGCTATACACTGCTCTCTATCAGATCCTCCACCAATAAAGAACATATCGCAATCTGTTAATTTCACTCCATCTGTTGAAGTAATATTTTCAATCTCAAGGTTAATCCCACGCCATTCACAACGTTTCTTTAATGCGATAACATTACCTATATCTCCATATAAATTTAATTTATCTGGCATAAAATGATATAATTTTAAATCCATAGAATTATTTCTCCAATTCTCTTTGAGTTTCTACTAAAGCTGTGTAATTCGAAATAGCAATTGCATACTTTTCATTATAACTTTTAAGTTTAGTTACAGCTTCTGGTATATCCTCATTCACTACAACATTAGCGTTAATTCCACAATATTTTAATCTTAATGCTAATTCTTTTGCTCTTTTTCCAGAACATACAATATTGTTAATATTTTGACCTAATAATATATCAAAGTCTGTATCCCATATCCATGATATATCAATTCCATCAGCACCATTATCATTAAGTACTAATAAGTAATTTATTTCCTCATTAATCGAATTAGCTATAGCTAGTGATGCATTTAATCCAGCTGGATTTTTCGCAAGATTTAATAACACTGTAGACCCATTTGCAAAACTTATACTTTGCATTCGTCCATTAGTAGGAGTATATGTTCCTAAACCTTTTTTAATTTTGTCTTCTGATAACCCTAATTCTTTTAATAAAGAATAAGCGGCAAGTAGATTATAAATATTATAATCTCCAGCAAGTTTCGTTTCAATTGCTTTTCCATTATTAATACTCATATTAATAAAAGGCTCAACAGTTGCTTTTGTTACTTCGTATTTTACACTTTGATGTTCAAAATCACATTTAGAACAATGGTAAAAACCAAGTTGACTATAATGAACATGATCATAGATCAACTCCATACCGCAATTCGGACAGAACTTAGATTCAGAAATTCCAAAATCAGAAAATTGATATGCATCCTTTGCAATTCCAAAATAAATATTATCCTCACCATACTTAGAAAGTCTTGTAACAAAAGGATCATCACTATTTAAGATTAACTGAATATTTTTACCTTCAAGTTGTTCTCCAATTGTCGCAATAAGAGTATCAATCTCTCCAAATCTATCAATTTGATCTCTAAAGAAATTATTGATAACAAATTTTGTCGGTGTAATATATTTCATAACACGTTTAATAGAACCTTCATCAATTTCAATAATGGCTAATTTAGTATTATTTCTCCCTTGAATAGCAAACGTTGATATAATACCATCTAACATATTTGCCCCTTCAAAATTATTAATAAAATTTTCACCAGCAGATCTTAAAGTATGACCTATAAGATTCGATGTTGTCGTTTTTCCATTAGTCCCTGTTACAAAAACAATTTCATCGAAATCACTAGCTAATTTAGTAAGGACATTATCATTTACTTTTCTTAATACCTTACCTGGTAAATCCGTTCCCTTTTTTCCTGCTATTTTACTTGCAGTTCTAGTTAACTTTGCTAAATTTCTATAAAATGCTAGCATATATTCTCCTTTTATAGACTATTTTGTGATGTATCAAATTTATATCCTATACCCCAAACAGTAACAATCATCTGAGCAACTATCGGAGATATTTTATCAAATTTTTTCCTAACTCGTTTAATATGCGTATCAACTGTTCTTAGATCTGAGTAGAAATCATAATCCCAAACAGCACGTAGAATCTCATTACGCTTAAATGCTTTGTCCGGTGATTTAGCCAGGAATAATAAAAGATCAAACTCTTTCGGTGTTAATAATACTTCAGTATCATCAACAATAACTTTATGTGAATTAACATCAATTATTAATCCAGGAAATACAAGAACATCTTTTGCGTAAAGTTCTGGAGTATAAAAAACACTACGTTTCGTTCGTTGAAGAATCGCATTTACCCTTAACATAAGTTCTCTTGGACTAAACGGCTTAACAACATAGTCATCTGCACCTAATTCAAATCCTTCAACCCTACTTTGTTCATCTGCTTGAGCAGACATAATTATTACAGGTGTCGCCTTAGTTTTTCTAAGCTCTGATAAAATAGATTTTCCATTTAACATGGGTAATTGAACATCTAGAAGTACACAAGAATAGTCCATATATTTCAATCTTTCTAAACCATCATGACCATTACTGGCTTCATCAACTATATATCCTTCTTTTTCAAGATACATAGTTAATAATTTTCTAATTCTTTCCTCGTCATCTATTATTAAAACTCTCTCTGCCACTATACATCACTTCCTAATTAATTACTTCTCTCCATTTTTAGCCTTATTGATAAGCCTTTTTACTTCATGAATTGTAAGAGGTCTATACTCACCTTTTTTAAGACCTTCAAGAGTTAAATCTTCTATAGACTCACGTTTTAATTTAATCACCTCGTACCCTAATGCTTCAAACATTCTTCTTACTTGGCGATTTTTCCCTTCATGTATTGTTAATCTAACCAAAGTATTACCACTCTTGTTTTTATTTTTAACAACATTAACTTCCGCTTTAGCAGTTTTATAATTATCGATTCTAACCCCATTGCGAAGTATTCTCAAGTGATTCTCTTCTAATTTACCATTAATTTTTGCAATATATGTCTTTTTAATCTTGTGTTTAGGGTGTGTTATTAAATTAATAAACTCACCGTCGTTAGACATAATAAGTGCACCTGAAGTATCGTAGTCTAATCTTCCAACAGGTACTACACGTTCATTAACATTTTCAAAAAAGTCTTTTACACATATACGATCCTTTTCATCAGACATTGAAGTAATTACTTTTTCTGGTTTGTAGAATAAGTAATATCTCTTATTCTCTTTTAATAAACGTACTCCTTCAATAATAATAATGTCACTTGGTTCAGCTTTAACACCTAATTCCTTGACTACTTCTCCATTAACACTTACTTTACCAGCTAGAATAAGCTGTTCAGCCTTTCTTCTTGATGTATATCCTGATGCAGCTATTAATTTTTGCAATCTTTCTGCCATCTTATCCTCCTAATTTTGTAAAAATTTATTTATTTCTTCACTAGTAACAATTTCCGATTTCGGTAATTGCTCTAAACTCTCTAATCCAAAAACATCTAAAAATATATCAGTTGTTTCATATAGCTTTGGTTTACCAATAGTATCTAATGTTTTATTAGAAACAATAAGCTCCTTACTAACAAGAGAGTGTAATATAGAATCACTACTTACACCCCTTATTTTATCAATTTGAACTTTTGTTATCGGTTGATTATATGCAATAATCGCTAAAGTTTCTAATGAAGCTTTAGATAACTTAACAAGATTTTTAGAAATAACAGCTTTCTTAATAACCTCAGCCATTTCTTCTCTTAATAACATTTTATAAGTTGCACCAAACTTCTTAATAATTAAAGAATTATTAGTATTATTGTATTCCTCACAAAAAACATTAAGCATATTTTCAGCTTCATGAGGCTCAACCTCCATAAAAGTAGAGAAATATTCAATATTAAGCCCTTCTTCACCTTTCATAAAAAGTAAAGCCTCAATTATTTTTTTTATCTCATCTAATAGCATATTAATTTTCCTTTGATTTATATTCTAGAATGATTTCACTATCATTGTCAACACATAGCAACTCTTGATCTTTAATCATCGCTAATATCCCCATAAATACTAAAACAACTTCGTTCTTTTGAGAATATGATTTAATCAAATCAAAAAATGACATATTTCTTTTGTTTTTAAACTTATAGACTAGTTCTTCTTTCACTTGTTCGAAAGATACTTCTCTTCGATAACTTACTAAAGATACTTCACTTTCTTTGTCTTCAAGAGATCTAAGAATATTTTCCATCGCTCGTAATAATTTCGAAGAAGGCATTCTTAGAGTTTCAACACTACCCTCTACTTCGATATTTATACTCTCTTTATCTAAAAATTGAGCTCTGATTTTCTGAAGATTATCAAGTTTTTCACTAAGTTCTTTATAATTTTTATAATCAAGAAGTTGTTGCACTAAATCTTCTTCATCTTCTATAGCTGCATCTTCAAACTTAGGTAGCAAATTTTTACTTTTTATATGTAGCAATGTGGCTGCCATCACAATATATTCTTCCGCATTTTCTAATGAAAATTCATCACTATTATTTATATATTCCAAATAACTCTCTGTTAGTCTAGCTATAGGTATATTATAAATATCAATTTCCATCTTTTCAATTAAATGCAAAAGCAAATCAAGTGGACCTTGAAAAACCTCTAAGTTAACATTATACATTTATTTTATCCTTTAATTAATCGTTTTTCTTGGATGATTCGTCATCATTCTTTTCGATCTATTCCCCTCTAGACTAGAGAAATATAATTTTAAACTATGAATATTCTTTAAACCTAAAAGCTCTTGAACTTCTTCAGCTGGTACTTTATCTTCAAGTAGGTGAATAGCTAGAGAATTTCTAAAATTCATAGTATTTAATTCTTTAGTTAATCCCAAATCTTGCTGACGTTTTTTGAATATTTTCCAAAAACCTTGGCGGCTAATCCCTTCACCATCATGATTTAAAAATAACTTACTGTCATCTTTGATGTTTGGATACTCTTTTTTCAACTCTACAATATAATTTTCTATAGCTTCAACAGATTCTTTATTAAGAGCTATTGTTCTATATCCATCTTTTTTTCTATATTTTAGATATCCGATAGTTGTATTAACATCTCTAAGTTCTAAATTAATACACTCAGTTGGTTTAATACCAATCGAATATGATAATTCAAATATAGCTTTATCCCTATACCCCATTAAATTTATTGTATTAACGTCCAAAATTCTAGAAATTTCATGTCTAGTAAAAATCACTAAATCTTGATGTTCTTCTTTATCAATATGAACATCAATATTTATTCTGTTAGGAATAATTTTTTCAAACCATAAATACTCTACAAAAATATGGACAGTAGAGATTGTTCTTGAAAGAGTTGCAGAAGAATATTCTTTCTCTCTTAAATAATCAATATATCTAGAAATAAATTCTTCATTTAACCAAGAATAGTCTTGTATTGAATATCCCTTCTCCTCTAAATATAAAAAGATTTTCTTTAAATCCCTATCATAAGAGTTAATAGTGTTCGTAGAAAACTCTTTCCTATTTAGTAAATATTCATTGAAATTTTTTAATACTGTCTCGCTCATAAAATTACCCCCTTAGTATTAAAATTACCCTAATTTTTATTTCTATATTGATTATATCATCTATAAAACTTTATGTAAATGCATTTACAACAATTTTTAGCTAAATATAAAAAATTTCAAGGCGCTTTTTTATGATAAAAAATGATATCTAAAATCGCCTTGAAATTTTATTATTTTATATTCTTTTTCTTCCAAACTTGTGGTAAATAATTGTAACAAAAAATAGATTAATACATATGATAACTAAAGGTACCAAAATTGCTTTATTTAGGTAATATTTTGACATTGCTGCCCCTAAAATTACTCCAGTTAGAAACATCGAAATAAGTGTAAAGTAAATTAATAATGGGATTCTACTCTCTTTCTTTTTCAACACAACAAACTTATATAAATGTTCGCTCATAGAACGTAAGTTCCCCGTACAGAATACACTAGCAAAAACTAAATTATTTACTTTTCTAAAACCATCAAATTGAATAGCACAAATAAAAGAAATTACGATTGGTCTAATATCTATACCAAAATACTTATACTTAATCAAAATTACAAATAAAGCAAAAGTTTGAATAAGTAATAACATGTAAATATGTTTAAATATAGATAACTCCTTATACTTTGTTTCGATACACTTACTCACTAATACACCAACTACAAAAGATAAAATAGGTATTGAGTAATGTAATACCTCTCGAAAGTTTCCCTCAATTAAATCTATACCAACAAAAATCAAGTTACCTGTCTGTGCATTTGCAAATATACCATCACAATTAACAAAAGTATATGCATCGAAAAATCCACCAACCATTGTTAATAATAAGCAGAAAATCAGTTGCTCATGAACAGGAAGATTTTTATTAATTAAAGTCTCACGTAAATTCATACTTTATAAATCAACTCCTTACATATTCTAATCAAAAATTGTATCCCAATTTTTAGGATTTTTATAACATTCAAAACACATCTCTAATTGTTTTTTCGTAGTTCTAGTTAATGATAATTCTGGCAAATTATCAAGTGTATAAAATTCTGCACCAAGAGTTTCTGTATTTTCATTAAAACTATGACTAATATATTCACATAACACAAATATTTTAACCATCCCTAATGGAAAGTTCACATGATGATGCTTATTATAATCTAATACAGCAACAACTTTTAACGGTTGTACAACCGCACCAGCTTCTTCACTTGCTTCTTTTATAACATTTTCTCGAATACTTACATTAACATCTTGATATCCTCCAGGAAGAGCCCATTTCCCATCTAGCTGTTCTTTTACCAATAATATCTTATTATCTTTAATAATCGCGGCTCTTGTCTCAACCTTAGGTGTTTGATAACCAATTTCAGAAGCAAAGTCCATTTTAATTTTTTCAATTGGTAAATCATACTTATAAGATAGCATCTCACAAGCAATATCACGAATTCTCTCAGAACGTTCTCTATCAAATTTATCTTTACTATACGCTAAACTACACTGTGCTAAAAACTGTAATTCCTGAGCCCACTTTTTCCAAACATCATTTTTTAATACATTAACAATATCTTCAATATTTTTAATAAAAATCGCATTCTTAACATCTAAAAAATCATACTCTTTTCTTATTATAAAAACATTTATTAGATTCTCACTAAGTCTTTCTTTATTATTAGTTACATACAATACATTTCTATCACTTTTACTCAAATCTTCTAAAAATTCAAAAGGTATACTACAATCACGAAAAACTTTCTCAATTTTTCCACTAATTAAATGTTTAATATTTTTGTCTATATATATTTTCTGATACATTAGCAACCTCCATAACTTTCTATATATTATAACACATTTTAAAATTTTATCTATAATATATTGAAAATTAATCTATATGTTTTCGTTGAATCTTTCACTAGTTTTCAATATAAATTTTGTCTATTTTTATTTTACACCTATTTGCTTTAATTTAAAAGACATATAAATATATAAAATAACAACAAAAATCTTGCTAGTTTATTAGAATAGTTGTATAATAGAAAATGTAGATAAAATTTAAGGAGTGGTAACAATGAAATATATTATTTCACTATTTTGGTCATTTATATTTTCAGCTGTTATAGTATTTATCGTATCATCTATTTTAGGAAGCAATGGTGAAATCAACACAATTCGTGACTGTGCAATTTTAGCTGTATTATTTACAATTTTTGCTGCTTTATTTGACGTAGTAGGTATCGATAAAAAACGCGAAGAAAAGTAAATCTTAACAATTAATATATGGGAATTTTATAAAGTAGGTATTGAGGAGTTCATTTCCTCCTTCCTGCTTTTTATTTAAATATAGGAGATAATTAAATGAACAATGTTCTAGCAACAATGTGCTACATTGATGATGGTGAAAACTTTTTAATGTTAAAAAGAAATAAAAAAGAAAACGATATTCATGAAGGTTTGACGATAAGTGTCGGTGGAAAATTTGAACCTGGAGAAAGCCCTGAAGACTGTGTTATTAGAGAAGTTAAAGAAGAAACGAACCTTGATATAATAAAACCTAAATTAAGAGGAATTATAACCTTCCCTGATTTTGATGGTGAGAAAGATTGGTATACATACGTATATACCGCAACAAACTATAAAGGTACTTTAACTGAAGATTGTAATGAGGGCGATCTAATATGGGTGAAAAAATCAGAGATACAAAATATAAAAACTTGGGAAGGAGATTACATTTTTCTTGACTGGCTTGTCAAAGATAAACCTTTCTTCTCAGCTAAATTTAAATACAAAAACAATGAATTTGTAGACTACGAAGTAACATTTTATGAATAAAAAGAGGGACGATATTATGAATATAGAAATTAATAAAGAATTCAAACAAAATTATTTGGTACAAAACAATAATACAGCTAAATATGTGGGCAGTGGTGACTTAGAGGTTCTTGCAACACCTAGTCTTGTTGCTTTTATGGAGAATGCAGCAAAAAATTACTTAAATACATTTTTATCAGATGAGTTAGGTAGTGTTGGTAGCAACATCAATATTAATCATCTAGCTCCTACTCTAGTTGGTAAAGAAATTACAGTTCAAGGTAAGATAACAGAAATTATCAAAGATAAAATTATTATTTTTTCTTTAGAAGCTTTCGAGGTAGATAAGAAAATCGGAGACGCGACACATACAAGAGTTATCATTAACAACGAAAAATTCTTAAGCAAACTTTCATAAGAAATATAAATACTATCACAATTAGCAAAAAAGAAAGACCGTAAACAAACGATCTTTCTTTTTTTTACAATTTTACTTTTTAAAATTCATTAGAAAACATTAATTCTAAGAAATACTCTTTTAGAACTTTAATATAAGTTCCTTTCATACCCAGTGACTTAGATTCAATAATTCCAGCACTTTCTAGTTTTCTTAATGCATTAACAATTACAGATCTAGTAATCCCTACTCTATCTGCTATTTTACTAGCAATAAGTAAACCTTCGGTACCGTCTAATTCTCTAAAGATATGTTCTATAGCTTCTTTTTCAGAGAATGACAATGAATTTAAAGCCATATTGACCATATCTTTATCACGAGCTAAGTTTTTCTCTTTATCTTGTTTTTCGTGTAAAATTTCTATTCCTACCACAGTAGACGCATATTCAGCTAGTACTAAATCATCATCTTTAAAGTCACTGTCCATTCTACCGATAACTAATGTCCCTAGACGATCTCCTCCACCTCTAATTGGTAAGATTACAGTATAGCTATTAGTCTCAAAACGCTCCTGTTCTTCTTCTGGGAAAATTGATAATGGATCCTGAAATGGAATATTAACTCTTGTCGCATAAACCTTTAATGTTGCATCTAAATATGATTTTGGCACTTTTCTATCTTGAATAATTTTCTCCATACGTTCATTAGAATAATCAACGATAGAATCATATCCAAGTATATTACCTTCAGTATCAAGAATATATACGACAGAGTCTAGAATTGGGCTTAGGCGCATTGCCATAGCTTCAAAGTCTACATTATCATGGCGTCCTTCTTGTAAAATTGTACTAATTTTTCTTGTTTTTTGTAATAAACTTGCCATTAATTTTCTCCTTACAAAATACTTCCTAGATTATTATATCATTAATTTTAATAAATTGTAAGACTTTTTAAAAATTAATTTAATCAATTTTGAAATTTTCTAACATTTCTAATGATCTTTTAGCATATCTTTCATATTTTTCCTTTTTATCTTTAATTCTTTCTGGAAGTGGTTTAATAATTCCAAAATTTGCATTCATAGGTTGGAAATTTTTACTTGTATTGTCTACAATATAGTTTGCCATAGCACCGATCATAGTTTCTGTTGGGAATACAACTTCCTTATCTTCTGTATTATATAAAGCGTTTAATGCTGCCACAATTCCAGAAGCTGCACTTTCAACATATCCTTCTACCCCTGTCATTTGACCAGCAAAATAGATGTTTTTCTCTTCTTTTAGTCTATATGTTTTTTCTAATAATTGAGGAGAATTTAAATATGTATTTCTATGCATAACTCCATAACGTACTATATTAGCATTTTCTAATCCTGGAATCATGTTAATAATTCTCTTTTGTTCCCCCCATTTAAGGTGTGTTTGGAACCCTACGATATTATATAAAGTACCTTCGCTATTGTCTTGACGTAATTGTACAACAGCATATGGACGTTTATCAGTTTTTGGATCTTCTAAACCTACTGGTTTCATAGGTCCAAATAATAAAGTTTTTTCTCCACGTTTCGCCATCTCTTCAAAAGGCATACATCCTTCAAAATAAATTTCTTTTTCAAATTCTTTTAATGGTGCTGCTTCAGCATTTATTAATTCATTATAAAAATTAAAGAATTCTTCTTTTGTCATAGGACAATTTAAGTATGCAGCTTCACCTTTATCATATCTTGATTTTAGATAAACTTTATCCATATCGATTGAATCTTTCTCGATAATAGGAGCCGCAGCATCATAGAAGTATAAACCATCTTGCTTCGTATAATTTCTGATATCTTGGCTTAATGCATCTGATGTAAGTGGACCTGTTGCAACAATTACAGGAATATCACCTTTAGGTATTGTTGGTAGTTCCTCACCGATTACATTAATATTCGGATGGTTCTTGATAGTTTCAGTAATCATTTCTGAGAATTTATCTCTGTCTACAGCTAATGCTCCTCCAGCTGGTACCTGAGTCGCATCTGCACATTTAATAATAATCGAATCTAACATTCTCATCTCTTCTTTTAAAAGACCAACTGCATTAGTTACATTATTTGCTCTTAGTGAATTAGAACATACTAATTCTCCAAAATTTTGTGTTTTGTGAGCTGGTGTCATTTTTTTAGGTCTCATTTCATAAAGATCTACTTTAACACCACGTCTTGCTAGTTGCCAAGCAGCTTCACTTCCCGCTAAACCAGCACCTATCACTATTACTTTTTTTTCCATTAATTGTCTCTCTTTCTATTTTATAGTAATCCTGAAAAATCATCTTTTTCTTCTTTTTTAACTTCTTGTTCTCTCATATCTTGAGTAACTACTCTACCATTCTTATCGAATAAATAAGTTTCCACACTATCCAGTGTTTCAGCAATAAGATCTGAATAATCATCACGCGCTTCATAAGCTTTAATTTTCTCTAATCTAGGCTTAGTCTTCGGGGCTTTAGGAGTGAAGATTGTACAACAATCTTCAAATGGTAAATTAGAAATCTCTAAAGTATCAATTTCTTGCGCAATTTTGATTATATCAACTTTATCCATAGTTAATAATGGACGTAAAACTGGTAAATTAGTTACCTCATTAATACAATTCATTGACTCTAACGTTTGTGATGCTACTTGACCAAGAGATTCTCCTGTAGCAATAGCTAAACATCCTTCTTTTTTCGCCACTTCTTCAGCTATACGTAACATAAATCTTCTAGTTGAAGTCATCGTGTAGTTTGAAGGTACACGTTTTACAATTTCTGTTTGTAGTTTCGTAAAGTTAACAACATGAAGTTTAATTCTACCAACAACTTGACTTAATTTGATTGTTAAGTCAAAAATCTTTTGTAATGCTTCAGCTGAAGTAAATGGTGGTGATTGGAAGTGAATCATCTCAACTTCAACACCTTTTACTTGTAGTGTATGAGCAGCAACAGGAGAATCAATACCTCCTGATAATAATAACAATGCTTTAGAAGAAGTATTTACTGGGAATCCTCCTACACCTTTAATAAAGTCTGTGAATATAAAGATTCCTTCACTTCTCACTTCAACATTAATTATAAAATCTGGTTGTTTAACATTTACTTTTAAATTCTTATAATTAATTAAAACATGACTTCCAAATACATTATTTAGTTCATTTGTATTATGTGGGAAGTTTTTGTTAGGTCGTTTAGTTTGGATTTTAAATTTATATTCTTTATCTAATTTAGTTTCTAAAAGTCTATCAATAACTTTTTTGGCTTCTTCTACATCTAATCCGGCTCTTAAAACTGGAGAAAAATTATGAATTCCAGGAACTTTCTTTAATCTCTCCATGATTTCTTGAACACCTTCATTATGATCTAGATGAATATACATTCTATCTCTTTTTGTTTGGACATGGAAACCTGTTAATCCTTGAAGGTTATAACGAATGTTTTTTGTTAATTTTTTTAAGAACTCATTTCTGTTACCAGATTTCAATGTAAGTTCTCCATATCTAACTATAATATGACTAAATTCCACTTTCAATTACCTCTTTAAATTTCTTATTATATTCATCGATGAATACTTCAATAAATGTTTCAACTTCTTGTTTAGTAGTCTCATTAGAAAAGCTTACGCGAATACTACCTTCTATATTCTCTCTTGACAATCCTCTTGCAAAAAGAGCCTCATTTAGATGGAAAGTTTTTGATGAACAAGCACTTGTAGTTGAAACCATTATTCCCCTTTCATTAAGGGCATTAACTATCGCTTCTCCTTTAATTTTAGGTAAACTGATATTTATTATTGAATCAATATACTTTTCACTTAACGGAGAGTTGATTACTATGTGATTATATTTTGAAAATCTTTCAATAATCATAGTCTTAAATTCTCTATGTTTTGCTTTTACAGTTTTTACTTTTTCCTGTGATAATCTCAAAGCTTTTGCAAGAGATGCCGCAGCAGCAACATTTACCGTTCCACTACGTAAACCATCTTCTTGACCTCCACCAAAAGTAATATTGTGAACTGTTCTTCTAGATTTTAAATACAGTACGCCAACACCTTTTATACCGTGAAATTTATGAGCTGAAATAGCATAACTATCAACTTTTGATAAATCAAGTTTATCTTTTAATACCCCTTGTACACCATCAACATGGAAATGAACCTTAGGATAATCTTTTAAAATCTCTGAAATTTCTTCTATAGGTTGAATTGCCCCAAAAACATTATTGACTTGCATTACACTAAGTAAAATTGTCTCTTTTGTCAATAAAGATTTTAGATGATTTAAATCAACTACTCCATCCTCATCAACATTTAAATAGTCTAATATAAACCCTCTTCTCTCTAATTCTCTAAAAGATTCTAAAACTGAAGGGTGTTCGATTTTCGAAACAATAATTCTATTACCAAAATCTTTTTTGTGTTCTACACTCCCAAGTAAAGCTATGTTATTACTTTCAGTAGCACAAGATGTGAAAAATATACTATCCTCCGCCACTTGTAAGATAGATGCTACTTGTCCTCTGGCAGCTGAAAGAAGTTTATTAGTTGTTTTCCCAAATTTATTGATACTAGCAGCGTTACCAAAATAAGAATTGTTAACTTCAACAAATGTATCAAGCACTTCTTTATACGGTTTAGTTGTAGCACAATTATCTAAATATATCATACTATCTACCTTTCTTTTTTTATTTTTCAATATTTCTAATTTTAAAATTATTACATTTTAAACCATCTTAAAGTATATAACAAAATAGATATTTTATCAATTAAAGTGGCTATTGTAAATAAAACTAGTTATATCATTGATATCATTTATAAATTTATATATTTTCCTGTAATAATATCAATAATAATCAAAAATGAACAACTAGTAACTACACTCTATTATATAGTTACTAGCTGTTCATTTTTATTAAATAACTTACTCTGTATATTCATTACCTACTACATCTTTAAGGATTTGATCCCATTTCGGCAAGTTACGGTCAATTCTAATAGCTCTGTCACTATCAGTACCAAGAATATTGTGAGAGCTTGAAGCAAGAATCACAACCTCCCCATCCACATAGAATTCATATGAAAATATAGTTTTAATACCACTATGTTTTTCAATCCATGTTTTAATAAAGATATCTTGACTATTGTATCTGATATTTGATCTAATTGAATACTTGACATCAATATCAGCATAATATAAATCATAGTTTATTAATGAATCAATATCAATACCTAAACCATTTAAATAATATTTTTTAGCCAAATTCATCCAATCATAAACATATTTATTATCTAAAAATCCTGATTGATTGAAGAATTTTTTTTCTAATTTGAATTTTATAGTTTTTTCGTACACTTTACTTCTCCTTTGAAATCAATTCAGAAATACTCTCCATTAAAATCGCAGTAATTTCATCATGACTCTTACCTTCTTCTTTTAATGCTGCTGCATCAATTTCATCACCAACAACAATCTTAATACTAGAAAAAATTCTGAAATTTTTATTAGGTATAATTGCAAATGGGATAATTTTTGTTTTTGCTCTTGTCGCGATAAATGAAGCTCCGTTATGAGACTCACCTAAATCTAGTTCTTTAGAGTGCGAGCGAGTTCCTTCAGGGAAAATCCCAACGACTTCACCTTCTCTAAGTAATTTAATACTGTTATTTATCGCAGTTCTATCAAACGTTCCGCGTTTAATCGGAATTGCCCCTGTAGCTTCTAAAGCCTGTTTCACAAAAATAATTTTAAACAATTCTTCTTTTGCTATAAAACGAATTTTCTTATCAAAAAATGCTGGGAATAATAAAGGATCATGATTACTCAAATGATTACCTGAAATTACAACACCTTTAGCATTTTCAATTTTTTCCTTATTAACAATAGTAACCTTGTAAAAAGTTTTATAATATAGTGCTAATAACTTTCTAATAAAATTATACATAGTACTCTCCTACTAATTTCTATTTTTCTACACTTTTAACTAGTTCAGTCATCTTTTCAACAACCTCATCGATAGTTAAGCTAGTTGTATCTATCAGTGTAGCTGATTCCACCTTAATAAGCGGTGCAATATCTCTATTTTCATCTTGCCAATCACGCGCTTTTATATCTTCTTTTACTTTTTCAAAGTCTACATTTTCGATGCCTTGACGTTCGAAATCTAATACTCTTCTTCTAGCTCTCTCTTCAACTGACGCAGTTAAGAAAATTTTAACATCGGCATTAGGAAGTACTACAGATGCGATATCTCTACCATCCATAATAATGTTATTAGTATTTGCTAAATTTCTTTGTGTATCAATTAAGAAATCCCTGACCGCTGGAGACTTAGCGAATAACGAAGTAAATTTCGATACTTCTGCAGTTCGAATTTTATCACTTACTTCCTCATCATTAACATAAACATACTGAACTCCATCGACATATTCAACTTTAAAGTCCGTTTTACTCAATAATTCTTTAATTTTTTCTTCTTCTAACTCATCTAATCCATTAGATAAGAAATTAAACGTCAAAGCTCTATACATTGCACCAGTATCAACATAGTTGAATCCCAATGATTTTGCCACCATTTTTGTTATTGTGCTTTTTCCTGATCCTGCTGGCCCATCTACAGCCACTGATACATATTTCATCATTTACCTCTCAGACAAATTTTTTCAATATATATTATAGCATAGACTTGTTTTAAACACTAGATTAAAGTGAAAAAAGTTAATTTATCAGCTATAACTAATCAACAAATTTACTAAAAAAATATATTACACTAAAAATAATTTTACATTTAGAATTATAAAAATAAATATTTCTCTTATTTCAATTTCAATCCTGCTAAACCTGCTAAAGCATTGTTTTCTAATTTTTCTTGTTTCATGTATTTTTTCATATCTACACGACTTGCTTTGTCTTTTTTACTAGATTTAATTCGTTTATCTACTTCTTTTTGTTTCAGAGAATTTCCACATTGACATCGATAAGTAGCATTTTCTCCATTACCAAATAACGTCATTTTCTTATGGCAATTATCACAACGAAGATTTGTTAACCTACTAATGACTTTACGATTGCAACAAGATGGACTAGAACATTTTAGCATCTTTGTACCTTTTTTATCTACTTCTAGCATGAAACTACCGCACTCTTCACATTTCTTACCACTGATATTATCATGCTTAAATCTATCTTCACTATCTTTTATTTCTGCGATACATGATTTCGTATAGTCTTTAACATCATTTAAGAACTTATCTTTTGAAAGTTTGTTCTTAGCAATATTATCTAATTGCTTCTCCCAAACAGCAGTTAAAGATGGACTCTTAAGATTTTTAGGTACTAAGTTTAGCAGTTGCTTCGCTTTATTAGTAGTTTTAATTCGACCATTATCTAAAACTAAGTAATCATTCGTAAATAATTTTTCTAATATATCTGCACGTGTTGCCACAGTACCAATACCGTTAGTTTCTTTAAGAATTTTTCTTTCATTTTCATCATCTACAAACTCAAATGGATTCTCCATAGCATAAATTAGAGTACCTTCAGTATAATAACTAGGTGGAGTTGTTTGTTTTTTATTATAAACTAATGATTCCAGTTTGTGACTTCCATTTTGAAGGTTAACAGTTTTATTCTGAAGCTCTTCTCTACTTAATCCTTTATACCCTTCTTGAATTACCTTTAATCCTTTAGCAGAAAATACCTTATTCTCTATATTAAACGAATAAGTCGTTTCCTCATATTTATACTCTGGTAATAAATTCTCTAAAAATCTCTTAGCTACTAAATTATATATTTTAGTCTCCATATCTGACATCGACATGTAGTTAGGTCTTTGTTCAGTTGGAATAATAGCATGGTGATCGCTAACTTTTGCGTTGTTAATAATTTTCTTAGTATTATAATCTTTTACTTTTAGTAATTTTGCTGTAGTTTCTCTAAAATCTCCACCGATAGCTTCAATACGGTCTTTTAAAGTGTTCTTCATATCACTAGTTAAATATCTACTATCCGTTCTTGGATATGTTAATACCTTATGTCTTTCATACAAACTTTGAACAATATTTAGCGTTTGTTTAGGTGATATGCCGAATAAAGCACTAGCTGTTTGTTGAATATCAGTTAAATTGTATAGAGGTTTTGCTGATGAAGTCTTAGCTTTTTTCTGAACCTCATTAAATTTAATTTCTTTATTAATATTCTTTTTAATAAACTGTTCCGCTTTTTCCAAATTAAACTCGCTATTACCACAACAGAATTTCACACCATCGATTTGTGCTTCAAAAGTATAGTAATCTTTTGGCTTAAACTGTTTAATTTTTTCTTCTCTCTCAAAAACCATCTGCAATGTTGGTGTTTGAACACGACCACAGTTAAGTGATGCGTTATACTTTAATGTTAACGCCCTTGATGCATTAATACCAACTAACCAGTCTGCATTAGCACGTGCTATCCCAGAATGATATAATCCTAAGTATTCTTTCCCATCTTTTAGATTTCTAAATCCATCTTTAATTGCCTTATCTGTTACAGAAGAAATCCATAGTCTTTTTACATTTTTATTGCATTTCGCCTTATCGATAATATAACGAGCAACTAATTCTCCTTCACGACCTGCATCAGTCGCAATAATAACCTCATTAACATCTTTCCTGTTCAAAGCATTTTCCACTACTTTATATTGTTTAAAAGTTTTCTTAATTATTTCTGTTTTCATAAACTTTGGAATCATCGGTAAATTCTCTAAACTTACATTGTTAAATTCCTTATATTTATCAGGAGTTTGAAGGGTAATTAAATGACCTAATGCCCAAGTAACTACATACTTATCCCCTTCAAGACAACCATTCTTATTATTTTTCGCACCAAGATTCCTCGCAATATCACGAGCAACCGAAGGCTTTTCACAAAGTACTACACTTTTCATCAATAAATTCCTCACATATATATTCTTTACTTCAATAATTATTATAATAGAATTCAGCTAAAATAACTAGTAGGACATATAATCACTATCAATTTCTTTATACTTTAGTTGTAAAACTATCCACTTATATATTATAATTTAAATAAGAAGCAAGGAGGATTATTCTATGAAACTTTATTTAGCTGGAGCATTATTTAATCAAGCTGAGATAGCTCAACGTTTAAAAGAAGGAAAATTATTAAAAGAAAAATTTGGAGAAAGATTATCAGTTTTTAATCCAATAGAACAGCCTTTTAACGAAGATAAACAAACTCTACCTACACCTCAAGATATTTTTAATGGTGATACTGAAGCAGTTAAAAACTGTGATATCTTCTTAGCTGATGTTACAAACGAAGATAGTGGTGTAATGGTCGAGTTAGGTATTGCTATTGCACTTAAGAAAAAGATTATCGCTATAAATTCAGATATTCGATTAAAATCTGCAAATAGATACGATATTCCAAGTTATGCGATGAATCACTATGTTCTAGGTGGAATTTTAAAACACGGAACTCTTGTTTATAGCTTTGAAGAAGCATTAAATGAACTTGATAAACTATTTTGTTTAAAAAAACACTTATAATTTATTAATAAAATAAGCGAGATCAGCTTAAGAATTTTGATTTAAAACAATCAATTTCTAAAGCTAATCGGTACTGCAACCAAAAAATTGAACAAAATATTCAGTTATTTTTATTTAGTATTTTAAACTTTAAAGTCAGTAAATTTTATTACTTTTAGTGACTTTCATTCATTACAGTTATTTTAGATTTTTTGAACTATTTAGTCAAGAATCTTAAAAAGGCGTAGCCCTTGTCCTTGACTAAATAGGAGAGAAATCTAAACTGTAAAAGGGAATGAAAGTCTCTTTTTATTTTTATTAGTTTCTATTCATTTTATATAACCATGACTTTTTTAGAATCGACATTATTTACACCTCTTTTATTTAATTTTTGCAAATATTATTAATAACTATTATCATTTTATGATTATATGGCGACGTTTTCACTTAAAATATAATTTATATTATTTAAAAAAATTGTAAAGCGTTTTAATTAATAATACAAATAAAAAAATCCAAAACATTAAACTGATTACTTTAATGCTTTGAATTTCCATTCCATAAGATTTATTTAATTTTTAAAATTCAAAATCAATTCCAGTTTTATTTCTATCATAGAACCAGTTTACTAATCTATCTCTAGTTAACTTATCTGCTAGAATATCATTTAAATCAATATGTACATCTAATAATCGTATGCACTTATTCGCAAGCTCGACACCTTCAGGTTTATTCAATTTAAGCTGCATTTGCGCCAGAATATAATTAAATGAAGTTATATAAAAAGTAAAGTGTGTAAGATTAATATAGTGAGTTTTTATTAAATCAATCGCTTTAATACAGTATTCCTCTGCCTCTTCAACAAATCCTCTTCTAGATAACAAGGCAATCGCATTATTTAATATTAACAATGATCTTTCACTTCGTTCCGAAGAAAAAACATTATCTGCTTTTATTGGGATTAGATTTTCATTGATTATGCGACGTACATAGTCATTAGATAACTCTTCCTCGTTAGTATTTCTCAAAATAAATGCTAAAGTAAATAATTCATTAACATTATATACATCTAGTTTTTTAAGATGCTCTAAAACTACTGCTCTATTTTCCCTTATAATTTGAGGTCCTGCTGTTTCACTTAAAACACTCAGACATTGTTCAATATATAATCTACTATTAATAGGCACTTCCCCTTTCTCAAGTGTCTTAATAGCTAAACTTTTTATAGCTGAACGATTTCCTGAAACTTCTAGTTCTCTAGCTCTTTTTAAGAATCCAGTTTGATCTCCTTCTATATGAGGTAAATACTCTGAAAAATAATCATGGTAACTTATTCCAATATTCCTCAAAAGTTGCTCAAAAATCTCTAAAGATACACTTGTTTCATCTGCTTCAAATCTGATCAATGTTCTTACAGAAATTGCATCTCCTGCAGCATCTTTTAATTTGACACCACGACCTTCTCTAATCTTTTTGAAGATCTTTCCATGCATTTTATTATCATCCATTCGGGTATTTGCCTCCTTATATAATCTCGACAATATTATATCATAAATTAAGTAACTAATGTAGAAAATATAACCGTTTTTCTCATGCATTTGATTATATATTTTAATTTTGTTCACAAATTGTACACAATTTAAAAATATAAAAAAGAGTAACCGACAACACAACACAACACGGTTACTCTTTTTTCTTGCCTATATTATTCTCCGTTAATAATTCTTGTTTATAAACTTCAAAATTAATACTTTTCTCATCATTATTATATTTTTTTACTTAATATTATTTATTTAGGTACATAATACTTTCTTTTCTCCAACTTTGTTAAATTCAATTTTTTTTGAACACTTTTTCAATTAAATTTAAAATACAATTTAACAAAATTGTTTTTTTATAAACTTCATTTTCCTTTTCTATAAACAATTATTATAACTACTTTTCCCTAGAATATTCATATTGACGAAAAAAACAACCAAAAGTGTCAACATCATATTTCATCTTTTTTATAGTAAATAATAAGTACGGACTCTCTTATAGACATTTATTATTATAGCATTACAATAATATAAAATAGCAAATCATGTTAAAATTGTCACTTTTTGAGATTAATTTTAACTACAAAATATAAAAAATGACTCCTGTGACACTTTTTTCAAAAATATCCCGAAAGTTCGTATTTCTACATATTTATTTTAGTAAAATAAACATATTACCACATAATATATGTATATTAGTATTATTAACCTACTGATTTACATCAGAGAAGTATTTATTTGATAACTTTTAACTTAGTATCTCATCTTTATGTTGTGTAGTTTCTACCTCCTTATCTCTTTATATGTTTATTATTGGTTTATATACGTCATTATAAGTTATAAAAAAACAGTGTTTTACTAATTAAACACAGACATTAGCCCTACTATTGTAGTTATTTCATTTTTCTTGTCATCAGTATTGTTATTTTTGTCACTCTGACATTTGTTACATTTTAGAGTTTTTCTCTTTTTAGTGTCATCAATGTCACTTTTACACATATTACATTTTATCTCTGTTTTATTTTGAATGTCATTCATATCACTTTGTATAATTTCCTCTTGTGCCCAAACTATATCTTCTACGAAATTACTTTTCTTTGTAAAATTATTAGATAATTCCCCTAGTGTGCTTAATCCAAATAAGTACGTACCTAAACCACTTTGTTTCCCATTTATTAATAAGTATTGTTTTCTATTTTTCATAAGCATCTCCATTTCTATAAGTTATAGTATGCTTATTTTATCACGGATTAAATCACTTTTTTCATAATCAGAAAACATTGTCTTATTTAAAATAAATATAACTAAAACTAAGGGGGTAATTAAGAGAATCAGACAAATTTGTCCGATTAATATTATCACAAAATTCCCATTAGTCACTATATTACAAATAAGAAAAGTATTTAAGAAAAATTAATTATCTTACATACTATTCCGATATATTATCCGATATCATATAACGTTTAAAATTCAATATCAATTCCTGTTTTGTTTACTTCACAGAAAGATTTATAAGTAGAGTCCCTAATATATTTATAAAGTGGATCACCTGTAATTTCCGTAATAATATGATCGTATTTTAAACACTTATTCGCAAGTTCAACACCATCTTTTTTATTCTGTCGTAAATAAATCTTTGCCAATAATCCAGCTACATCCTTAGAATGTGATGCTTTATTTAATAACATTGGCTGTTCATTATAAAGTTTTATTGTTTCTTTACATCTTCTTTCAGCTAGGTCATAATAGCCGTTTCTTGATAAGAATGCTAACGCTGCGATTAATAAATCACAATATGCAAGACCTAAAGTTTTACTCAGATGATTCCTAACAGGAATATTTTGTAAACATTCTTCAATAATTCTATCTATATATTCAACTGAATAATCTTCCTTACTAGCAAAGCATATTAAATTCAGTAACCCATAGATTTCATCATATCCTAATTTATTAGTTCTCTCAATTTTCTCTTTAATAATTCTTTTATTCTCATCAAACAATTCTTTATCATCTGTCCAACCTATAGCGTTGATTAATGTTAAAATATTTAATCTTATGCTATATGAGATATCTTTTTTCTTTAATTCTTTTTTACATTCATTCACTATCATCGATGAAGAACCTGTTTGTAAATAAGACTGCATTCTATTTGCAAAATTTGTAGTCTCTATTTCAGTATTATCATAATAATATACTAAAAAGTCTAAGTAAGATACACCACAATTTTCTAATAATTTTTCAAATGTAGCAATAGGGAGACTTGTTTCATCTGCCTCAAAACGAGTTAATGTTCTTGTAGAAATTACATCTCCTACGACATCCTTTAATTTATACCCTCTTTCCTCTCTTAACTTTTTAAAAACTCTTCCATGCATATTTTTTTCGTTCATTCTGTTCTCCTAACCTTTAATTTCAAGAATAATTCATCACTAATTTTTTGTATAAATAAATACGTAAAATGCTATTAAAATAGTCTTTACTTCTATATTTTACCATTAAATTAACCCTTATTTTGATTACGTGACAAATACATCATATTCTTATATATTTTCTCTATATCTACAAAAATCACTACTCTATGTGACATATTCGTCACCTATTTTCCACTGTTTTTTAATCTAATTTTATAAAAATAAACTTCGAGATATAGTATAATTACCTCGAAGTCTACTTATCATTTCATTCTATTTTAATTCCATAAATCTTCAAGTAGGTGAGTTTGTGTTCTATCTGGTCCTGTAGAGAATACAGAGATTTTAACACCTACTAATTCTTCGATTTTTTCTAAATATTTTCTTGCATTTTCAGGAAGCTCATCTAGAGACGTTACCCCTGTGATATCTTCATCAAAGCCTGGTAATGTTTCATAGATTGGCTTACAATCTTTAATGATATTTTCATTTGCTGGATATTCTGTAAGAATTTCACCTTTATAGTCATAAGCTGTACAGATTTTAATTTCTTTAAGACCTGAAAGCACATCTAGACAGTTTACTGACAGATTAGTCATTCCAGATACACGAGCTGAGTGACGCATTACTACAGTATCGAACCATCCAATACGACGTGGACGCTTAGTAACTGTTCCATACTCATGACCAACTTCACGAATTGTATCTCCGATTTCATCGAATAATTCTGTTGGGAATGGTCCATCACCTACACGTGAGGTATAAGCTTTTGAAATACCTAATACTTTAAGTCCGTTTGTTGGGACGAATCCATTACCTACAGTGATTCCACCTGCAGATGGGTTAGATGATGTAACATATGGATATGTTCCGTGGTCGATGTCTAGCATTACACCTTGTGCACCTTCGAATAAGATATTTTTGTTTTCATTTTGTGCATCTTCTAATACTTTAGAAGTGTCTGTAACATATTGAGCTAGTTGTTTTCCATATTCGAAGTACTCATTGAAGATTTCTTCTACTGTGAATCCTTCAGTTTCATAAATTTTTTCGAATAGTTCATTTTTTTCTTTCAGATTTTGTTCTAATTTTTTCTTGAATAGATCTGCATCTAATAAATCAGCAATACGGATACCGCAACGTTTGTATTTATCTACATAACATGGTCCGATACCTTTTTTAGTTGTACCAATTTTGTTTTCTCCACGACGAGCTTCTTCAACCTCATCAAGTTTTAAGTGGTATGGTAATACTACGTGTGCTCTGTTAGAGATTCTTAATCCATTACAAGTAACTCCACTTTCTTTTAGTCTATCGATCTCACCACAAATCCATTTAGGATCTACTACAAGACCATTACCGATAATTGAAAGTTTCTCTTCATTAAAAATTCCAGATGGAATTAATTGAAGTTTGTAAGTTTTTCCATCAAACTTAATAGTATGTCCTGCGTTGTTACCCCCTTGATAACGAGCAATTACATCAGCACGTTCTGCTAAAAAGTCGGTAATTTTACCTTTACCTTCATCTCCCCATTGTGAACCTACTACTACGATTATTGACATAAATTACGCCTCCTGAAAGCAATTATTTT
>CAURVX010000018.1:0-29676 GCA_963528605.1 uncultured Gemella sp.
TCTACTAATTCAGCATCTGCAATATCACCAACAACTAACTCAAATCTATCCTCTGAAAGTTCAGCAAGATTCTCTTTATTTCCTGCATAAGTCAATTTATCCAGAACAGTCACATGAATGTCTGGATGATTATTTATAACATAATGTACAAAGTTAGAACCGATAAATCCAGCCCCACCTGTTACTATAATATTCTTCATTATTTTACCTCATTAAAATATTTATTCTTCTAAACTCTATATGGTGAAAACTCCACCAACATAAAGTAGGTAGAGTTTTATAATAAAAATCAAAGTAATGCTAGTTATTATATCTCTCCATATACGAAATCATTATTTGCTTCATATTCTTTAAATGTAGGATGTTTAGCATCTTTTTCTGATGTAATAGCTTTTGATAAATCAATCTGCCAGTCAATTCCAAGCTCTTTATCATCAAATGCGATTCCTGCATCTGCCTCTGCATTATAATAATTATCACACTTATACATGAAGTTAACATTAGGTGTTAATGTTGCAAAACCATGAGCAAATCCTCTAGGAACTAGAAGTTGTCTTCTATTATGTTCTGAAAGTATAAAACTCTCCCACTGTCCATATGTAGGACTTCCTTTTCTCATATCGACAATAACATCAAGCACTGCTCCAGTCACTACACGAATAAGTTTTGTCTGTGCAGCATTTCCTCTTTGGAAATGTAATCCACGAACGACACCAGCTTCAACTGATAACGAATGATTGTCTTGAACGAAATTAAAATCTATACCTAGTTTTTTATACTTCTCTTCTGAATAACTCTCCGTGAAAAATCCGCGGTGATCCCCAAAAACATCGGGCTCTATTATTTTTACATCTTTTAATTTTGCTTCTAATACTCTCATTATTATAACTCCTGTTCAGCTATACGTAACATATATTGTCCGTAATTATTTTTCTTCAATGGCTGTGCCAAGTTAATCAATTGTTCTCTATCGATATATCCCATACGATATGCTATTTCTTCTAGACATGCAACTTTAAGATTCTGACGTTTTTCTATTGTTTCAATAAAATTACTTGCTTCTAGTAATGATTCATGTGTTCCTGAATCTAACCAAGCATATCCACGTCCTAAAAGCTCTACATTTAATTCACCTTTTTCTAAATACGCTTTATTCACGTCTGTTATCTCTAACTCTCCTCTTGGAGAAGGTTTAATATTCTTAGCTATATCTACTACTTTGTTATCATAGAAATATAAACCAGTTACGGCATAATTAGATTTAGGTTCCTCTGGTTTTTCTTCAATAGAAACAGCCTTCATTTCCTTATCAAATTCAACAACCCCAAATCTCTCGGGATCATGAACATGATATCCAAATACTGTAGCACCACTTGGACGACTGGCAGCACGTTGTAACATCTTACTAAGTCCACCACCATAATATATATTATCTCCAAGAATTAAGCATACTGAATCATCACCGATAAATTCTTCTCCAATGATAAATGCCTGAGCTAATCCATCTGGACTTTCTTGAACTTTATATTCAATATTTAATCCTAGTTCATTACCATTTCCAAATAACTCTTCAAAACGTGGAGTATCTGTCGGTGTAGATATTATCAAGATGTCTTTAATTCCCGCAAGCATCAAGATAGACATCGGATAATAAATCATTGGTTTATCATATATTGGCATCAATTGTTTTGATACCGCCTTTGTAAGGGGATATAAGCGTGTTCCGCTTCCTCCCGCTAAAATTATTCCTTTCATGAAAATCACATCCTTATTTTAGAATAGTTTATTTTTCTTAATTATATCTTTCTTATATATATTACTTTAAAAGCATCCTAATTTCTTTAATGTTTATAGTTCTTACTACAACATTCATTATAACATACGTAATACCACCGACTCCAATATAAATTAACAGTCCAACTAATCCTTCTAATGCTAACATATATTTACATAACATAATAGCTATGAACATTAGAAGAGATGCACTAATAATTTTTATTAGATCAATATTAAATAATAGATTCTTGTTAATAATATTACGACTATAATACCATTGAATGGCAAATACAAGAATTTCAACTGCTACTGAAGTCATACTCGCTCCAATATAACCGAAAAATGGAATAACAGCAATATTAACGACAACACTAACAAAGGCAGGTATCGTCGTTGACAACATAAATTCTTTATTTTTATTTCTAGCCACTAATACTTGATATCCAAGAATATTTGTCCAACCAATGAACATAAGGTTAAATACAATAATATACAAGACATACTTAACATCTTGGAAATTCTCTCCTAAGAATAATTTAACAAACACTTCATTAACCGCAATTAACCCAAAAATCATTGGAAAAATAATCATATTATATAAAATGAATGAAAATCTTACCATATTTTGTGCTTCTTTTTCTTTCTTTTCAGAAAGAAGATTCGCAACCCTTGGTAACATAACAGCACCTAATGAGCTAACTACTGTAATAAGAATACTTATTAGCTTCTGACCCTGTTCGTAAATTCCAACATCAGAATACGATCCTAAAATACCTAATAACGTTTTGTCTAATACTACATAAAGCGAGATAGCCACTTGCGGTAAAAATAATAATACAATTGGATGTAGATTTTTCTTTATAGCTTTTTTATTAAAAGACGGTCGTTTTATAAATTTCTTTGCCGGTACCCACATTACAAATTGTCCTAGAAAATCGAATAAAACAATTAGAAATGCATAAAGGTATAAATCTTCACTACTTTTAACAAGAGTGAAAATACTAATTACCCCAGATAATTTTACAACAGTATTTCTAAGTGTTATTTTCTTAAAATCTTCTTTTCCTGTGAATAGCCATGAAATATCAATCATCTTTGAAAATAAAACAATACCTAATATTATCGGTATTATTCCACCCATATTTGGAATACTAATGACCGCTATCACATAAGCAAAAAGTGCAAGCAAACTCGCAATAAATTGAATTGCATAAATATTCCAAAATGTACCACTAACATCACTTGCAGCAGCGATTTGCTTAGTACCATATACTGCAACTCCTAACATAGCAAATAAGGAGAAGTAATTTACAATAGAACTGTAAAATACATAATTACCTAAATCTTCACTAGTAAAAATCCTTGTAACATATGGAACTGTGATTATAGGAAGAATTATCGCTAATATTTGATACGAAAGATTGTATAAATAGTTTTTTATTACTTTCATTATATTTCCTCATCATACTAAGAGTCTCTAACATCATAAAGTAATTCCACTTCACAAAATACCAACTGCTATACACTAAACTATAACAGTTGGTATTAGAATAGAGTACTTATTCCCTCTTATTTATTAAATTCCTCTCTTACTACATTAAGAGCTCTTTCAATTACTACATGCATATCATAATATTTATAGTCTGCAAGACGTCCACAGAAGATAACATCTTTACCTTTTGCTTCTTCTAAATATTTTTGATACATTTCATTATTTTTAGCGTCATTAATTGGATAGTATGGTTCGTCTCCGCGTTTCCAATCTACTGAGTACTCACGCGTAATAACTGTTTTCTCTTGAATGCCTTTTTCGAAGTGTTTGTGCTCGATAATACGAGTGTAAGGAACTTCACGCTCTGTGTAGTTAACTACAGCATTACCTTGATAATTCTCTTCATCTAATACTTCATGTTCAAATCGAAGACTTCTATATTCTAACTCTCCGTGTTTATAATCAAAATATTGATCGATCATTCCTGTAAATACCACTTTTTTCGCATTTGCTTCTAATTCTTCACGGTTTTCGAAGAAGTCTACATTTAGTTCTACTTCGATACCTTTTAACATGTTTTCAATAATAACATTATATCCACCGATTGGAATACCTTGATATCTATCATTAAAGTAGTTGTTATCGAATGTGAAACGTACTGGAAGACGTTTAATAATAAATGGTGGTAGTTCAGTTGCACTACGTCCCCATTGTTTTTCTGTATAACCTTTAATTAAAGTTTCGTATACATCAGTACCAATAAGCTTAATAGCTTGTTCTTCTAGATTTTTAGGTTCACTATCTTGCAGATGAGCTGTTTGTTCAGCGATTTTCTCTTTAACTTCTGCAGGAGTCTTAGTTCCCCATAATCCATAGAAAGTATTCATATTGAAAGGTAGATTGTATAATTTACCTTTGTAGTTTGCTACTGGTGAGTTAATGTAGTTGTTAAACTCAGCAAACTGATTCACATAATCCCAAACTTCTTTGTTAGAAGTATGGAAGATATGCGCACCATATTTGTGAACGTTGATTCCTTCAACGTTCTCACAATAAATGTTCCCACCAATGTGGTCACGTTTATCTATTACCTTTACTTTTTTTCCTTGTTTTGTTGCTTCATGAGCAAAGATTGCACCTGACAATCCAGCTCCCACTATTAAATAATCGTACATGTTCTATTACCTCTTTAGATTATAAATTATATCACTACCTGTAATTAAATACCCTAAAAACAGGATAGATGGATTGTGAGAAATCTCTAATAATTGTGGATCATATATACAATGAATTCCTAATATAACAATCATTATCGTATAAAAAATATTATTACTTAGTTTCTTTTTACCTAATAAATAATAACCTACAATAATTAATAATATTAGTATTATTCCATAGTTAAATAATATATTAAGAAAAGATGAGTCCACATAATCATATTCTATTTCTGACATCCATTGATTCTCCGTTACCCATAATATCTTTTGACCGAACATAGTAATTCCAAATTCATCCCATGCCTTGTCAGCTAAACGTAAACGCCCTGTTACTAATGTATTCAATAATTCTCCCACTTCAGTTCCGAATCGATATAGGAACAGCGTACCTAATGATATTATAAAACCGAATAACATAGTATACTTGTTTAAAAAATTATTTTGCTTTGATAATTTTAAATATTTAATGATTAATACTAAAAATAATAGTAATACACTACAAATAAAAGCAGATTTAGTATCAGTTTTTATATATAAGTGGTAATTAATTACAAGTAAAGCTATAATCTCTAAAACTTTTAACTTTTCTCTTCTAATGAAGCTATAAAAAAGTGTAAAGTGGAAAAAATAATTTGCTGAGAAACTAGAGTACCCATATCCTAATCCATATCTTATTTTATCTCCTTCTCTTCCAAACACACGAGTTGTTTCACCTATAATACCTATATAATATGAAATTGATACTAATAACATTAAGATACCTATTTCTATAATCCAAATTTTAAGTATCTTTTCTAAGTTAATGTTTCTAACATTTATGATCAATAAAAAAATTGGTAACAATGTGTAATAAGTTTTTGTCGTGTAAATTATTACTGATACAATAGGGATTAAAATTAAAATTGAATATAACTCTATTTTACTATGTTTGTCTATTAATAATTTTACTAATAACATAGTACTGGCGGCTACAACTAATCCCTTACTAACATCTCTCAAAAAAGGGAATCCCTCTACAAACATAGTTCTAGATAAAAAGTCAACAAGAATAACTAATACAAATGAAAAGATATATAAATACTTTGATACTATACTTCTATTCATATTCTTTAACTTCCTCTCTATCTAGACACTTTTCAATTGCTGTCTTGAAATAGTATCCTTCTCTAAGTCTTAAACCTACTTCTTTAGCATTTTTCTCTATTTCTTCTAGCTTTTCTTGAGGAATGTTATTTAATACTTCTTCAATCTCTTGTAAATTATCAATCAATATACCTACATTATTTTCTTCAACAAATTTCGCGATTGCCGCTTCTTTCCATATTAATACTGGTATTCCCGCTGCTAAGTATAATGAAGTTTTGTGTGGATTGTTATATCTTAGATAGTTTCCTGTATTTCCACTACATGTTTCAATACTATCTCCATCCCAAACAAGTCCAAACTGGCCTTGTAGTTTATTCGGTAGTTCATCAGGACTGAAGCTTCCTAAATAATAAATATTCTCACTCAAATTGATGTCTTTATCAAAACTTGGACCATATAAATTTAATGTATAATTTGGATTTTGTTCAATTAATTTATACAAATAACTACTTTTTGCTCTATTAAGATTCCCTGCTATAATCAATCCTACTCCATTATTCTCTGTTTCTTGATTTTTATTACATAAGTAATCAAATATATCCAAATTAACTAACTTACTTTCACTAATTCCCTCATTAACTAAATACTTCTTCATACTATCATTGTGACAGACTATCTTATCAAACATTGGTAAAAGAACCTTATCTGATAATGTTGCAACTTCTTCATCGTAAGTTGAAGTCCCTCCACGTAATAATTCTAAATCATGAATAACAGTAATAAACTTAGTTTTCTTTATCTTCTTAAAAATTGGAATAAGTCTAATTGCCTCTTTAATTCCATACATTGGATGTTGAAATATTATAACATCATCTTTCTTCAATTTAAACAACAAACTTAACCACAGTTTACCAACTTCAATTTTTTTCTTAATTTTAGATGCCTTCTCATCTTCTATCATTAACTTTAAGCTTTTAAATCCCAATTTTTTTGATATATCATATATATCATTCGGAGCCTTTGGACCTGCAGTGTGCTCATCATTTTTTCTAAGTTCAATAAAATATATCATATAATTCCTCCATCTTCAGCAATTTTATAACTCATATTTTGATTTATTAGGGAACTTTTCTTCAAATATCTCTAATATCTCTTTTTTTGTTTCTCCGAAATTTTCAACTTCTGTACTGTCATTAACACAAATGACTTTACATGTATCTTTCATAAGAATATTTCTTAATTCAATATTTGAATTAGAAATCTCATAATATCTACCAAAGTTTATATTTCGAGGAACAAAGTTTCCACTACATAAATTCCAGTATCTCATCAACCAGTGATTAATCTCATCTTTCGATCTAAACTTATTCTTGTACGTATTAAGGAAAAGCTGTTTCTCTTTCTCCTCTAATAGTTTAAAAACACTCTTCTTATGCGATACAGGGATATGATAATCATAAAAACCTAAAACAGGTTTCCATAGTAGAGCTACAAAATTTTTTATTATGTGTTTTCCATAAAATAATTTAAAGTATTTCTTCCAAGCAACACCTAATACAGATTTCCTATTAAAATACTTATTTATAACTTCTAGATTATTCAAGACAATAGATGCAATACCCCCATAATTTGGAACTATTGGACTAAATACCCCTATATCTTTTGGTAATCCATTCTCGAAAAAATCTTTTTCGGTCGTAGAATTCATCAAAAACATATCATCATTAAATAGAACAAAATTCTCTGATAACCCCCCCATAATTTTATGTAAACTTAATTCTATAACATTTGAGTTATATGTTGGCAGAAACTCCTGATCAATAAAATCAGAATGCTTTACTACCACTAATTTCTCATGATTAGTATTCAGCCATTCAGGTAAATGTCCTTCAGTAATAAAGAAAATTTTATTTACCCATGGGGCATACCTCTCTACTCCACGAAACCAATATTTAATTAAGTTCCAGTTTCTATATCTTTCATCGCTATTCATAGTTTGATTAATGTGAGTATTATCAAAATATTTGCTTTTCTCGTTATACCAATTTAAATCTTCTGAATCAACCCAAGTAACAACGATATCAATTTTTTCAGTCATTTTTACACCTTCTAATTATAATTTTTGTGTATAACAAACTTAATATTTTCTATAATATTCTATAAAGACATTTTACAAAAATAGGTGATATCATCATCAACCTAAAAAGTAATTCAAATTTTCTACCTAATAAAAATTTATTTTTAATAATAAAATCCTTCTCTTTTTCTAATAATTCAAGATACTCTTTATTCTGAATTTTTCCTTTTTCTGATAGTTGTTCACACAGTCCCCAAATCATATATTTATATTTTTCCAACTTGATTACATTTTCATATTTTTCTTCGTTCTCTCTAGAAAGCAGATTATCCCATATTTTAAATGCTGTAATTTTTTTATCAGAATTCCCTGGAATATCAGTGTTATGTATATCGTAAACATATAGTTTCTCAGGTATAATACTAATCTTACTAATATATTTAAAATATATTAAATTAAATCCTAAATCTTCACAAAATTTTATCTTTTCATCAAAAAAAATATTTTTTTCATCCAGTATTTCTTTTTTATAAATTTTATTACATGCAGATCCTCTAAGTTTTACTAAACTACCTTTTGATTTTAATACCTCAGTATATATATTTTCCAATTCAATATTTTGTATATCCCTTTCAACTAATCCGCTGCTAGTATAATCACACATAACTAGATCTAATCCTTTTTCTTCTTTGAACGGCGCTAACATTTTTGGGTAAAACTCTGACATAACAGTATCATCAGAATCTACAAAACTCACATACATTCCTTTTGATATTTTCAAGCCATTATTCCTAGCAGCTGAAACTCCAAAATTTTCTTGATTTATGACATTTACATTTTTATCTATACCTTTTATTTCGTTAAGTATATTTAATGTGTTATCTGTCGATCCATCATTAATGAAAATTACTTCATACGAAAATAGATTATCTATTGATTTAACAATACTTTTATAACACTCCTTAATTGTATCCTGACAATTATAACATGGTACAATAATAGAAACTTCAACATTCATAAATTATCTAGTTCCTTCCTTAGTTAAAGTTTTCTTCAATTTAATCATCGGGATTAGTAACCTCGATTCATATAATACATACTTGATAATTTTACCTTGTTTATATACTGCAGATATTCTTGCTTTAGAATTTTTTAGCTCAGATAATATTTCTTTTTTTAAATCATCATCCTTATATGTTGATTTAGTATAATTAATTAACAATTGAATTATCATCATTTTATACCAAGTATCTGCATTAGAGAGATCCCTATTATTTATTTGTAAATAATTTTTATTCACTTCATATATTTCTTTTGTGCTCAGTAGGTAATCTGTCATATTTTTTACTGTAGAGCTACTTGTAATAGAGTTTGAATTTCCTAACCAATAATAATATAAAGTATAATCCGTAACTATAATTTTTTTTGCTTTAAAGTAAAGTTTATATATGGTTGCTAGATCTTCATAATTTCTTCCCTCAGGAAATCTTACTTTGTCAAACAAGTTTTTCTTATATAATTTGTTGCAAATAAAAAAGTTTAACTCTCCCGAAAATAATTTATCTATATAAGTTATTAAGTCACATTCATAACTAGCTTTAATGTCTTTGTGCGTTTCAATAAGTTCCTTCGAATTTTCTTTTACAAAACTAAGCTTGAAATTAATAATATCATAATCCATATCAATATACTCATTTAATTGCTCTAAAGAATTTTTAGAAATCCAATCGTCTGAATCAACAAACATAATATAATCTCCAGAAGAAATATCTAAAGCTGAATTCCTAGCAGAAGATAATCCACCATTTTCTTTATGAATAACTTTTATTCTACTGTCAATTCTTGAATATTTATCACAAATCTCACCACACTTGTCTGGACTTCCATCATTAACTAATATTATTTCTATATTCTTATATGTTTGATTAATGACACTTTCTACACATCTCTTTAAATACTTTTCTACTTTATACACAGGTATTATTACACTTATTTTTCTATGCATTCTTTTCTCTTACTCCTCCATATTCTTTTTCAAAATTATGAATGTAGCTCTCTAACGAAAATTCTTTCTTTTGTCTAACTAAAGAATTATTCCCGAATTCTTTACGTATTTCATCATTTTCTAATAAATTCTGGATTGCACAACTTAATTCTTTTGTATCCCTTACCTCTACTAACAACCCATTCACGTTTTCTTCTACCATTTCGCATACTCCACCATGTCTATACCCGACAACTGGTTTACCACATGCCATGGCTTCTAACACCACTGTTGGTAGTGGATCGGGATTTGTACTCGGCAATACAAAAACATCAAATAGATTATATAATTTTACTGTTTCTTTGAAATAAGGAATTCGAATTATTTGCTCGGCTACACCAGATTTTTTTATTTTCTCATCTAATTCTACTTCAAGCCACTCTTCACCAGCAAAACAGCTTCCTGCTAAGAATGCGATATAGTCTTTATTTTCCTTCAAAAGCGGTACTACCGCTTCCAGGAAGTCTCCTTGTCCCTTCCAGGCATTAACACGACCAATCATACCTACAACTTTTTTATCTTCAGAAATATTAAACTCTTCTTTTGTTGACTTCATCTTATAAAACTCAGTATTATCAACACCATTATAAATAACTTTTACCTGATTCTCTTTTATAAGTCTAGATTGTTTAACATGTTTAGCCACCGCTTCCGAAACTGTTACTACTCTGTTGGCATACATACCCATAAATGCATTAATAACTGAAGAAACAACTTTGGGTTTAACGATTATTTCATGAACATGCCAAATTAGAGGAAGCTTTAACTTCCTTTTTAGTTCAATTCCTTCTAAAACAGCTGTAGTATTGTTATGAATGATATCAATATTATTCTTTTTTGAATAATCCACTAATTTTTTTGAATACTTTTTATAATCCAATATATAATTTACTAATCCTTTTGGATTAAAGTACTTTCTTCTTAATATAGGGTATTCTATAATCTCTACAATTATATTATTTTCTCGTAGTTTTTCAGCTAAAATACCTTCTTCTGGTAAAACAACATGCGGTGTAAACTTTTCTTTATCCAGTCGCTTTACTAACTCTAATAGGACCTTGTCAGCTCCATACATTTCAGCACCAGCATGTAGATATAAAATATTTTTCATTTACAACCTCTCTCCACCTTTATTCAACCAATCAACTGCATCGAAATATTTTCGGTATATTTTTAAATCTTCACCAACAAACCCAATATTTTCTCTCTCTTTAAAATAAATTAAACTTTTTACATCATTGTATTTCTTTGAAGAAAATATTACTTTTGAATTATAATTCAAACTATCAAATTCTTTGATTAACTCATAGTTGCATTTATCATTGTCATTGAATTTAAGGAATATATTGTCCCAATTCATTCTTTCTTTTCTTCTATTCCACTTACTTCTTGCTTCTTCTTCTGAAGAATAATGAAGAAAATGAATTTCTATATCCCCCAATAGTCCTATTGGATACGTAGTTTTGTCTGTATATTTAGAATTCTCTATAAATACTAATTCTTGTGACATATAATATCTTAGATTTTTCACCAATTTAAGATAGTCGGGTGACATTATAAATAAACCTATAAATGGAGAATTATATTGAATCCCTAATTCTTGATAAACTCTTCCTCCCCAGCAATTATCGCTGATTATTGTAAAATCTGAGTTTTGTAATTTTTTTCTAGACTTTCTGTACAATATAGGATAAATAATTGGTTTAAGCTTATCTTTTAATTTTTGCGACATCCACTAAACTCCTTCTCATACTCATCAACTATATATTCCCAAGAAAATTGTTTTTTAATTCTCTCTTTAGCATTCTCTTCAAGAATTTTTATCTTTTCTTCATCTAGTTTTTCTGATTCTTCTATAAGAATATGAAGATTGTCTTTTTCCCAATATAATGCTCCATTTTCTCCTACTTCCCTATTAAATCCTACATCTAGTAGTAAGTTCAATCTAGTGCTTCCTAAAGCTTCTAATAATGATGGATTTGTTCCTCCAACCTCATGTCCATGAAAATATGCAAAAGCATTTTCTCTTATATATTTTAATAATTCTTGATCATACACAGTCCCAACGAATTTAATACGAGCATCTTTATCAAATCCTGTAGTTTCTTTTAATTTTTCGTAAAATGAATTTTGCTCAACATTTGTAATTAATACAAAATCTTTCTTACTGTTAGATTTCATAAATTCTCTGATCATTGTTTCGTAATTGTTTTCTGGAACGAACCTTCCCACTACTAAGTAAAAATCATTTTCTTTAACAGCTTTACTAGCAAACCACTCTCTCACTACTTTACTCTCATTTGTAAGAGTACTCGTATTCAAATCTGTTCCATAGGCTATATAAGTTGTTTTTGGAGTATACTTTTTATAATCTTCTTTTATATATTTTTCTATATTTTTACTATCACAAATTAGTTTATCCGCATGTTTTACCATGAGACTCTCTGATATTTTCCAATATTTTCTAACTGGTAAACTCCATTTTTCTCTTAACCATTCATGCCCATCTGGATTAACTAATAGTACTCCACCTATCTTGTCTATTTTTCTTTTTAATCGAGCTATGAACGGTCCTATTCTACAAGCAAGAACATAGAATATAGGTCTTTCATACTTTTCTTTTTCTGCTTTTTTTATTGCCCATTCTATTGCTTTTACATCATAGTAAATAGCTTTAGCTGGTCCTATATTAGGTAAGTCTATAGTATAACAATTTGCTCCATTATGAACAAACTCTCTTTCAAAAATTCCAGACTTATCATTATTTTCTTTTGTACACGCTACATGATATTGTATATTCTTGTTTTTCTGATTCTCTGTTAATTTCTCTACAAACGTTTCAAAACCACCATATTTGGCTGGTATACCTTTTGAACCTACTATAAAAATATGTTGCATTTTGATTTTTCACTTCCATTTTATCAATTTTTATGTTAATATATCCATATTCACTTATATTAGTCTGTGTTTTAGTTTGGCGACGAAACACAGTCTTTTTTTATTTTAATAAAGAGTGGTTGTATATACTTATATAGCCACTCCCTATTTTTTACTTTTCCCGTTATTATTTACTTCCTTCTCTTTTTAGAACAACCATTATAGTTTTAAATATAATTTTTATGTCCAGTCTTAGCGACCAATTTTCGATATATTTCATATCTAGTTTTACTACTTCTTCAAAATCAAGTATGTTACTTCTTCCACTAACCTGCCACATTCCTGTAATGCCCGGTTTTACCTGCATACGCTTGAAATGATGAAGGTCATATTGAGTATATTCATCAACTGTTGGAGGTCGCGTCCCTACTACACTCATATCTCCTTTAAGAACATTGATGAATTGTGGAAGTTCATCTAGTGACCAATCTCTTAACTTCTGTCCAAATGGAAATACCCTTGGATCATTTTCCATTTTAAACATTAATGTTGTCTCTAGCTCATTTTGACTTAAAAGTTTTGCTTTTCTTTCCTCAGCATCCATATACATACTTCTAAACTTGTATATTTTAAACTTTTTACCATTTTGGCCTATTCTAGTTTGTGTGAATATAAGTGGCCCCGGTGCTTGTATTTTCACTATTGGTAATATTATTAAACCTACAAGAATCGTCAACATTATCCCCACTATCGAAATAACTATATCCATAACTCTTTTCAGAATTACCTGACGCAATGTAGCGATCTTTATCGCTGATGTTAGGTAAATATTATCCCCTTGAAAGGTTACCGCAGTATTCGCTCCAACTTCTTTTATAATTGGTGTAATATTAATCTTTGTAGGAATACCAAGCACTTCAAAAATCTTAAAGATTTCTATTAGACTAGTCTGCGACGATAAGTTAGCGTAGATTTCATCAACTCTATGCTGAGATAAAAAATCTCTAATTTCAGAAATATTATGAACCACAGGCTTGGTATTATACATATGTTCTTTCGAATTATTCGCATAAGCTAATATTTGATAGTTACTAGGTAACTCTCCGATTGTATCTAAATCGCAAAAATCAGATAATATAATAATATTGCGACTATCATCACGATAGCGATTATTTATTCTTTTAGAGATAGTTCTTACACAATAGATAAAAACAAATGCTAGAACTAGATATATAATCAATTCCATACTTTTTACTATATCAAAGAAATCTTTGCGATTAAATATCACTAAAAACAATGTAAATAACGATACTACTTTGAGTACATATATAGTCGTTGTCTTAAGTTCTTTAAGATAACCTCTCTCTGATATTGTCCAGTATTCTTCTGACATCAACGCTACAAGAATACCAATAATATTCATAGCTATAAAGAAGTATAAGTTATCTTTTGATTTCGATTGAAAATCAAAACTAAAAATATAAGCTAAAGATAAGGCTATTAAATCAGTCACCAAGAACAGAAACTTATTATTTCTTCTAATATAATACATCTTGTTCTCCTCTTATCTTTTGATATTATTTTCTATCTTTATTACCCTTTATTCCATAGCTACCATAGTGACCGTAGTAACCACCATAACCAAGTTCGTTAGAGTTAACTTTGTTTAAGATTACACCTAGGAATTCTGCTCCACCTTTTTCGAGTTGTTCCTTGGCCTTTTCTATACTTTTCTTCTTAACACGATTTGCTTCTACTAGTAATATTACTCCATCAGCTTTAGGAGCTACAATAGCCGCATCTATTACCTGACCGACTGGTGGTGTATCAATAATTACATAATCATAATATTCTCTGAATACTTCAATCATAATGTTGAAGTTTTTATTTTGTAATAATCCTGTTGGGTTTGGTGGTACTTGCCCAGCTGGAATAACATTAAGGTACTCTACGTCAGTTTCATAAATAACATCCTCGATTGGAGAAACTCCAGATAAATAGTTTGATAACCCACTAATCTTGTGTTTGAATTTAAAACGACCTGCCATTACAGATTTACGTGTATCAGCATCTACTAAAATAGTTTTAAGACCTAATTTTGCTAAAGAAATAGCTAGGTTAGTAGAAACTGTACTTTTTCCTTCGTTTTCTGAAGTTGATGTTATAGCGATTACTTTTTTATCTTTTCCTAAAAATTGGATGTTTGTGCGTAAGGCATTATAATACTCTTCATTTTTAGGATCGACTATTTTTTGGTTTGTTAGTAAATTAATTTGTGCCATGTTTTCTTATCCTATCTCTTTCCTGTTTTTGTATCTGGAACTACACCTAAAAGTACTAATCCCATTCCCTCTTCAATATCTTCGGCTCTCTTAACTCTATCGTCAAGTAATTCGAATAACACTACTCCCGCTACAGCTAAGATGAATCCTAATGCTGTTGCTAAGATTCCGTTTTTAAGAATGTTTGGAGAACTTGGTGAAGTAGCTGCTTTTGCCTCTTCTAATGTTGTTACATCATCAATTTTTGTTACTTCTTTGATTTGATCTGCTGAGATTTCTTTTACAGTATTTGCTAAATCACTCGCTACTTGTGGATCTTTATCTTGAACAGTAATTGAGATAATACGTGTATCTTTCGGTGCATCTACACTAACTTTTTTCGATAGTTCTTTCGCTGTAAGTCCTGTTCCACTTTTCTCTGCTGCATCTTCCATAACCTTGTTAGAAAGAATGATCTCTTTATAGTCTTTTACCAACAGTGATCCTAATTGAACATCCTGGGTAGTAATTGCTTTTTTCTCATCTTTCGTTTGGTTAACTACATATACCTTCGTAGTAGATGCATATTGCGGTGTTATTACAAAAATACTATAAGCAAGTGATGCTGCAGTAAATAGTAATGTTACTAATACTATTAATACTTTCTTCTCCCAAATCCTTCTTAACAGTAGCATAATGTCTAACTGTATTAAATCTTTTTCTTGATTATCCATTATAATTATTTATCCTCTCTTTATATTATTTTATTCATTAATAGTTTTTCTTGATTTTTCTCGAATAATTCATAGGCTATTGTTGTCCCGTATTTTTTCTCGATAATATCATATGCTTCTTTCATATACGTTCTTCGAGAATCCATGTTATGCATATCACTTGCGATGAAGTGAACTAGTTCTTCATCTAAGTATTTTTTAGCACGTTTTTTATAGTGTTTATGCTTATCACCGATAAGTTTCGGTTTTAGAACACTAGCTGCATTAACCTGGATATAAGCACCCATGTTAATTAACTCTTGAACACCTTTTTCATCTACATCGTTATATCTTTCAACATGAGCTACTACTGGAGTCAGTCCAAGTAATATAACTTTATTCAGCGCTCTGTGGATTTCTTTATAACGCATTTCATATGGAAACTCTACAAGAACATAGTCCGTTTCCGCTAATCTCGGATATACTCCACTTTCGATTTTTTCAATTTCTCCTTCTTTGTAGTAGACTTCACTACCTAAGTAAACTCTTAGATCACTAGCTACTTCAGTAGCGATTTCTTCTACTCGTTTGAAGTTTTCTCTAATTATTTCTATATCTGTTTCGAACATCCCGCGTCTTCTGTGTGGTGTTGCAATAACCGTTCTAACACCTTGTCTGTAACTTTCTTCTAGTAAATCACGAGTATCTTTTTCAGTTTTTGCACCGTCATCTACTCCGAAGACTACGTGGGAATGTATGTCTATCATTCTAATTCCATCTCTCATCTACTTACCTTCCAATACTTCTTTAATATTTTCTGTAACTTCTGTTAAACTTTGTTCGTTGATTTGTGTCATATATAATGTCGCACCAGGCATTGCGTATGAAGGTAACCCCATACTTCCTGTTCCAGTTAATGCTTGTGATGTTGCATTATAGTCTTTACCTGCGCTAAGTTGTTCATTCGCAAGTCCCATAGCTGTTTCTATCGGCATGTTTGTCTGAATTGATTCACTTAAATCTCTAATAACACTTTGATAATTTGCTAATCCTTGTTTTGAAGTTATTTTTTTAATTATCGCAGTAATAACTTTTTCTTGGTTTTTACCACGGTCATTATCTCCACCCACAAGACCATATCTTTCACGAACGAATCCTAATGCTTTTTCAGCATCTAAGTGAACTAGTCCTTGAGGGAAGTTATATTTACCATGAAGTGATGTGAACGCCTGATCATTATACACATCTACCCCACCAACTGTATCAATTAGTTTTAGGAATGATGTGAAGTTAAGTCTAGCATAGTAATCTATTTTAATACCATATAGATTTTCTAGCGTATGAATCGATGAATCTACTCCATACAGACCTGCGTGTGTAAGTTTATCATATTGGTTATTTCCACCATCTGCAATCTTCACATAAGAGTCACGTGGTGTTGTAGTTAATAAGATTTTTCCAGTTTTTTTGTTAACTGTCATAATAATATTAACATCTGAACGACTAACACTAGATACCGGTCCATATGTATCGATACCACTTATGTAGACGTTAAATGCATCACCTGCGTTTTGTTTCGCTTTAGCATTTACTGATTTTGTTATTTTGTATGAATATATTACTTTTGTTTTATCACTAAAATCTTGGTGTTGACTTGTAATTAAGTCTTCGAATGAACTGTTAAGAATCATCGCTCTGCTAGTACCTGCAGCTAATTCCTCATAAGCTGAGATGTAGTTTTTAGATTCTGTAAGATTAAGACTTTGTTTTTCTTTATCGCGAATCTCTTTCATCAGCTTATTAATGTTTTCACCATCTGCAGATACTGGAGCTGCTACTGATGCTCCTTTTAAGTCTGCAAGTTTTTCAGCTACATCGTTTTTCATAACAACGACGCTCATAGTATACTCACTTACTGCTGCATTGCTGTTTAAGTTATCGAATAAGCCGATTGCTGTTCTAAACTGCATGTAAGAAAAGACCAAGGCAATATTCATAACAATCAACATTATCGCATTGAATATTCTCGCTTTTTTCTTAATTACAAGAAATATCGCAAGTATTATCGCTAAGATTATTACTCCGATTATTCCGTAGTTAATCCCTCTAAAGTTTAGAAAATCGTACTTCAACATTGTCCAGCTAACTAGACCCCCGAGTATAATTAGTAAAACGGTCAATATTCCATTGACGATTTCAAAAGCTCCTATACCCGATTCAAATCTAGAATTTCGGCTACTTAAATATCTACTCATTTCTTTCCATCCTTTTTAATTTATAAAATTTACTAATACAGCTAAGGTTCAAAGTTTCTTCGCTGTTTACTAATTCTCCATCAATTTGGAAGTATTTTTGGTTTGTTTTTATTGTTAGTTTATTTGTTTTTATATGTTGTACCTTCTTTAGTTTATTATGTTGTTTTAAAAGTAGGCATAAATAATTATAAATAAAGGTTATTAAAGACATATTTTCCATGATCATTATGTGAAGTTTTCCATCTTGACCTGTCGCATTCGGGGCGAATTTTATCCCACCGCCCTCATAAGGTTGAATCATCGCATTAAGCAGATACAGCTTGTTGGTCGTGATTTCTCCATCATCCCATGAAATTTTCGCTTTATATTTTTTCAGCATTAAAATACCTATTACTCCTTGAAGAAGATAGATATACTTGCCTACATATTTCTTTAACTTCGAGCCATTAGCTCTTTTTATGATGTCAGCATTAAAACCGATATCAAATCCCGAACAGAATTTTCTATCGTTAACAACACCCACATCATATTCAATAAATCTTTTCGATTCTAATAATCGACTTATTTCAATGTCTGTTTTGAACTCTATAGATTTCGCAAGATCGTTGCCCGAACCATACGCAAGATAGATAATTTCTTTACCATGATAATTATTTACCACTTCGTTGATAGTTCCATCTCCTCCGATCACTATCAACTCTCCCCCGTGAATCTCATTCATAAGGTCTTCCGCATTGGTGTTTTTAGAAGTTTTTAATACTCTGTAAGGTAACTTCTTTTCGCTTAAAACTCGCTCTATTTTTTCAAGTTCAATTAGACTTTTTTTACTCCTTGAATTAACAATTATTTCAATCATATTACGAACCTATATATAAAATACTTCATCTTAATAATTATACTATAAAAACTACTATTTATCAAAGATTTATCTATTTCAAATCCATTTAAACATTAGATTTTTACGCATTTTTCAAGACTAATTCTATTATAACAATTTATGAGTAAAAACTAACTATAAAAAATTATTTTTTATAAGATAATCTTAATATTAAATTTTCATTTAGTATAGAAAAATACATTTTAAAGCCACTTATTTTACAACAAGTAGTACTAAAAAAAAAAAAAATAAAAAACTATTTCATCAATGTTGGCATGAAGATAATTTTAATCTTCGATAATGCTCAATCGATAAAATAGTTTATAAATTTCTCAAATACTTTTACTAATTAGTAGTACTTTCTTACATGTATTCTAATCTGTCAATCTCTGGTTTTTCAGAAGTTGTTTGTGTAAAATCTGAGTTGTCAGTGTTTTTAGGTGGTCTTCTTACGAATAGCATAATTGCCACTATGAAGTATAGAACGTATACAGGGACTAGAACACCTACTGTCATTAATCCAACTAAAGCTGCTGCGATTAGGAATAAGATTCCTGAAATAAATCTCGCTCTCATAGTAAATGACGCTATTAAAGCTAAAACTACTAGAACAATAGCAACTATAGCGTATATTTTAACAGCTGTCGCAAGTAATGTTACGATATCCATACGTGTAGAATCCATTAATGATTTCATCGCTGGATCTTGTAATAAGTTATGTAGCATCTGTTCTAATTCTGGTTGTCTTAATGCTACTTCCAATTGTCCAGAAAATGCTCCAAGAGACATTAGACCTGTCACAAGTATCATAATAACATTCGCTATCCAAGCTAAGATTTTTTCTATTTTTCTGCTAAATGGTTTCATAATATGCTCCTTTTTTAATATATTATCATATTATATCACAAAACACCTCTAACTAGTATTATTTAACCTTTTCTAGCAAATAACATAATAGCGACAATAAAATACAATAAGTAGACAGGAAACGCAATTTTTGTCGCCATTCCAGCAAGCATAAGAGCCAAAAATAAAAATAGAACGCCTGAAAAAATTCTATATTTCATCTTGAAAGTCGCTAATAATGCTATAAATACTGATAGTAATACTGAAAATTTAATAAGTATTATAAATATTTCAATCATCCTATAAAATTCCATTCCTGTGTAAATTAAAAAAGATTCTACTAAACTTGAGTAGTGGAACCTAACAAATTCAGGTGTTAAAAATATTCCTTCCAGTGGCCTATTGAAATAACCTGCGTATATTAAAACTACCGCGGAAATTAATATTATATTCGCTATCCAAGCTAGTATTTTTTCTATTTTTCTGCTAGATGATTTCATAAACCTCTCCTCTTTTTCAATTATTAACTAAATTATATCATAAAGGGCTAAGAATTTATCTCGATTTAAACTTTTTACAGAAAAATCAACAGACGACTTCATTGATATCTGTCTGGATTTTTAGCTCCATTTTCCCTTGCTTCAAATTTATAATTGTAGATAGCCTTCTCAATTCCATATAAAAAACCTAAGTAGCAAAACGCGATATACATCCCTCTTTCTGATTTCTCTAGTAAGGAATCATATATCTATGCTACTTAGGTTTTATTAATATTTCACTCGTGCCCCGGAATTGGCTGTGAGCCTAATGGATTGTAGTCAAGTTGGCGACTGCAATATAGTTTGTCTGCAAGCTAGATTAGCCACAAACTAATTTCATTACATGTTAATTTAATTAAGAACTGATTCAGCCTTAATCCTAAAAATTTTAACCTTTGATTACTATCTTCCACGACGTTTTGCTTGTGGAAGAGCTTTTCTTACAGGTTTGTGATTTTGTTGAACAACAGGTCTGTGTGCCACTGGTCTGTGCACTATTGCTGTTGGTCTTTGAACAGCTGGTTTTTGAGCTACTGGTCTGTGTGCTACTGCAGTAGGTCTTTGAGCCGGTTTGTGTGTAGTTACTACTGTTGGTTTATGGTTTGTCACTACTGTGTGGTTTGTAGTAGAAGAGTGACTTACAGTACCTGAAGTAACTAGTTGTTTTTGAACTTGAGCTGTAGCTACTACGTGTGCTTGTGTTTGAGTAGTTACATAAGTGTAAGTTTGAGTGTATGGCTTACTAATTTGGCTCTCAGGCTTTTTAGTGAAGTACACTTGGTATACTAATTCTTGATCATAGATCTTGTTAGCTGCGATTTGACCTTTACTTTCATTAGAAAAATCGCGTTTTGCTATGTTGTATTCGTTAGCTAAGTTTTGAGGAAGAGAGATTGTTGCAAATACGTTCTCATCTCCTGATAATTTTGCACTTTCTGCTAATTTTTTGTTACTTCCTTCTTCTAGGTAATCAACTCTTACGTTGATTTTTTTGTTTGCAGCTTCTACTTTTGCATCATTTACATTAGCAAATGAGAAAACGAATAAAGCTGGTAATGCTACTTTTAATAGTTTTTTAAACATAGTTTCTCCTTAATGTGTATTTTATTGGAATTGATATCTTAATATAATTACGTATCTTTACCGGAATTAATAATATCATAAATGAATATTTACGTCAATCATTTTCCGAAGAAATTTTATTATTTTACAAAAAATTATCTAGTTTAAAAACAACCTAATAACCACGGTCATCATCGAACTTAAAATATACTTAAAATACAGTTAAAATAGCGCTAATTATTAGTGCAAGTAGATATTATTTTTTAATGTATATAGCAACCATCTGTTATCTTTTATTATCTCTAAAATAAAATAAAAAGTATATATTTAATATAAATAAGTTCGTAGAATTTTGATTTATTCTCAAAGTAATTCTACCCAATTCCAGACTCTAACTCTATCTCCATATACAACACGGAGAAAACCCCTGAAATTAGATTTCAGAGGTAAATTATTTTCTATAGATATTTTTCTAATTCTTGAACAGACACTCCTAATTCTTCACACGCTTCCTCTTTTGTTATGATACCTTTTTTTATTAAGTTTACTACTGTACTTAATCTCCCTTGCTCGATTCCTTCTTCACGTCCTAGCTGAAGTCCTTGTTCTATTCCTCGTTCTATTCCTTGTTGAAGTCCTTGTTGAATCCCTTGTTGAAGTCCTTCCTCGATTGCTTGTTCTTTTTCTTCTTTAATATAAGCTAGGTGAGCATAATATCCATCAAAGTCTCTTCTTCTCTCATCAAACATACTCTTCTTCTCCTTAGTCCATTCTTATCAACTCAACAATTTCATTTATCTCCCTCAATATCTCTATATATAATCAGATTTATCAAAAACAAATAATTAGTATACTATATCAAAACCTTTGATTTCTTTCTTCATATATGATAGAATATAAATATGAAAAAGAGAGCCGTTTTAAAGACGGTAGCTCTGATAATATTAGTTAAAAATAACTATCTTAGCCTGTGCTAAAGTGTAAAAAATGGTTATTTTTTATTGTCTTTTTTTAACGCTACAATACATGCACTAACTACTGAAACAATCAATAGATTTATTCCAATAATCGTCTGTACAATTTCGTAAGCTGACAACTTGCTACTCCTTTCATCCAGATTTTAGTGTATGCGAGCATAGCACCATCCCCTTTCATATTGAAGTAGCCACAGCAGTGGGAACTAGAAACAGCAGATACTAATTTTTAGTACCTGCTTTTTAAGTTCCTGTTGCATACGCTATTCGTAATATTTTTCTTCAGTCTTTAACTTTGAAAAATAAACGACTACCGCAATCTTTATCGGAAGTTTTATACCCCCTAACTTCTCTCTCCAGTTTTGATTATATCAAATTAAATTATGATAATCAACTATTTATAAACATTGATATTTCAAGCTTTTCAGTAAATAGTTATACTTTTTATATACTCTCCAAATTCGACAAAGAACCACTTATTTCACCACCCCCTGATTTTAACAAAGATCCTGAATTCAGTATACAACCACAATACTTCTCGAAATCCTTTATTCAATCCAAAAGAATCACCCTCGAAATATTTCCGAGAGTGATTCTTTTATTCTAGATTAATCTTTTAATCCTATTTATCTTTTTTTTGACGTCTTCTAACTGCTACCGCGATTCCTGCGATTAATGCTCCGAATCCTGCTGCAGCTGTGTTAGTTGTTTCGTTACCAGTGTTTGCTAGACGTTTGAATTGTGATTTAACTACGTCTACTGGACTTCTTTCTCCTTCTGGTTTAGCTGGAGAATTTGGATCCATTGGTTTTTCAGGATTTGCAGGTGTTCCTGGGTTTCCTGGTGTTCCTGGGTTTTCACCTGGAGTTCCTGGGTTTCCTGGGTTTTCAGAACCTTTAGGTTTAAACACATGTAGTGTATTTCCTGTTTCTGGATCTACAATTGTTTTAACTAGTTCATATCCTGATACTGATCCAGCTGGGTTTTCACCTTTAGCTAGTGGTCTAACTGGTTTACCATTTACATCTACCCATGCTGTTACTTTTTGTTTAGTAGCTGGTTTGAAGATATGCGTTACTTTTCCTGTTTCTGGATCTTTAACAGTTCCTACTAATTCATAGTTTGGTACTTTTCCTGGATCTTTTGATCCATCTTCTTGCGGACGGATTACTTTTCCTTCTATATCAACCCACTCAGTTACCTTGTTGATAACCGGTGTAGGAGTAAATACGTGGATTACATCACCAGTTTCTGGGTTTGTAACTGTTCTTACTAGTTTGTACTCAGGTACATTTCCAGCTTCTTCTGTTCCTGGTACAGTTGGTTTTAATGGTTTACCATTTACATCTACCCATACTGTAGAAGGTTTGTCAGAAGTTGTTGGTATGAAGATATGTGTTACTTTTCCTGTTTCTGGGTTTGTAACTGTTCCTACTAGTTTATAGTTAGGTACTTTTCCTGGGTCTTTAACTCCTTCTTCTTTAGGTTTTAAGACTTTACCTTCTGTGTCAACCCACTCAGTTACCTTGTTGACAACTGGTGTAGGAGTAAACACGTGGATTACATTTCCAGTTGTTGGATCTACAGTTGTACCTACTAGTTTGTAGTTTGGTACTTTTCCTGCTTCTTCTGTTCCTGGTTTAGCTGGTTTTAATGGTTTACCATTTACATCTACCCATACTGTAGTTTTTTCTTCTTTTGTTACTGGTCTAAAGATGTGCGTTACTTTTCTTGTTTCTGGGTTTGTAACTGTTCCTACTAGTTCGTAGTTAGGAGTTGAACCTGCTGGGTATGTTCCTGGTTTTACAGGTTTGATTGGGTTTCCTTTTTCGTCTACCCACTCAGTTGTTTTACCTTCTTCGATAGATTTCTTAACTTTTTCAGCTTCTTTTCTAGCTTCTTCCTTCGCTTTTTCTTTTTGCTCTGGAGTTAAGTTTGGATCTTTATCGATGTTTTTGATTTTCTCTTCAAGTCCTTTTTCTACAGATTTTTTAGCTTTCTCTTTATCTTCTGGAGATGGTGTATATGGTTTTTCTTCATCTCCGTTAGATGGATTTGTTGGGTTATCTGTAGATGGATTTGATGGAGTTTCTTTCTTAGCAGCTTCTTCTTTAACGTCTTTGTATACGTAAGTAACTTCTGTTGTTCCTTCTGTTACTTTACCATTTTCATCACCTTTAGTTGAAGTTGGTACTAATACGTATAGTTTTCCATCTTTAGTAGTGATTGTAGCTGGTTTGTTATCAGTTGTGTCATAAGCTGAGCTTACTGATCCGTCTGTAGTGTCTTTAACATCTTCTGCGATTGTGTTACCCGCTTCATCAGTGTAGTGAACTACTACGTTTCCTTTAACTTCTTTGTACACATATGTTACTTCTGTAGTTTTACCTGCTTCAACGCTTCCGTTTTCGTTACCTTTAGTTGATGCTGGTACTAATTCGTATACTTTTCCTTCTGGAGTTGTGATACGAGTTGGTTTCATATCATTATCAGTAGTGTTGTAAGCAGCACCTGGTTTACCATCTTTAGTATCAACAGCGTCAGTTTGGATTGTGTTTCCAGCTTCGTCTACATAGTGAACTACTACTTGTCCTGCTTTTTCGTAAACGTAAGTTACTTCAGTTTTACCTTCTACTACGTCTCCGTTTTCTGGTTTAGAACCATCTTTGACAGCTTTTTCTGTTAAGTAGTATTTAACACCATCTTTTTCGATTGTTGCTGGTTTGTTGTCAGTTGTATCGTATTTAGCGTTCAGAGAAGCACCTTTAGTATCTTCTTTATCGTCTGCAATTACGTTACCTTCTGTGTCAACGTAGTGAACTACTACATCTCCAGTTACTTCTTTATAAACGTATGTTACTTCTGTTGTTCCTTCTGTTACTTTACCATTTTCAGTACCTTTAGTTGCAGTTGGCACTAATGCGTATTTCTTACCATCTTTTGTAGTAATTACAGCTGGTTTGTTGTCAGTTGTGTCATATGCTGAGCTTACTGATCCGTCTGTAGTATCTTTAACATCTTCTGCGATTGTGTTTCCAGCTTCGTCAGTGTAGTGAACTACTACGTTTCCTTTAACTTCTTTGTACACATATGTTACTTCAGTTGTTTTACCTGCTTCAACGTCTCCAGTTTCGTTACCTTTAGTTGATGCTGGTACAAGTTCGAACACTTTTCCTTCTGGAGTAGTGATACGAGTCGGTTTCATGTCGTTATCAGAAGTATCGTATTTAGCTCCTGGTTTTCCGTCTTTTGTATCAACAGCGTCTGTTTGAAGTGTGTTTCCAGCTTCGTCTACGTAGTGAACTACTACTTGTCCTGCTTTTTCATATACATAAGTGATTTCTGTAGTACCTTCTACAACAGCACCGTTTTCTGGTTTAGAACCTTCTTTAAGTTCTTTAGCTGTTAAGTGGTAAACTACTCCATCTTTTTCTAGTTTAGCTGGTTTATTGTCAGTTGTGTCATATTTGTCACTTAGTGATCCATTTTCTACATCTTTAGTATCCGCAGCTAATGTGTTTCCTTCTGTATCAACGTAGTGAACCACTACATTACCAGTGATTTCTTTGTACACGTAAGTTACTTCTGTAGTTTCTCCAGCTTTAACTTTACCTGTTTCATCACCTTTAGTTGATTGAGGGATTAATTCGTATACTTTTCCTTCTGGAGTAGTAATACGGTTTGGTTTCATGTTGTTATCAGCAGTATTGTAGTCTGATTTTGGTTTACCGTCTTTTGTATCAACAGCATCTACTTGAATAGTGTTACCTTTCTCATCAGTGTAGTGAACTACTACTTGTCCTGCTTTTTCGTAAACGTAAGTTACTTCAGTTTTACCTTCTACTACGTCTCCATTTTCTGGTTTAGAATCGTCTTTAACAGCTTTTTCTGTTAGATAGTATTTAACACCATCTTTTTCGATTGTTGCTGGTTTGTTGTCAGTTGTGTCATATTTAGCGTTTAGAGAAGCACCTTTAGTATCTTCTTTATCGTTAGCAATTACATTACCTTCTGTATCAACGTAGTGAACTACTACATCTCCAGTTACTTCTTTATAAACGTATGTTACTTCTTTAGTTTCTCCAGCAACAACTTTACCAGTTTCGTCACCTTTAGTTGCTGTTGGTACTAGTTCGTATACTTTTCCTTCTGCAGTTGTAATACGTGTCGGTTTCATTCCGTTATCAGAAGTGTTGTAGTCTGATCCTGGTCTTCCATCTACAGTGTCTTTTGCACCTGAAGTTACGTTAGCACCAGCTGCATCTACACCTACTAATGGAGTTCCTTCTTCTGTTTGGTAGTTAACTACTACTTGTCCTGCTTTTTCGTAAACGTAAGTTACTGTAGTTGTTCCTTCTACCACATCTCCAGCAGCTGGTTTAGAACCGTCTTTAAGTTCTTTAGCTGTTAAGTAATATTTAACACCATCTTTAGTGATTTCGTCTTTTTTGTGGTCTGCTGTGTCATATTTAACGTTTAGAGAAGCATCTGTTTCGTCTTTTTCGTCTTCTGCAAGTGTGTTACCTTCAGTATCTTCATACTTAACAACAACATTACCTTTAACTTCTTTATAAACGTATGTTACTTCTTTAGTTTGACCTGATTCTACAGTTCCTGTTTCATCACCTTTAGTTGATGCCGGTACAAGTTCGTACACTTTTCCTTCTGCAGTTGTGATACGAGTCGGTTTCATTCCGTTATCTGCAGTGTTGTATTCAGAACCTGGTTTTCCATTGTCAGTATCTTTAACACCTGAAGCTACATCTTTACCATCTGCAGTTCCTACTAATGGAGTTCCGTCTTCTGTTTGATAATTAACGATTACTGATCCAGCTTTTTCATAAACGTAAGTTACATCAGTTTTACCTTCTACTACGTTCCCAGTTTCTGGTTTAGAACCATCTTTAAGACCAGCTTTTGTAATGTAGTATACAGTTCCGTCTTCTGCAGTAATTTTTTCTGGTTTGTTGTCAACAGCAGTATCATATCTCTCGCTTAGAGATGCTCCTTTAAGGTCATCTTTATCAGCTGCGATTGTGTTACCTTCTTTGTCAACGTAGTGAACTACTACATCTCCAGTTACTTCTTTATAAACGTATGTTACTTCTTTAGTTTGTCCAGCTACTACTGTACCTGTTTCGTCACCTCTAGTTGATGCTGGTACTAATTCGTATACTTTTCCTTCTGCAGTTGTGATACGATTTGGTTTCATTCCGTTATCAGAAGTGTCATAAGCTGATCCAGGTCTTCCATCTACAGTATCTTTAGCACCTGAAGCTACATTAGCTCCAGCTGCATCTACACCTACTAATGGAGTTCCATCTTCTGTTTGGTAGTTAACTACTACTTGTCCTGCTTTTTCGTAAACGTAAGTTACTGTAGTTGTTCCTTCTACCACATCTCCAGCAGCTGGTTTAGAACCGTCTTTAAGTTCTTTAGCTGTTAAGTAATATTTAACACCATCTTTAGTGATTTCATCTTTTTTGTGATCTGCTGTATTGTATTTAACGTTTAGAGAAGCATCTGTTTCGTCTTTTTCGTCTTCAGCGATTACGTTACCTTCAGTATCTTCATACTTAACGACTACGTTACCTTTTACTTCTTTATAAACGTATGTTACTTCTTTAGTTTCTCCAGCAACAACTTTACCAGTTTCGTCACCTTTAGTTGCTGTTGGTACAAGTTCGTATACTTTTCCTTCTGCAGTTGTAATACGTGTTGGTTTCATTCCGTTATCAGAAGTGTTGTAGTCTGATCCTGGTCTTCCATCTATAGTGTCTTTAGCACCTGAAGTTACGTTAGCACCAGCTGCATCTACACCTACTAATGGAGTTCCATCTTCTGTTTGGTAGTTAACTACTACTTGTCCTGCTTTTTCGTAAACGTAAGTTACTGTAGTTGTTCCTTCTACCACATCTCCAGCAGCTGGTTTAGAACCGTCTTTAAGTTCTTTAGCTGTTAAGTAATATTTAACACCATCTTTAGTGATTTCGTCTTTTTTGTGGTCCGCTGTGTCATATTTAACGTTTAGAGAAGCATCAGTTTCATCTTGTTCATCATTAGCAAGTGTATTACCTTCAGTATCTTCATACTTAACAACTACATTACCTTTAACTTCTCTATAAACGTATGTTACTTCTTTAGTTCTTCCAGATTCAACTTCGCCTGTTTCTTCACCTTCAGTTGATTGTGGAACTAATTGGTAAACTTTCCCTTCTGCAGTTTTAATACGTTCTGGTTTTAAACCATTATCTGCAGTGTTATAAGCTGTTCCTGGTTTTCCGTTATCAACATCTTTTGTGCCTGAAGCTACAGTTTTACTTTCATCACCAACTACTGTACCTGTAAGAGCTGTTCCATCTTCTGTTTTATAGTTGACGATTACTGATCCAGCTTTTTCATAGATGTAAGTTACTTTTGTAACCCCCTCCACTACTGTCCCTGTTTCAGCTGGTGAAGTAGTCTCTTGACCGTTTACAGCAGTTTTAGTGTTTGCTTCGTTTAGGTAGTAAACATTTCCAGCCGCATCTGTAAGTTTTTGAGGTTTTTCTGTTTCGTTTTCTTTAGTATTATAGGCTACGTTTTTAGGCGTTCTAACAGTTTTATTTTCTACAACTACTTCTTGTCCATCAGCATTTACATAGTAATGTTCAGTTACTACTTCAGCTACTGTTTCAGGAGTATCAGTGTAAGGATCTTTTAATACTGTTCCGTCTTCTGTTTGGTAATTAACAACTACCGAACCTCTTTTCTCTACTTCACGAGTTTTTTCTTCTGCATATGTGTAAGTGATTGTTGTAGTACCACTTGCTAAACGGTAGGCACGAAGTGGAGTGATTTCATCGCGGTAAGAGTAAGTTTCAGCTGTTAATGTAAAATTATCAAATTTAGCATCAAATTCATGTTGATCTTCAGGAGTCACTTCAGTATCCGGATAAATTGTATCGGTACCAGAACTAAGTTCTAAATTATTAGTCTCTCTGTGCGTCTCAAGTGTAGGGCGCCCCTTTTCATCTAAAGAATCATCACTATCAATAACTTTAGCATCATCTTCTACTGAATGTCCAATAGCCATAAAACGTTTTAATGTAACTAAATTATCTTCTAAACCTTTTTTAGTTAGATACGCTACATATCCTTTGACAAATTCTTTATTTTTTCCCCCAACTAGACTATCTGGATTATTTTTACTTTTTTGTACCATAGCATAAATATCATTAATAGTATAGTCTGGACCTAATCCATCAATCATGCTAGCATTCAACCTTATACCTGCAGTTAAAGTAGTATCAATATTTTTAACAGTAGTGTAGGTATTTTTCTCAAGGACGAAAACATAGTCTCCTTCTTTGATTCCACCATCTGCTGTTACGTTAGCTGAAGTGAAGTTTTTCGCAGCTGCTTCTCCAGCTTTGAAAGCTTCTACCATCTTAGCATCAGATGTGATCGCACCTGAATCGGCTTGTACATATTTTCCATATGTTCCTTTTCCTGTTTGTTCAACAATCCAAGCTTTTCCACCAGGTTTTACAGTATCATAAGTGATTTTACCTTCTGCATTACTTAATCCTTCTGGAGTA
>CAURVX010000019.1:0-28803 GCA_963528605.1 uncultured Gemella sp.
TGAACTTGAATATTTCTAACTTTTGCTTTTACTTCTTTTGGATAAATTACTAATTCATCTCCTATATTTATAACACCTTCTGTAAGAGTTCCTGTTACAACTGTTCCAAATCCTTTAACTTGGAATGAACGGTCGATGTTAATTCTAGCGTTTTTCTCAACATTTTTTGCTGCGATATCTTCTGTTTTCTTATCAATTGTAGCTAATAATATATCAAGTCCTTTTTTACTAATTGAGTCAACTTCAATTATTGGAGAATTTTCAAGAACTGTACCTGAGATAAATTCTTGGATATCTTCTTTTACTAATTCTCTATATTCTTCTTCAACTAAATCTATTTTCGTCATTACTATAATATAATTTTCTATCCCTAATAACGTTAAAATATCAATATGTTCTTTAGTTTGTGGCATGATTCCTTCTCTAGAATCAACTAGTAGTAAAACTAAGTTTATACCACTAACTCCAGCAAGCATATTTTTAATAAACCTCTCATGGCCAGGAACATCAACAACTCCACATCTTTTTCCACTCGGTAGATCAAAATATGCGAACCCAAGGTTAATAGACATCCCCCTGTCTTTTTCTTCTTGAGTAGTATCTGTCTCAATTCCGCTCAGAGCCTTGATTAACGTAGTCTTACCGTGGTCAATATGCCCTGCCGTACCAATAATTACATTGTTATTCATATATTTCACCTTTACACTATATTAAGAATAGAGATTATTTAAGAAAATTAAATCAAACATTTTAAACTTTCTCTATGTTAATCTCTATTCAAAATTTTATTTAATTTTATAATCCTCTAATTTTTTTATTACTCTCTTGATTCCAGTTTTTTTAGAATAGTATAATCCACGATATTCAATATTTTCTTCTTGTAACATTCTTACAATGTTATCAAAATTATCCCATGCTGTTTTAAGCATAAAACCACATCCTACACTTATCGATGGGTGCGTAGGGATTAATGATGCTGCAAGTTTTCTTTCTAAACAAATATTATCAGCCTTTATTGAATCATGCGTACTATTAAAAACAATTAAACCTTCTTCCACGCTATTTCCTCCTATGGTTGAATTACTTTGTTCGCTTTTCTCATATCTTCTACGATGAAGTACATGTTTGTTGGATTACCAACTGCTAAATCAATCTTATGATAGTCAATACATGCTCCACAACAAACTATTTCTACACCAGCGTCTTCTAGTGTTTTTAATTCTTCAATTACATGACTACGAGTTTTATCTACTAAAACTCCTCCATTATTGTAGAAAATAATTTTTTTAGGTAATACTTCTTGTTCCCCTAAAGCATATAGATAAGCTTTTATTAATCTTTTACCTAGTTCTTCACTACCATGTCCCATTTGATCTTTGTTAATTACAACAATATAGCTGTCATCTTTAACAACTGGAGCAGCTTCTAATTGCGGTGCTTCTTCTTTAGTAATTTCTACTTTAAAGCCACCCTCAATATTAGAAACTTTAAATTCATAACTATTTTTATCAGCAAATTTTCTAAGACTTTCAACGCTATCTTCAGTTTTTACTAATAACGTGACTTTTGTTTCTTCTTCTAATACACGTATAGCTTGAGTTACAGGTACAACACATGTATCACATAGTGTATCAACAACTACACCTTCAGTAACCTCTCCTTTAGAGATTGTAACGATATATTTATCTTTTGCTTCCTCTTTAACCGTAAAGTTATATCCTAATTGAGTTGCCATTTTTTCTAAATTTTGTGTAGCAATAAAGTTATCTACGATTGTTTCTACCACGTCATTGTCCACTAATAATTTTTTTGTTTGAATAACTGGCATTGGACAAGCTAAACCTTGTGCGTCTAGAATTTCTTTTTTCATACTTATATTCTCCTTTTATAACAGTTCTATTTAACGATAACTGCTTTTTCTTGTTTTTCTATAACTTTTCCTACAATAGCACTTTTAATTTCAAGAGTATTAAGTCTTTCTAATAATTCATGTGCTTCACTCTCTGGCAAGCTTATTAATAACCCACCTGAAGTTTGTGGATCATACATGATTTCTTCTAATGCAAAGTCTTTAACCTGATATTCTACATTTGGCTCAACAAACATTCTGTTTAATTGTCCTCCTGCAGTAATAACGAATTCATTGGCACATTTATATGCTTCTTCAATATACGGAATGTCTTTTGTATATACTTCTGCCGAATGTTTACCATCTAACATCTCTACAAGATGTCCTAGGAAACCAAATCCTGTGATATCTGTACAACTATTTACGTTGAAATCTTTCATCGTTTGAGCAGAGTATTTATTAAGTGTTGTCATTTGTTTAACACTTTGTGCAAATGCTTCTTCAGAACACTCTTTAACCATATGAGCTGTATTAATAATACTTACACCTAAAGGTTTTGTTACTATTAGTAAATCCCCTACTTTACAATTGTTATTTTGTAATATTTTATCAGGATGAACAATTCCTGTTACTGATAAACCATATTTTGGTGTAGCATCATGAATAGAGTGCCCTCCAGCAAGCACTCCCCCTGCTTCATGAACTTTCTCAGCTCCACCTTTTAATATTTGATGTAATATTTCTAAGTCCATATTTTCTGGGAAGGCAACGATGTTTAATGCTGAAATAACTTCCCCACCCATTGCATACACATCACTTAGCGCATTAGTAGCTGCTATTTGACCATATAAATATGGATCATTAATCATTGTTGTGAAGAAATCTAAAGTTTGAATAATCGCCTTATCTTCAGATATTTTATAAACGGCTGCATCATCTGAAGATTCATATCCTACTATTAAATTTTTATCTTCTTTTTTAGGAAGATCTCTTAGGATATCTGACAAGGCCCCCGGCCCTATTTTCGAGTTTCACCCTCCGCAAACTATCATGTTCATTTTTTTCTCTGACATATTTACCTCCTGTGTTATAATACTACTTACCTATAATTATACTACTTCAGAACATTTTTTAAAAGTATTATTTAGTTTTTTAATGTAAATTATCCTTATTCTATTAGACTTCTAGCGAACTGCTCTCCGTCAACTCTCCGACTTTTAAACACTCATGAATTTATAGAATTTTTCTGTAGTTTCTTTACTTTTTTCATCTGTAATATGAGTGTATGTATTCAATGTAGTTGTTATATCTTTATGACCTAATCTATTTTGAATTTCTTTCGCACTCAAGTCACTTTCAAATAATAAAGTTGCGTGAGTATGGCGGAAGCCGTGCGGGGTTATCTGTTTTAGTTTTGGAAAATCTCTGTATATTCTCGTTAACATACCATTGAAATGATGTCTTGTGTTTTTTGCAAATATTCCATTATTAATACTTACAAATTTATCTAGTTCTCTATAACTCTTCAATTCTTTAATAGTTTCATCATCAAGGAATATAATTCTTTCACTTGATTTTGTTTTAGTCGTTGATACTTTCGACTTACTTCCGATATTCATCATATTTTTACTAATAGTTAATGTTTTTTTCTTAAAATTAATATCTTTCCATGTTAAAGCTCTCAACTCTCCTAAACGAATACCGGTAAAAGCTAGTATGCGAAAAGCTATGTAAGTTTCACTTGAATAATTTTCTTTAACTACTTTTAAAAACTGTAACAATTCTTTTTTAGTGTAGTAATTCTTTTTCTTTTCTTCAATCTTTTTAGGTATTTTAGTTAATTTCATGTAGTTAGTAGGTATTATCTCCATCTTAACAGCATAATCTAAAATTTGAACTATCGTACCTTTTATTAAAGTCACATAGCCTTTTTTATAAGTTTTTGATACCTCGTTTATATAATTTTGGCAATATGGCAACTTAATACTAATAACTTTCAATTCTTTAAAAACTGGTAGTATCCTTTTTTCTAGAATAGTTTTTATAGTATGGTAGCTACTCTCTTTTACTTGTGTTTTATATTGTTCATCCCAAAGTTTATATACATGTTCAAAGGTAATATTTTCGCTTCGTAGATAAATACTACCATTTAAAAACTCATTCTTAGCCTTAACTATATAATTTTGTGCTTCTCTCTTTGTTCTAAACCCTTTTTTAGAAATCCTTTTTTCTTTCCCTGTGTAAACATTTTTACCAAGGTATTCATTTTTTACCTCATAATATCTTTTATTGTCTTTACTGTTAATGTATTCTTTTATCATTTTCTCTTATTCCTTTCACTAGTGCCAGTAGTTTTATAAACAAATGAAAATGTTAGCTACATTATGGGAGATATGATATAATGAAGTTATCTTTATTAGATGTATTCAAAATATCATTTTCGACTAAAATCACTGGTTTAATCAGTGATTTTTTTATTTTCTCAAATAAAGTTAGCTTTCTCATAAAAAAATACCTTGTATTTTAAATGATACAGCCTTTAAAAAGATTTTTAGGATTATTACTCCAAAAGATAAAGAAACCTTTCAGAAGCCGTTTAAATAGCTAATATAAGAATATAGTTTACATAACTATATAAATTTGTGTTTATATGCTATTTTTTCTTAAATCAAGTAGAAAAACACAAGAATACCGCTTCTTTCTCCAGTTAAGTAATTCATTTACTAAAATAATTTAAGTGGTTGTAAAATATTAGTTGATAGCCACTGGAAATATTGATAATGGAAAAAATCTCTAAATTTTCCATTTTGAGTTACTAAATTATTTCCATAATGGAAAAAATAGCTTATTTTTCCATTATGAACTGTAAGCTATTGATTGACTGTTCAAACTCAATTTTAGCAATCTATCATACTGATATACTTTTCAAGTTCTTCTACTTCATAATTTGCTATTAAGTCAGTAAGGTAATCAGCATTGTTATTAATATGATATTCATCAAAACTATTATAATACTTTTCCCTATCTGTAAATTTAATATTCACTGGTAGCAATCCATGTTTTATTAATTCAAAATTAAGAAGCAGTCTTCCTGTTCTTCCGTTCCCGTCTATAAAAGGGTGAATACTTTCAAATTCTAAGTGTAATAGAGCTATTGCCTTTAATATATGATGTTGTTGTTTCCACTCCTCATATTTAACTAGCAACTTATCAATATTACTTTCTATTTCTTGTGGTTCGCTAGTCTTATGACTTGAACCTAATATTTGAACGTTAACACGTCTAAATACTCCTTTGTTCTCTCTATCATGCATTAAAACTAAGCTATGTATATCTTTTATAACTTGTTTTGTCAATGGCTCGTTAACAATATCTAGAATGTAATAAAAAGCGTCCTTATATCCTATTACCTCTAAATGTTCACGTACCTTTTTACCTTGAATGGTAATTCCTTGTTGTAGTATTAAAGCCGTTTCCCTTAAAGTAAGAGTATTTCCCTCAATAGCGTTAGAGTTATACGTATTCTCTATAATAAAGTTTTCTCTTAACTTTTCAAGTTCAGTCTTGTTTAAAGGTCTAAGCTTTGCTATTTTTTCTTGTAACTTATTAATCTTATCAAACATTGTTTCACTTCCTTTTAAAAATCTGTAGTTAGTTTCACTTCATATTACTATAATCAAATAGTAATACCGCTTCTACTCCATTTTACCTAATATAGGGGCTAGATATTTACAATCGGGCTTTTCAGTTATCTTAGTAATTTTATATGTATTATCATGATTTAAAATAAAGTATTGTGCTTCTATATTTAATGGTACATCTTCTATACGAGGATAGTTAGCCAAATAGTACAAGCTATTTTCTTTCTCGATTTTAAGACCTACCACTATATTATAATCATCTATACCATACTTATTTTGTAGGAAGGTATTTTCTTTAAATATAAAATCAAAACCTATGAACTCATCTATATGTAAATCAACATTATTTTCTAATATGTTAGATAATGTGATATATAATGTTGCTCTATCTTCTAGATAAAATCCATTACTTTTTACTTTTTCAATCACCAAATTAGTAAGATACCTTAACATTAAATAATCTTCAACGATACCATCTTCATTTATAAATGTTAAATAGCTAGTTAAACTATCATTATTACTTAGTTTTTCTAACGTCTTTCTAGAAATAGTAAACCTCTCTATTTCCTCTCTTGTTGGGAATTTTTCTAATACCTCCGTGGTTTCTCCGTTATATTCTGAAAATAGTTCTAACATCTTATCCAAATCATCATAGATGTAGCCACTAATGAAAGAAGAAGCTTTACTACAAAGAGTATCAATATTATCAATAAGATTTTCATCATGTTGATAACCTCTATACTCATTTAATCTTAATAAAACATACTCTATTAATTCTCTTTTAAACTTCTCACTTATTTCATTATCCGTTAAATCAATAGGATAATCACTTTCTTTTATCAATCCTTCTATATTATTTTCTAGAAACTCATCAACAGAACCATATAATAGTTGATTAAAAGTAACATTACCAATTTTAGCGATTTTTTCTAGTCTCCCTCTTGAAGGGATTGACGACCCTTGTTCCCAAAGTAACACATTCCCTTTACTAGCACTAAAAAACTTTCCCCATTCCTCTAAAGTCAGATTTAATTTCTTTCGTATGTTGAAAATTCTAGAACCTATATTCTTTTTATTTCTATGTAATTTCATTTATAATCATTCCTCAAATATTTTATAAGATAATTATACTATTAAAACTAAAAAAAATAAAGAATTAGTTTTAAAAGTTTTAATATTCTTTAAAAAATAATTGACAACTAAAAAAAATGTTGGTACAATATACTTATAAGTTTTAAAAGTTTTAAACTAGGAGGTGAGAAAATGAATAATATCAATAAAATTGCTGGTTATAGAGCTATGATAGGTAAAACAAAATCAGATTTTGCTAAAATTTTAGGTATAACACCATCAGCTTACGGTGTTAAAGAAAAAAATAAACGCTTCTCGGATGATGAGAAAGTGATTATTGTCAAATTTTTAAAACCTTATTTTCATGAAATAACTATAGAAAATTTATTTTTTTAAACTCTTGGTTTTAAATGTTTTAAATTTTAAACGAAGTAAGGAGGTGAGAAAATGGAGCTAACCCTAACAGATTTTTCTAATTTAGTCTTACTGAACGATAAAAAAGAACCTTATACCTTATCTACTATCATTTCTGATAATTTAAAGATGGAACATCATTCTATAACTAGAATTATAAGAAAACATGAAGCGGACTTCAAGGAATTCGGCGAGATTTTAACATGTAATGAAATAAATGGATTTAAAATCCATAAATTAAATTCAGTCGGTAGACCTGTAAAAATCTACATACTTAATGAAGAACAAGCAACATTACTAGTTACATATCTAAAAAATACCAAATTAGTAAGAGAGTTCAAAAAAATGTTGGTACGAGAATTTTATAAATTAAGAGATGAGGTAAATAAATTTAAAATTGAAAGGGAACTTGAAAAGCCAGTTAGAAAAAGTCTGACACAAGCTATAAAAGAATGGAGTTATAACAATAAGTGGGCTTATAAAAACATTACTGACCTTTTACTAACAACCATAGTTGGTAAAAATGCTAAGCAGTTGACTAATAACAAGAATATTACCGCTTATAATGTTTTGACTAGTGAGCAACTAGCTAAGTATAAAAAGCTTGAAAATCAAGTGATAAGCCTACTTGAACTAAACTTCACTTATGGAGATATAAAAAAAGCCATAAAAAAAGAACCTCATAACGTTGGAGATGTTTTGGCGAACTAACAACGGTTTAGAGGTCTCAAACAAGCTACTTACTAAAAATAACTTACTATCATTATATCGTAAGAACCTTTATTAGTAAATAGCACAACCCAAAATAAATATAGCTATCTAAATTCAACATACAATCCTGTATAACGTGTTTACCCCTACTCTATGAGTTGAATAAACACAAGGGAATATAATTTCATCTGTGTAGTATCTAACCTCTTTAGAAGCGGTATAAATGCTTAATATAGATGTATGTTGAATAGACTGTATTTATTATAGGTACTGTACCTTTAGAATGCTTTTATTAATAAAGGTATTTTAGCACCTACATTATCAAGGTTATAGGTTACCTCTCAAAACCTAAATATTAATATAGAGGAGAAAAACCATGGAGAAAAATTATTCTCTTGAAACATTAGGAAATAACCTAAATATTTTAAACATCAATAATAAAAGTAATTGGACTAGTTTAGAGATACAAAGCTTAATCAACTATTATAGAGTTTCAAACAATATTAAGACTACAAAACATTCAACAGTACTGAAAAATATACGTACTGAATTTGAAGAACTATACAATAATGGAGAAATAGAAGTATCTAGTTATAGAAGCAATTCAATTAAACAACAGCCAATGTACATTATAAGTAATTCCCAATTTAAACAGCTTATTTCAAGGGAGAAAATGGCAGTAAGGCAACAATTAATTAAATTTATTGAGTATGTAGAGGAGCAACAAAGAGTTTTTGAAGCCACTGAAAAAGAAAATAACAAGAGTTTTCCTTTTGATACATACATAAATGAAGAGATTAAGAATATTAACCTTGATACTAACTTACAAGATAAGAAAGAACATCTTTCAAGAATTGTTAAGTTTATAGAATTGTATGAAGAAAGCGGACTTTGTGACAATCGAGAAAAGAAAACCGCTTCTGATAATACAACAGTTGTAGATATTAAAGATATTTTAGAGGGTTAGAATTATGAAACAAACCAAAATGAATAACGAGTACAAAGAAATATATATTAATACTTTATGTTTAGCATTAGTAGGGTTTCCGTTAGTGTATGCTTTCACCTACATTATAGCCCGATTTATGGACGTATTTTATTAAAGAAAGGTAACAATAGATTATGGAAGTTGTTTTAACTGAAAATCAAAGTTTAAAGATTAAAGAGCAAATTACTAATTTAATTAATGAGGCGATAAAAGAAAGAATGAACACTATAAACCCCGAAAAAAGATACTTTACACGTACCGAACTACAAAAGTACCTTAGTATAGGGGCTAGTAGTATGGAGCAACTACAAGCGTTAGGGCTTCATTATGTAAAGGTTGGTAATAGACATTTATTTGATATTCAAGAAGTATATGATATTTTTGAAAATCATAAAGTAAGATAGTTATGAGGTAATAAAAATGGAACTAAACGAGATTATAGAAGATAAAAAAGAATTAACCGAAGTTATAGAAGATATTGAGGAAATAGCCCAAAGATTAGCAAGCTTGTATGTTTCAATGCGAATATTAGCTACACATTGCTTGGCTATTCAAACACTCTCAACAGATGAGTTTAAAACCTTAAAAATAACGGAAAAAGAATTGTGGAAGTATTGGGACAAAGTACAAAACGGTAGAAACTTACATACGTTAACAGAAGAAACCGCTCTACAGACATCACAAGAGTTAAGCTTTTTGATATATGTAGCTCTAGAAGAAGTGAAAGAAGCATTACAAAATATTAATAGAGTATCTAACGATATTATTTAATAGATGTAGACCATTTACAAGATAGAACAATTTTAAAAAAATAAAAATCTAGTGCCCGTAGTTTTTATAAATAAATGAAAATGTTAGCTATTTAAAGCACGTATGAGCCTTTTCAACATTTCTTAGGTAAATCATACCAAGGGAAATTAAACAGCTTGTACGTGCCTTTATTTCATTCAATGCAAGCATTTATTTATAATACCGCTTCTCTACTTGCACTAATAAAACGGAAATGAAGCGGAATAAGTTTATTCACAAGGAGAAATTAAAATGAACAAAGTACAAGATGTAACAAAACGAGGTTTAAACAACTTACAAGAGAAAGATAACTATATAATGAGTGAACACATCTCAACACCTAGTAATAATGATGATGAAGTATACAAGCAGTATTTAGCATTACTAGACTTCTTTAACGATTATTTAGCCCTTAGCCCGTTTCTAGAAAAAACAATTTTAGAAGCAGAAATAATCCAAGATAGTGAAGTGTTTAGAAATAAGATTATCAATAAAAAAATTAATACTTTTAAAGGTATTCTAGAACAATATGAGGTGAAAAAGATAAATGAAAACTCAACAGAAATAGAGCTATTAAAATATTATTTTAATCATATTATAGTTGATTTTATAGATGTTTTAAATCTTATTAAAGCAACATACTCTAAAAATGAAGATAGTTACAAAACAACAATGTAAAGAAAGGGTGATACTATTTGAAGATTGTTTTTTATCAAAAGCGAGGTGAAGAAATTGACTAAAATTATTAAGTCAGAAGAATATAAAGAATATTATTTCTACAAACAAAAAGGTTTCAATGCAAAAGAAAGAAAAGAAATCCCTTTAAAATTCAAGCCTTTTGACATCATAAGACATTATGAACCTCTTAACTTCTCTTTACCTACTGTAACAGATGAACAAGTTACAAAATGTAAACAGCATATTATAGATGAAGCGAAGAAACATAACTTTACTTTAAAATATACTGATGAAGACTATCATTATCTTACTCAATGTAAGGAGATAAAGAAAGAAGCGGAATACTTCCTAATAGGTAAATTTGATAAAGTTAACGGTGAAATCTCAACATTAAAAAATGGCTTTGTTTATAAATACCTTGCAGTACTAGATTATGAATATTTAACTATAAATACAAAAGAATTTTACGAGCTTATTCACTCTAAATTGTCTAAATACTCATATATGATATATAAATCAGTATCGTATACAGAAGTACACCCAAGATTTAGAGTTATAGTAGATACTAGTAGAGAAATGAACGAGGGTGAAAATCTAGCAACGTTGAAAAGTATCGTTGAACTAATAGGAATTGAACCTGACCCACTAAGCTTTACTTACAACCAAATACAAGGACTACCATTAATAATAAATGGCGGTGATTATGAACCTATAGTAAACCATGGCGAACCATATCCAGTACAAGAAGCGGTTAAACAAGAAAATAAAATAAAATCTAACTATACCGCTTCTAACGTTGAAAATAATGGTATATTGGTATCTGATGAAGCATTTAAAAGTATGTTTGAAAGATACTTAGTAATAGATTATGAGAATATTAAGCCAGGTGCTATTGATGAATACAATAAAACCTTAAATATACTGTTAGCTTTATCTCGTGATGTTTGCTACAAAGTTATTTCCTATGAAGTTGCTTGTGAGTGTTCCGAGCTATTAGCAAACATTGGAGCAACTCCCGAGGAATACAAACAAGGTAATTTGAAAAAAATCAATCACGCTATTAAACACTGGCAAAATAACCCTAACTATTTTGAAAATGAGAAAAGTTATTCAATGCTAGATAAATTTAAAATCGTTGGTGATGAAGAACTTAAAAATCAAGTGAAATCATATTCCACTTTTAATATCTCTTCTAATGATGAATTATTTAAGATATTATCTGAAATTGGTGATAAATGGAGAAATGAACATACTATAGTAAATGAGAAGACTGGAAAGAAAACAGTACCTATACTACCATTTTACACTATAGCTAAAATATTATTAGAAAATGTTCCAATTAAAAAAAGTGGAGTAAATGAGGAAATAGCATTGTTGTATTATTATGACTATTCAAAAGGCATATATACAACAAATGAAGATTATATAAAAGCTTGTGTTAAAAAGGTAGAATTTAGATACAAATTAACTAAATTAAAAGATATTACTGAAGATTTACGAGCAAATACAAAGTTTGAGAGCCATTATAGACCCGAACACCTTATAGCAGTTGGAAATGGTTTATTTAATGAGAAAACAAAAGAATTAGAGCCTTTCGACCCTAAACACTTCATTACAGCAAAAGTAGATACTAATTATAATCCGTATGCAGTAGCAAACTATGAAAAAATAAAGGATACATATTTCAATTATGATAAATGGCTAAGCTCTATCGCATGCGGTGACCCCGAGGTAATAACTTTATTATGGCAATTAAAAAATGAAGCACTTAACCCTAATAAAACAAGAAGAAAAATAGCGATTATGTTGGGTGGTGGTACAAATGGGAAAAGTACTTTTAGAGAGCTTCTTATTAATTTAATCGGTAAAGACAAAGTTTCTGTTTCAACACCACATGAACTACAAGAGCGTTTTGGTATATACCCTTTAGAGGGGAAAATATGTAATTACGGTGATGAAGTTGGCACAAAACCACTTGATGAAATTGACAAATTAAAAAGTATCTCAAGTGGTGAGAGTATTAACTATGAACGTAAGCGTGAAGATATGAGAAGTTACGACTTTAAAACATTATTACTGTTTAATTCTAATGGTATACCACCAATTAAAGAAAAAACAGAAGCAGTACTAAATAGATTATTAATAATTCCTTTTAAAGCCAATTTCAATGGTAAAGCAGATAAAAGTATTAAAAATGAAAAATTAAAAAACAAAGTAATACTTGAATATGTTCTATATATGGCACTACATTTAGAATTTGAAGAATTTATCATTCCTAAAATAGTGAAAGAAGAAATAGAAAAATTCAAATCCGAAAATGATAGCATATATAGTTACATGTTACAATATATCGACAACGATTATCACAATATAAGTTGTATCCCTATTTCTAGTATAACTGAAAAATATGAGGAATATTGCGAAGATAATGGTTATAAACCACGTCAAAGGATAGGGAAACAATTCGAAACCCACTTAAACAATAAGTTTAAGAATAATAATTATAAGTATGAGGTGAGAAATCATAGATTTTCAGAAGTAAATACAGAAGAACTACATCGTTTTTGTATTAATATAAAACCGTTAGAGGGAAAAGTAAGCAGTGCTTTAAAACAGATTATAATAAAAAATGATTAGTTTGTTATCTTAATGTTATTCTATGTTATGTTATTTCAAATTAAGATAACAGAAGAAAGCTTGTAATATCAATACTTTGTTATACCTTGTTATCTTGTTATTCTATTTTATAAAATATATATGCGTAATAAAAAATAATATATACATAATATACACACATATATATAAACAATAATTGCGAAAATAAGATAACAAGATAACAACTTTTCAAAAATGTTGATATAATCACGATTTCTTTGTTATTTTGAAGTAGAACACAAAAAAAATAAGATAACAAGTTTAAAATAAGATAACAGAAAAATAGAAATTAGAGGTTTAGAAAAATGAATTTAGATAAAATTAAATTAGAGCTAGTAGCATTGATAAAGAAAAAAACAGGAGTTAGTTTCGTAGAAATAGAAGATTATTTCGAAGAAATAGGCTTTGAATACAGAGGTAGTATAGTTATATGTAGAAACAACGGAAATATTGTAATTTGGGACGGTTGGAACAAGAAAGCGAGTGATTTAATTCATGAATTATTAGAAAGTAATTTAATAAAGATGACCCCAACAGATGAATTAATATATTATGTTGATGGCAAAATATTAACCCTACCTATTTATAGAGGCAAAAGACCATTTAAACAATGGTTGCCAGTAGAATTTAATTAGTTTATGACTACCTAAATTAATAGAGCTAGCGAAACGTATTGAGTAAGTACATTCACTAGCTTTTTTATTTCCGCTTCTACATTAGTATATTAAAAATACACCTATGTAGATACATTCTTATTAATTCATCTGTATTTACTATTTATTTGCTACCTAGAGCATTTTAAGAGCAAGAAACAACATCTATTAAGGAAACAAAGCAAGAAGCGGAATACATATAAAAAAAACATGTTGTATCATTCAATCAGATAGTATTTACACATATTTCAAGAAGAGGTATAGAATGAAGTAAATTAATTTTTCCTAATTATATTCTATTGGCTCTAATATCTATAAATTCACCATTATTTTTAATGCTAACAGCTTTCAAGAGATAGAAAGGTATAATTACACCAAATAAAAATAGAACGCTTATACACCTTTTAAACGGCTCTTAATCTTAAGAAAAGAACATAAAACAGCTTAATACCTATATTTTCAAGATATAAACCATAAACACCATGAAGAACACAAAAAAAATATATTTTATTCTAAACTGGTCGAATTCGACTACTTTAGATATTTTCTAACCGTATCGAATTATACACGGTTAAAACCTACTTTAAGTAGATACTACTTAGATACTTAAATCATTTACTACATTTAACTAAAGTTTTCTTGTAATTACACAAAATATTATTTACAATAAAGGTATAAGATAACATTTTTAAAAGGGAGTAGATTTATATGTTAGAATTAAAAATATTTTATAGAACAGGTGTAGAAACGTTTTATTGTACAAATTATAATGCTATGTTAGATACAATATCAAATGAAGTCAGTAACGATATTATAGATGACTTGCTAGCATCCATTGAAGATGTTACTTTACTTGAGAATAAGGGAGTTATGAACGAACAACTATTTAACAAGTATTTACGTAGACTGAAAGAACAGCAATACAAAGAAATAATATTACTACATCTTGAGAAATTAGGGTTAGATTATGAGATTAATAAATTAAAACGTTCTGAAAGTAAATAACAGAAATTAGTAATAGCTGTTTGAGATAATTTTAAATTGTTAGAAGTAAAATCATGTGAAGATTAAAAAATTCTAGTAATTAAGATTAAGTCAAATAGCTCTTTTTTTATCATCTTTAAATACGTAATTTAATTACTAAGTACTCTAGAGCCTTGATACACTTGACTTTTTAAAAATACTCTCCGAAAACTCTCCGAAGTTAGACGAAAAAACCTATTTTTTGGTAAAAATCATTTTAGAAATTGAAAAGTAAAATAGAAATATTTTAAGATAAACAGATTTAATTACTAGTAAAAATATACACATTCAAAAGCTAGATATTTTAAATACTGGTATGTGCATTTTTTACACATACCATACTACATTATTTATTTTAGTGAATTAAAAGAGATTAATATAAATCGTATAGAGCTAAGTTAATATAGGTTGGTGCATTTTGCACTAACTCTACTTTTTAAATTGGTGTATTCATCACAAACAAATAACATATATAAAACCCCTATTTATCTTTTGTATACTCTCTACGCTACATACAAAACCTAGTAATCATACAAGGTACATTCAGTATACTGGAGTATACAGGAGCTTTCTTATTCTATCTAATTCTAATAAAAGGTATTTATCTTAAAAGAATATCTAACAAAGAATTACAAGAGTATTAATATTTAAGGGAAGTAATATTATATGGTGATAATTGCATTCGCTACATTAATGCAAGAGGTAGCTAAGTATATATACTAATCATATACAAGTAATTAAGATTATGTATAGATATCTAAATTAAGTTGATTAATGGTATCAGATACTAGAGGATAAGCAACACTAATATATATTCATTCGGTTATATCATATCATTATATATTCATAGATACCTAACTAATGTAGGTTGATATGTACTACATCTGTTGGGCTTATTCCAGTTACCTAATCACCTTATACCATAAGGTTATATAGATGATACAAGTATCATGATTGAATAGGTTTGTTGTTAGTGATAGATAGATACATCAAGTAAGTAGTGATAATGAACTAAGATGTAAAGATAGTATGAAAGTAGATTAGATTAATATGTTATCAATGAATGTAATATGATTATGAAAAGAATAAATAAAAGATTTAAATGATTTAAACAAAAGAATAAATATTAATTAGTTTAATTGTATTTAACATTAAAGATGAAAGATTGAAAGATACAAAGGCATGAGCCAAGCCAAGGGCTAAGGATAGCATAAGGATATATTACTATAAAAGGTATGAGGTATACTTCCCTTAATTGAGAAGACCGCCCCCCCTATTAAAAATCTCAAAAAATAAAAAAACTTAAAGACCAACCTGCCCTCATTCATTCACAATGTCACAAACTCATTAACCATTATTGGAAAAATCAAGACAAAAAAAAAGAACCTCTCATTTAATTTTGAGAAGTCTTCTGATGTTTGCTAAACTCTTTCACTACAGTAATTATAAACCATTAAAAATAAAAAATCAATAGGCTTATTTCTTGAAATTCATCAATGAAAAAATGTAGTTAAAAATACTTACTATAAATGTAATAAAAAAGAAAAACGTTAAGCACGGCAATGCAAAACGTTTAAAAAAATAATTCAGTTACTTAGGAGCATTCACCCCTATTAGTATTATACAATATATTTTTAAAGAATGAAAGTTATAATGTAGTTAGAAAAAAGAAAAACGCCAAGAGCGACAACTCAAAGCGTAAATAATTGTTTAAATCACTTAAAGGGCGGACGAAGTCCCAACGGTTCGCCTTTTCCTTTAAAGTTATTATATCATATACTTCTAAAGAATAAAAGTTATAATGTAGTTACAAAAAATAAAAAAGTCTAGTGATAGCACCACTAGACAAAAATAAATCTCATTATTTAAATGAACGTGTTCCCGCAAAAAATATTATACCATAGCCATACAAAGAAAGTAAAACGATATACTAGAAATAATCAAAATTCTTGTTAAACTACTTTAATTTAACAAGAAAAAACAGATAGTAAAATACTACCTGTTATCTCATTTATTTATAGAACTACTGGCACTTATTTAATGTGTTTTTGTTTCCGAAAACTCTCCGAACTCTCTCCGGAAAGTCTTAAAATTTGATATTGTATAGAAATCTATTTCTTTAATATATCGTGATTATATCAACGGTTAGAAGTATTTTATATTAAAGTGAAATAGTATCATTATCAAAAGTATTATTTAGTTTTTTAATGTAAAAATAGACAGCTAACTTAGAATCAGTTTCATCTGTTAGTTGTCTATTTTTTATATTTTATTTTACAAAACTCACGTGTACGTGATCATAGTGATTAGCAGTTACACCACCACGATCCGGCATTAAATTCCATGTGTTTGCTGGACCATAAATATTAAATTGTGGCATATAGAATCTTTGTTTCCAAATAATATAATATACACCTAATTCATTCATATTTTTAGTCAGATATTCTGCAAGTTGATCTCCTTGTGCAGAACTTACCGGAACCATAAAGTCAACTGACATACCTGTTCCATGTCCATGACCAGTTCCATCATCATCACCTGTACGATACATTGAGAAGCTTGTTATTCCAAATTTCTTAGCTAATGCAACTTTCATTTTTTTAGCATGATCTGTTAGTCCATTCATAGCTGGATCAGCTAATTCAGCAGCTGTTACTGTTGGTAATCCCTTCGCTACCGTAATTCCTTGTTTCGCTTCTGCTTCTTGCTTTGCTTTTACTGCTGCATCTTGTTTTGCTTTCGCTTCGGCACCTTGTTTTGCTTTCGCTTCGGCACCTTGTTTTAGTTTTGCGTCTGATTCTTGCTTAGCTTTTGCTTCTGTCTCTTGCTTAGCTTTTACTTCGGCTTCTTGCTTAGCTTTTGCTTCTGCATCTTGTTTTGCTTTCGCTTCTGCTTCTTGTTTTAGTTTTGCGTCTGATTCTTGCTTAGCTTTTGCTGCTTCTTGTTTTGCTTTTACTGCTGAATCTTGTTTTGCTTTCACTTCGGCTTCTTGTTTTTCTTTCGCTTCTGTTTCTTTTATTTTTTCCTCAGCAGTTACTTCTCTTTTTTCTACAAGTTGATCAAGAGTAGGATTTTTTGTTATATCCCCAGATACTGACATAAGTGGTTGAGCCTTATTAGTATTATCTTCAATATCATAACGAACAGTTAAATTAAAAGTATGATTACCTATAGAAACAACATTTTTCACCGTTTCTCTCTTTACTGCTGTATGAGGTAATTTCTTCGTTGGCATTTCTGCATTTACATCAATCTCATACTCTACCACTTCACCAATTTTAATTTCATCTTTTTTTACTAAATATTCTTTTTTATCTTCAGTTGTAATTCTAGCTACTACGTTTTTTACATCTTTATCAGCTATAAGTTGAACATAAAAATGACCATTTTTTTCTATAATAGTTGCTTTTACATCTTTTGAATTTATATCTATTGCAGCATTATTAATTTCATTAGCAACAGTGATTGCACCAGATGCTCCAACTAATAATACTAAACCTGTTAGTATTCTTCTTGTTAATCTCGATTTTATCATTAAAATCCTCCTATGATTTTATTGTCTGTTAATTATACACAATTTACATAATTCAATCAATAAAATATTTAATTTGTAATACTGTTAATTCCTTTGTTACATAATGATTACAAGAACTTTCATAACTTACCGAAGCCTATATCTTGCATTCATGAGTATTAAATTATTTACTTTACACAATTCTTATCATAATACTGTTAATAAAAATAACAAACTTGTAACATAAAAAACAGCTAACTAAGATTACTTAATTAGCTGTTAATAAATATTCAAATTAATTATTAAATATAAGAATTACCGTCTAAGAATTTTCCTGGAGTAGGTGTTGATCCGTTATATCCGCCAAAATTATCTTGGTGTTGAACTAATGTTACAGTTCCATTTGAAATGTTTACACCTACACCTACTAATGATGAAGTGTTTGAAAGAAGTGTATTTCTGTGTCCATATTTATGAGCTGGTGTTACATTATGTTCTTCTGAAAATAGTTCATATAATAATTTATAAGCGACTTCATCAGCTGTTCCACTGTTTCCTATTTGAACAACATTATAAAGGATACTATTAGCTCCTGGGAACCCTGCATTAATTGCTGCTGCTTTTTCTAAAGATCCACCAGAACCATGAACTCCTGCATGTACTCCTCCATTATTTGCAACGTAGTTGGCACGAGCTGCTGTAGCATTATTTAACGCTGCATTTTCAGCTAATGGCCCAAGATTGTTCTTACCACGTAATTGATTTAATTGTCTGATAAACGATTGTTTAACTTGCTCTTCAAATGTTTTAGCAACTGGTGTTGTAACTGCTGGTTGAGTAGTTTGTTTAGTTGCTTCAGTTTTCACTTCAGTTTTTGTTTCTGTTTTTGGATTATTTAACATAACACTTCTAAATCCTGACTCACCTGGTGTATTTGATGGCACTGCATTTACTGGTGTGACTGGTTTAGTTGGTGTTTCAGTAGTTTTTGGAGTATCAACTGATTTTTTAGTTTCTGAAACTTTTGGTTGATCCGCAGGTTTAGTAGTTTCAGCTGGTTTTGTTTGCTCAGCTGGCTTTTTAGTTTCTGCAGCTGGTGCTGAAGGTTTTGGTTGTTCCGCTTTAGCATTAGGATCTTTTTTCAAATCAGTAATACTTGGAACATCTGTTGGTTTATCATGTTTTTCTTCTTTTACTTTATTTTTAAGATCATTATTAACTTTTTGTTGAGCTTTCACTTCGTCTGTAGCTACTTCATAACTTACAGCAATTTTGAATGTATGCCCTGCTAACTCAGTTACAGTAGTGAATGATTCTTTCTTCACCCCTGTATGAGGTAATTTTCTAGTTGGAACTTCTGCTTTCATATCTAATTCTACAACAACTTCTTCTCCAGCTTTGATAATATCTCTTTTAACTAAAAATTGAGCTTTGTTTTCAGTTGTTATACGCGCTACAACATTTGCAACTTCTTTATCAGCTACTAGTTTAGCATAGAAGTGTCCTTCTTTTTCATATACACTTGCTTTTACATTTTTTACATTTACATCCACAGCGGCAGGTTTTACATCTATAGCTTTAGTAGGTACCGCAGTTATTCCTGAAAATAACACTAGTCCCGCTAGAACTTTACCAGTTAATTTTAATCCCTGTTTTTTCATAGGTATTTTCTCCTTATATTAATAATTCTTTAATAATTAGTTCTCCTATATTATAATTCATTTTCTAAATCATAATCAATAGATTTTCAATTTTGTAATACAAAATACATTTTGTAACAATTTAGAAATATTTGGAAACGTTTATGTAATTTTAATTTCCTTAGTTTTGTTATTTACCTAAAATAAGAATTTCAATTTTAAAATATAACTAATCTTTTAAAAAGCTTATTAAATTAGCTTTTATTTAAAATCAATCCCTTTAGACTTAAAATTAAATTTAAAGTATATTTAAGGTATAGATATTATAATTAATCCATAACTAGTAAATAGTTATAAACTTCATAAACTTTCCTTTTCTATAAGAGACCGAGACAAATGTGCTCGGTTCTTTTTCTGTTTAAAAAAGGCAGATACTAGCATTTTAGTGATCTGCCCTTTTTTATTTCTCATAAATATCTTCTTTTAGAATAGAACTTTGTTTTACCTTTATATTCCCTTCTTCTATTACTACAATATTTAATTTTCCTCCGTAAACACAACCTCCATCTATATTTACTCTATTACTTTTTTCTTCGTAATATGGCTCTTCTTTTACAGGGCTATGTCCATGAAATACCTTTTTATTATATTTTTCATTACTACTTAAAAATGGTTCTCTTATCCAAATCATATCTCTATGTGTTTGATTCCAAAAATTCTTCGTGAAATCTACCCCGGCATGAACGAAATAGTAATCTGAACTTTCGTACCTAGTTGGAAGATTCTTTAACCATTTTCTCAAATTCTTATATTCATCAGCAAATTTTTTAAAATAAATACCTCTAGTTTCTACGGTAGCTTCCGGATAGAATGATTGCAATGTTGTTAATCCACTATTTCTAAAATAATGATCTTGTCTTACTGATAGATTATTACTATATCTTGCCTCTTTTATCGCAAGATTAAACATATCTTCATGATTTCCTAATAGCACTACATGCTGTGGATTTCCTTGTTGAAGATTATAGAAAAACTCCCAAACCAACTTTGTATTCTTCCCCCTATCACACATATCACCTAAACAAATAAGTTTATCATTCTTTCTATTAAAATTTATTTCATCTAATAGTTTCTTCATCGTATAAAAGCTACCATGAATATCTGAAATTACTATTGTTCTCATAAAAACACCTACTTTATTTATCTCTTATTTCTATAATAATGCAAAATTACAACATTGTAAATAGCAATCTTCCAACTATACTAATCTCTCTTTCTAATATTCTAATATTAATTATTATTTCTTTTGGTTATCATTTTTAATCAAGATTTTCACATGATGTAATGTTAATAAATTATCCAGAAAGGAGTAGCATATGGAAAATAACTTACTTTGTTTTAAAAGCACATCTAAGATTACTGCTCTCTCTTTACCAAAAATTTATGAAAGAGGGATTTTCACAGATAATGGTGTTTGGACAAAATTAACAATCATAAAGGGTAAAATGAAATTTGCTTTTCCTAACTTAGAAAATGAAATTATTAGACAATATTCACTCAATACAAAAAGTGACATTAAACTTATTAAACCTCTCAGTGTTTTTAAAATTATACCTAACTCTACGGATTTACAATTAGAATTAGACTTTTATTGTTCGCATAAAGACTATTTTTATAATAAATATAATTTTAATTCCCCTCATCTTGAGGTTGTTAAAGCAACGAAATTTATAGAGCCATGTAAAACATTAGATCTCGGTGCTGGTAAAGGACGAAATTCTCTATATCTTTCATCATTAAACTTTAATGTTACAGCAATACATTACAATGCTGAGTTTCTACACGAATTAACTGATATCTCTGTTAAAGAACAACTGGATATAAATGTAATTAACCATGACATTGCAAAAGCTAATATTAAGGGAAGTTATGACTTTATTTTCTCCACTGATGTTTTCATGTATTTGAATCCAACAAGAATTCAAAGTATTATTACTAACATAAAACAACAACACCTTAACAGTTACAACTTAATCGTCAGTGCATTAAATGCGACAAAACACGGTCGTCCACTAATGCCACTTCCTTTCACTTTTATTGAAGAAGAGCTTAAGTAATATTATAAAGATTGGAAAATTATCAGTTATTCTGAAAATATTACCGTTTCTCCTTATCCATATGCTATAATACTTGCTCAAAAAGTGTCAGAATAAACCTAAACCCCACAAGATTTTTAATTTTCTTGTGAGGCTTTCATTTATTTAATATTTTCTCTAATATCTTTTTGATACCAAACTACATCATACCAACGATTAAATTTATAACCTACTTTTTCAAAGTGAGCTACTTTTCTAAATCCTCTTTTTTCATGGAAAGAAATACTTCCTTCGTCTGGATAGGCAATACATGATGTCAATCTACATATTCCTCTGTCATAAAGTTGTTTTTCAAGTTCAGAATACAACTTCTCTCCAACACCTTTACCACGAGCTTTTTCATCTAGATAGATTGTAATCTCAGCTGTCCATTTGTATGCATCTTTTGGGTAAAACTCACTAGCATACGCATATCCTAGTATGTCCTGCCCTTCTGTTGCTACTAAAAACGGATAGCTTTGAATAGATTTCGAAATTTTCTCTTCAAATTCATGTACACTCGGTACTGTATAATCAAAGGTAATGGCTGTATGCTCTACATATGGTCTATAAATATTTACCAACTTCTCAGCATCTTCTAGTTCAACCGTTCTTACATTTAGCATGATTTTCTCCTTAAATATTTCCTTTTACAAACTCAATAATTGCTTTAGTAGCCTCTTCTTGTTGAGCTCCTCAAAAACTTTTCCTACTCCATTTCCTCCTTGTATCTAATTTAATATTAGTACATACCTCATTTTAGCCTATTAAAGATTATCTTTCTTGATTTTATCTAATAAAGCCGTACATCCCTTAGTTACATCATTGAATGTAGTTTTGAAGTCTCCTGTATACCACGGATCATCTATGATTCTATCTTCTCCTGCGTAATCTAATAATTTTTTGACCTCACCAGTTTTTCTTCCTGCGATAAATTTCTTAATGTTTTCTATATTGCTGTTATCCATTCCTACGATATAGTCTGCTTCTAAGTCATTATCGTTAAGGATACGAGAATACATTCCCTCTACTCCAATTCCAACTTTCGCAAGTTCTTTTCTAGTTCCACTGTGAACAGGATTACCATGTTCCCAACTACTTGTTGCAGCTGAATCTATTTGAATTTTTTCACTTAATCCTTCTTTTTCAACCATATCTCTAAATATTGCTTCTGCCATAGGTGAACGACAGATATTTCCTAAACAAACAAATAACACTTTTACCATTTTTCCAATACCTCACTTATATTTATTGTCTATCTTATTATAACACAAAGAGATTAGTTCAACATAATAAAGACATAAACACTAAACTCACCTATTGTTTTATTTTTATATTTTACATGATATAATGAAATTAAACTTAACCGCTAGTAAGGAGATTAGTATGACAAAAAACTTAGTATGCTATAAACGATTACCACTTTGGAGAGCCGAAACACTTCCTAAACCTTTTAGACAAAAACATAATACTAGAAAAGATGTCTGGGCAAAATTAACTATTCTTAAAGGACAACTACAATTTACAGAATTAACTGAAGATGATGAAGTTGTGAAGGAGCATATATTTACGCCCGAGAGTAATATTCCATTCGTAAAACCACAAGCATGGCACAGAGTTGCACCATTATCTGATGATTTAGAATGTTTCTTAGAGTTTTACTGCGAACCAAAAAATTATTTCAAGAACAAATACGATATTAACCCTGCTCATTCTGAAGTAGTAGAAGCCCTAGAGACTATTAAGCCTTGTAAAACATTGGACTTAGGATCTGGACAAGGACGCAACTCTTTATTTCTTTCTAAACTTGGTTTTGAAGTAACTGCCGTAGACAACAATATTCCTGCTCTAGAATTTTTAATGGAAACATCTAAAATTGAAAATTTAGATATTAAAATAGGAAGCTATGATATAAATACAGCAGCTCTTAGAAATACCTATGACTTTATTCTTTCAACAGTAGTCTTTATGTTTATCGAAGAACAATATATACCTAATGTTATTAAAAATATGCAAGACCAAACTAATATCGGTGGCTATAATTTAATAGTAGCAGCAATGTCTACTGATGATGCGCCTTGCCCTCTACCTTTCCCTTTTACTTTTAAAGAAAATGAACTTAAAGAATATTATAAAGACTGGGAATTTATTAAATATAATGAAGATTTTGGACAACTTCATAAGACTGATGCTAATGGTAATAGGTTTAAACTACGTTTCGCTACTATGCTAGCAAAGAAAATTAAATAATTTTTTTATAAGCTACTTTTTTGACACCGTTATCAACTCGTGTTATAATTTTAATAAATCATTAAAACATTTGGGGTGCTTTTTGCTGAGAATATACCCATAGAACCTGATGTTGTTAGTACAGCCGGAGGAAAATGTTTATTTTTTATCAAGTCTATTTTAAAGTATATATAATTTAAAAATACCTCTTGTTGTTTTAATGAATAAAAATAACAGGAGGTTTTTCTTATGAAAAAATGGTCTACAAAGGACATTATTATTTTAGCTTTAATAGGTTTCTTATTCGGAGGGATATTCCTTGCCGCTGGTTGGGTTTACGCTGTTTTAGAAACAGCGCTTACTCCATTAGGGTATGAACCTTTTGCAAATTCAATTTTATTTGGGTTGTGGGTTATGGCTGCACCAGTTGCTGCAGTTTTAATCAAAAAACCTGGTAGTGCTACTCTTGGAGAAGTTCTAGGTGCTTTGGCAGAAATGCTATATGGTTCATTTTTTGGAGCTGCAGTGCTAGTTTCAGGTTTGGTCCAAGGATTAGGATCTGAGGTTGGATTTTTCATTACAAAATACAAACGTTATGATTCAAAATCACTATTTCTTTCTGCAATAGGTATTACTGTCTTCAGTTTTGTATATGAATATTTCAAACTTGGTTATGAAGCATATTCTATAGGTATGATTATAGCGTTGTTTGCTGTTCGTTTTATTTCTGTAGTAGTTTTCGGAGTTATCTGCGTTAAACTAATCTTAAACATCGTAAATAAAGTACAAAATAGTGGTAACAAATAATGAATATCATAGAAATCGATAATTTTTCTTTGAAAATTAAAGATAAAGTCTTATTTGATAACGTTAGTTTAAAAATAAAAGAACATAGTTGGTTAGTTTTAACCGGAAATATAGGTAGTGGTAAATCTACACTACTTCGTACTATTTGTAAATTAAATAAAGAACATTACGAGGGAGTAATTACTTACAAAGGGGAAAATATTGTTGATATTCCTATGCAAGAACACGTTAAAAATATCGGGTATGTTATGCAGCATGCTATTAATCAGTTTGTCATGCCTACCCTAGAAGAAGAGATAATCTTTGCATTAGAGAACCTATGTCTAGAACCACAGGTTATTAACAAAAAACTGAATTATGCTTTATCTATTACAAATACTCGTGAAATTTCTACAAAGCATATCCATACTTTATCAGGTGGAGAACGTCAACGAGCTGCTTTTGCAGTAGCATTAGCTATGGGAAGTGAAGTTTTAATTTTAGATGAACCTTTTGCAAATGTCGATAAGAAGACTCGTAATTCTCTATTAACTCTTCTGAAAGAATTAAATAGCCATGGTGTGACTATAATCGTATGCGACCATGAGCATCATCTATACTTGAACTATGCAGACACCTTTACTTATCTTTCTGACGGGAATTTAGAATTAGTAACAGATCCAACTTCTAAAAATCTTAACGTGAAATTATGTAACAACACTCAATCTGAACAAATCTTAAGATTAGAAAATATTTCTATTCATCAAGGAAAAAAAGAATTATTAAATGTCGATGATTTTCATATATTTAAAGGTATTACAACTTTAACGGGAGACAATGGAACAGGAAAAACAACATTATTACATGCTATTTCACAATTAAAAAAATACGATGGAAAGATATATTTTAATGAAGAAAAGGTAAAAAAATCAAGGAAATTATATAAGAAAATAAGTACTTGTTTGCAAGATGCATTTCAACAGTTTATTAGCTTGATGCCTCGTGAAGAGATTTCAATGCAAAAAGACATTTGGGAACACGCTACTTTGTGGCAAGAGAGACTTTTGAAAGAATTTTATTTAGAAAAAGAGCTTGATAAAAGCCTCTATTATTATAGTGGAGGTCAACGAAAACTTATTCAACTTATGTGTTTATTAAGTCAAAAAACTGAGCTATTGCTTCTTGATGAACCCTTTACTCATCTTGATGAAAGAGCATGCTCATTTATAATGGATTGGATTGAAGAAAATAAAAGACTTGCTGGACAATCATTTATTATTGTCAGTCATAGATTGGAGCCACTAAATAATAGGAGCGATTATCATATTGAGATTTCAAATAATACTCTACATTATATAAAGGAGGAGTGTTATGAAAAAGAAAATAATTAGTCCTATCCTTACTCTTATTATCATGTTATTAACTATCTGGATTTCATTTAGCAAATTGCTCGTTCTAAATATTTCTATAATAGCCACAACAATATGTTTACTATGTATATCGAAATATTGGAATAAACTTCTAATTTTTATTTTTCTACCTCTCCTACCCGCTATAGGTTCTGCTTGGGCTATCATTGTTCATAGTTCTAATTATAAATATGCTCTTTTAATTTTCACTAGGACATATAGTTTTGCAGCCTTAGGATTAATCTTGGCAACATATATTTCACTTGTAGAATTACTAAAATATTTCGAACAACATGGACTTTCTTCAAATATCGTCTACGGACTCTTAGTAGTAATTCAAGCATTGCCAAGAATACAATATGAAACTCAAATGATTACAAAATCTAGTCGTCTTCGTGGTATATTTTTACCGTTTTGGTCACCTTATTACTATGCTAAGGCCATATTTATCGCGTTAACTTGGCAGCCTCAAATATCCGAGGCGATGACAATCCATGCTTATGAAGACTTCAAAGCTCGAACACATTATAATAAATACACTATCGATAAAATCAAAAGTTTCTTTATTATAGTGCTTTTCTCAATACTATTAATACTTTTATTAATCATAAATAAATAAAAAAAGAGCCATCATGGATAAAACCCATGATGGCATTACTATGTTCAAAAAATAAAAAAAACTGGCGGGAATGTGTGGGAATCGAACCCACCCAAGAGGCTCTTAACCCCTCATACTAGTTTTGAAGACTAGAGAGCACACCAGAACTCATCCACTCCCATATATGCTTATATTATACAATAAATATATTAAAAAATCAAGACAACATGTTAACGCATCCAGAACACTTTCCTTTCCTGTTATAATTTAACTTTTATCTAACATCCAAAAGAAACAATCAAATTATTAACCACTTGCTTCCTATTTTTTACTACTTACCTAAAAGCTATTAAATTTCACACTAAAATAATATATAATATAACTATAAACATTTAGAAAGGAGACAATATGAAAATTAATATCGAACTAGACTCAAATCTTAAAGAAATTGAACTGGTTATTAAGACCCCAGACTTAAATAGTGATGTCATCTTAATTAAAGAATTAGTTAAAAAAGCTATAGTTAATTCGCAAAAAATAGTTTTCTACAAAGGTGATTCTGAATATTTCATCCCTCTAGAATCTATTTTATTTTTTGAAACCGATGATAATAAAGTCTATGCTCACACTACTGATGAGTTTTTCGAGGTTAAATTCAAATTATACGAATTAGAGCAGCTTATTCCTTTTTACTATTGTCGAATTTCTAAGAGTTCAATAATAAATACAAAAGCAATTTATTCGCTAGAAAAGTCTTTTTCTGGTTCAAGTACCGCTTCTTTTTCTAACTCAAAGAAGCAGGTCCATATTTCAAGACATTACTACAAAATATTAAAAGATAAATTAAAAGAAATGAGGTAAAAATAAATGAGAAGAAGTTTTATTGGATTATTTTTTATAATCCTTGCAGTAACTACTTTACTTGATGGATTTAGTATTTTTCCAAACGGATCAATCTTCTTAGCTATATGTACTGTTGTACTAGGATTTTTCACTATTCGTGGCTTAATGGATTTTGATTCATTTGGAACTATCTTTCCTCTAGCATTATTATTCTATGTATACAATAAAAATTATCACTTTGCTGATATATCAGGTTGGAAAATATTCTTTGTTGCTGTTTTCCTTAGTCTAGGTATCTCTATGTTTGTTCCTAGAAAATATAAATATAGAGAATTTAAAAGTTTTTACAAAGTAAAAAAACATCAAAAAATAAAAAATGGTAATGATTTTTCTGATGTAACGTTCGGAGAAAATGTCCAGTATGTAGACATAACTAAATCTGATTCATTCTCTGCTTCTACAACATTCGGAACTACTACTATCTACTTTGAAAAATTAGATACTTATCCTATTAAGAACTTTGACCTTAATGTTTCTATTTCTTTTGGTAATCTAAAAGTGTATGTTCCAAAAGAATGGTCAATCGAGAATAATACAAATAACTTCCTTGGAAAAGTTCAAAAACATACTCACAGCATCGGTAAAGATGTTAAAATTATCCTAAATGGTTCTGTAACATTTGGAGAAGTTGAAATAATTCATGTATAAAAAAAAAACTCTCAAGACGGTACTGCACCCAAAAAATTGGACAAAATATTTAGTTATTCTTGTTTAGTATTTTAAACTTTAAAGTCAGTAAATTTTATTACTTTTAGTGACTTTCATTCCTTACAGTTATTTTAGATTTTTCGAACTATTTAGTCAAGGATTTTTAAAAAGGCGTAGCCCTTTGACTAAATAGGAGAGAAATCTAAACTGTAAAAAGGAATGAAAGTCTCTTTTTATTTATATTTGTTTCTATTAATTTTTCTATAGTTTACGGGACTCAATCCACCTAAGTTCAACTTTATTCTTTCCTCATTATAATATTTTATATAATCAATAATAGCTTCTTTTAATTCATATTTATTCTTGAAAGTATTTTCGAATCCGTAATACATCTCAGATTTTAAAACTCCAAAAAAGGATTCCATAAATGCATTATCTGCCGATGTTCCTTTTCTAGACATTGATTGTG
>CAURVX010000020.1:0-28013 GCA_963528605.1 uncultured Gemella sp.
TTTGATTGTTCGTCTTCTTCTTGAGAAGACTTTTACTATTCTATCATCTGTTTTAAAACTTGTCAATAGTTTTTTTATTTTTTTAAAAACTATTTTAATAGTCTATTTCGATGAAGTTGTCTTTAATAAGACAGTAATTATTTTAGCATTTCTATTATCTTTTGTCAAGTTTTCCCTTAACATTAGTCCTACAGAAATTCTTTATTGTACGTCTTCTTCTTGAGAAGACTTTTACTATTCTATCATCACTTTCTTTTTATGTCAACATAATTTTAAAATTTTTCCCTTTTTATTTTACCTTATTATCTTCTATGCTTATTAATCCTCTATAATTATTGGAAAAAGAGAATAGTTTCCTATCCTCTCTTCCTACTATTTCTACTATATATTATAAAAATCAAACACAGTAACTGGTAAATTTCTCTTATGTTCTGATCTTAGATAATGTCCTTCTATTATTTCTTTTACTTTATTAGGAACTTCTTTTCCTTCTAGGTAATCATCTATGTCATTATATGTTACTCCTAGTGCAGCTTCATCTTCTAAAGCAGGACGCTCTTCTTCCAAATCTGCAGTTGGTTGTTTCAGATATAAATGTTCTGGACAATCTAACATCTTTAATAATGCTTTACCTTGTCTTTTATTTAATCTATATAGAGGAACAATATCCGCTCCACCATCTCCATGTTTTGTAAAGAATCCAGTGATAGCTTCTGCCGCGTGGTCAGTACCAACTACTATACCTTTATTCATAGTAGCAATAGAATACTGAACTTTCATTCTTTCTCGTGCTTTCTCATTACCTTTCGCAAAATCAGTAATTTCTACTCCTGCTAGTTTTAAAGAATTAACACTAGCATCTACCGCGTCTTTTATATTAACAGTATATATTTTGTCTGGATTAATAAATTTTAATGCATCGTTACAATCATTTTCATCAAATTGTTCTCCATACGGTAACCTAACAGCGATAAAATTATACTCTTCACCTGTTTCTTCCCTCAATTCAGTAATTGCCATTTGACATAGTTTTCCGCAAAGTGTAGAATCCTGCCCACCTGATATACCTAATACTAAACTTTTTATGAAGTTATTTTTCTTTATATAATCTTTTAGAAAATTGATTGTTAATCTTATTTCCTCTTCTACATTAATTTCAGGTTTACATCTTAATCTTTTTATTACTTCCTGTTGTAGTGTCATATTATCACCTAATTATTTTGATTTTTTTGTTACTCTTTCCAAAATTTCTTTTCTATTTTCCCAACACTTAGTACTTAAATCCACTGGATAGAATTCTGGATTTAACAGACGAAGATACTCGTTCCATAATAATCCTTTATTCTGTTCAAAGTATTTAGCACTTTCTTGTACTGTTGGTACTTCATATACTTGCTTACCATCAACAAAAATATCTTCATGAATGTCTATTGCTTTAAATTTCTCCACTTCTTTAGCTAAGTAAGTATGAGTCGGGTGGAAAAGTTTTATACTTTGTTCTGCATTTACATCTTCTTTTTCCAATGCAATGTAATCTCCTGCTGCCATACCTGTGTCTGTATTTATTATTCTATAAACTCTTTTTACACCAGGAACAGTTAATTTCGCAGGGTTTTCTGAGACTTTTAGTCTGTCAATCATCTCACCATTATCATTTTCTAAACATGCAAGTTTATAAACAGCACCTAATGCAGGATTATCATAAGCAGTTATAAGCTTTGTACCTACACCCCACGCATCAATACATGCACCTTCTTGTTTTAAGTGAGTAATTGTATCTTCATCTAAATCATTTGATGCAACTATTTTCGCATTAGGATAACCCGCTTCATCTAGCATTTTTCTTGCTTCTTTTGATAGATATGCTATATCTCCTGAATCCAATCTAATACCATGGAAATTAATCTTATCTTTTAATTCATCCGCTACTTTAATAGCAGTAGGTATTCCAGAGCGTAATGTATCATAAGTATCAACTAAAAAATAACAATCTTTATGCGCAGCTGCATATTTCTTAAATGCAACTTCTTCATCTTCATAAGCCTGAACAAATGAGTGAGCATGTGTTCCGCTACATGGAATATTAAACAATTTTGCAGCTTTTACATTACTAGTCGCATCAAATCCACCGATAATAGAAGCTCTCGTCCCCCATATTGCCGCATCAAATTCATGAGCACGACGAGTACCAAATTCCATACAAACTTCATCTGGACATAAGTGCTTGATTCTAGCCGCCTTTGTAGCTATTAGTATTTGATAGTTAACAATATTCAAAATAGCCGTTTCCATTATTTGCGCTTGAATAAGTGGAGCTTCAATTCTCAAGAGTGGCTCATTAGCAAAAATAATTTCTCCCTCTTTTACAGAACGAATATTACCTGTAAATTTCATAGCACTTAGATATTCTAAAAAGTCTTCTTCATATCCTAATTCTCTTAAAAATTCTATATCAGAGTTTGAAAATTCAAATGAATTTACATAATCTATAATTTTGGCTAGTCCAGCGAATACTGCATATCCTCCACCAAAAGGAATTTTTCTAAAATATACATCAAAATATGACTTTCTTTCATGTATTCCATCTTTAAAATATGCATATCCCATATTAATTTGATAAAGGTCGGTATGCAAAGCATCACCTAGATATTTATTCATAATCTCCTCCGATTTATGTATATAATTAAATTTGTTACCTATTATATTAACATTTTAATACCTTTTTAACAAATATTTAAACTTAAGTATAGTAAATTTAATACTAAAATCTCGTTTCACTATACATTATCTTTTCTTTTATATTAATCATTTCTTATTATTAATAGTCAGAAGTATTTTTTTATAAATGGAGTGACTCAAAAATTGCGATTTCGAAGAAATCGATTTAGTCAAGTCCCCTCCGCACAATTTATTAGATATCTAAAAAGCTATTATAAAGCGAATTTAGATATCAATAAACCACTGCATCTATGAGTCCTCATACACACTTTGCTAAAATTTAGGACTTTTGAGTCAGCCTCATCATATAGAAGTTTTTAAAAAAAGAAGCAACAGAATGTTATCCTCTGTTACTTCTCTGATTATTAGTGTTTGAATTTGTGTTGTTAGTTGCTCTTTGAGATTGTTTAACCTCTTGTTTATCATCATCTTCTTTTTCTGATGAATTATCTTCTGTTTTTTTATCGCTAGTTTTATTAGTGTTTTGCTTATCTGTAGCTTTCTCTAATCCTTTTTTAGAAGACGACTTTTTATCATCTTTTTTTGCTAACTCAGGTATTTTACTGTCATCAATTCTTCCATTATTATCTTCAGATTTTTCCAAATTCCCATCCATTATAGACTTAATCGTCGCCTGTAAGAAATTCTCTTGTAATGGAATATTAAAAATCAACTCACCTTGATAACTTAATCCATACTCTTGTCTTACCAGGTCCGTTATAAAGTATGGATCTTTTAGCTTATCTATGACCAGTTCATTTACTTTATTCTCTTTGTCAAGATTTTCAATCATCTGATTTTGTTCAGCTAATTGAGCATTGATTTGTTTCTTATCTCGAATATATAAAAATGTTTGCAGTAGAGTTACAGCTAAAGCAAAAGTCATTATAGCTAATATAATAAACTTACGTCGTTTTCTGTACTTAGCCTTTGCTTTTAAGACATCTTTTTTAAATTGGCTATTCTGCTCTCTCATCTTTTACTTCTCTTAATTTCTCCGATAGGATTTTGAACATTTTAGTTGCGTCTTCTTTCTTTGTACTATCTTTTAATTCTAGTACCTCATAAACAACTTCTTTTTTTGCAAAGTAAATAGTGATTTCATCCCCTATTTTCAAAGTACTCGAAGGTTTAGCCTTCTTACCATTAATCGCAATATGACCTTCTGACGATATTTCATTAGCAACTGTTCTTCTCTTTATAATTCTTGATACTTTTAAAAATTTATCCAAACGCATTTAATCACCCCTAAATATTAGTACAATCTATTATCACATATTTATCCTCTTTTCGCAAATAAAATCCACGAGAATATATGAAATTTTGAAAACTTCTACCAAACAAAACAAAAGATATACAATCGAAATTTTTTTCAACAGTATATCTTATATATTATTAAGCCCAGTTTCCGTCTTTAAAAATCGCTACTTCTTTACCATCTGCTGTATAACCAGTGATATTTGTTGTTGCTTCTCCAATCATAAAGTCAACGTGAACTAAACTATCATTAGCGCCAACTTCTGCTAATTGTTCATCCGTCATTTCTGGTCCACCTTGAACACATGTTGGATATGCTTTACCAAGAGCAATGTGGCATGCTGCGTTCTCATCAAATAATGTTTCTAAGAATAGAATTTTTGTATTTGAGATTGGTGAATCATAAGGTACTAATGCCATTTCCCCTATTCTTCTTGAACCTTCATCTGTTTCTAATAAGTTTTTAAGAACATCATAACCACGCTCAGCTCCGAAGTCTACGACTTTACCATTTTCAAATTTCAACCAGAAATTATCAATTAATACCCCACTATAGTTTAGAGGCCTAGCATTATAAACAATACCACTTGTCTCATCTTTATGAGGCATTGTAAATACCTCCTCTGTAGGGATGTTAGCTACGAAACGATCAGCTTTTTTAGCATAACTTCCTGCACTTTGCCAAATATGATTTTTAGGTAATCCTACATACAAATCAGTTCCTAAGTCATTTGTGATATGTAATTTAACTAATTCATTTTCATGTAAAAATTTTGCTTTTTCATCTAAAACTTTAATGTGTTCTTCCCATTCAGCTACAGGGTCATCTCCAGTTGAACGACAAGCACTTAAGATTTGATCCCAAAGTTTTAAATAAGCTTCCCCATCGTTTAATTCAGGATATAATCTCTTCGCCCATCCAACAGTTGAAGCACTGACTACACACCATGGACATTCGTCACTCATAATTGATTTCATATAGTTACGCATAGCTTTTGAACGACCTACCATAGATGCTTTTAATTTAGTACTATCCACACCTGCTAATCCATCTGGATCATCACCGATAATAGATAAGAATGCTGCACCTTCATCTAATTCAACTTGATACTTATCAACGTACCATTGACCAACTGTACTTAACGACTCTTCACTTTGATATTTTAAACTTAATTTTGTTAATTCTTGGTCACGCCATTCTACTGATACTCTATTTGCTCCTAATTCATAGCAAGCTTCTACAACTTTCGCTACAAACTCACGTGTTTCAGTACTAGCACGAACTAATACCGGTTGACCTTCTTGAACATTTAATCCAACTTTCGCAATAAGCTGAGCATATTTTTTTAATTGTATATTTAAATCCATTTGATTTTCCTCGACTTCTTCTCTTTATTTGCTAATTATTTCTTTAATTGCACATAATCTATTATATCACTTTTTCTTAGATATCAATAAACCACTGCATCTATGAGTTTTCATAGGCACTTTGTTAAAATTTAGGACCTTTTTGTCAGTCCTCATAGAAATTAGACTTCTCTAGTTGCTTGTTTTAACCATTCTAACTCATCACCTGCAAAGTATGGAGCTAATACTTCAAATACTTTCGCATGATATTTATTCAATTCATATTTATCTTCAATTGTAAGCATATCTAGATTAATAGCTTCTAAATCCCATGGTACAAATGTCATCACTTCAAATTCCATAAATTGACCATATTCATTTTTTACTGTTTTTCTAACAATAAGTTCATTCTCTAAACGAATACCATGAGATCCTGAGATGTATAATCCCGGTTCATTAGTAACTACCATACCATGTTTAAACGGTTCAGCTGCACGGTAGATTCCCCAGTGAATACCATGAGGTCCTTCATGAATATTACCTAAGTAACCTACACCATGACCTGTTCCGTGGTTGAAGTTCTCATAATCTTGCCATAATGGAGCACGAGCGAATAAGTCCACATTAGCTCCAGACACACCTTCCATGAATTTTAATCTTGATAAACGCAGGTGACATTGAAGCACTCGTGTATAATCGTATTTTAATTTATCGCTAACTTCTCCCATCGCTGTAGTACGCGTGATGTCAGTTGAACCTTCTTCAAAGTGTGCACCAGTGTCAGTTAAGAAGAAAGTACCTGTACGTAGTGGAATAGAAGTTTCTTCAGAAGATGAATAGTGCACAATAGCTCCATTTTCACCATGACCGCAAATCGGAGAAAAACTAGGACAAATAAAGCCACCTTGTTCTTTTCTAAATTCTACAAGTTTCGCAGATGCCGAAAGTTCATCTTCTTGTTCACTTGTACCTTGTTTTACCAGTTGTTTTAACCAATAAATAAACTTCGTATGAGCAATACCATCTTTCACATGAGCTTTAATAGTATGCTGTAATTCAACTTCATTTTTTATAGCTTTCATTAAAATTGTCGGGTTACGTCTTTCCACTAGTCTTATCTCTTTTGGAATATTATTAAATACTGCATAGTTTAAGCACTCAGGATCGACTAAGACAACATCATTACCTGAAAATTGTTTCACTTCTTCATAAATATCATTATATGGTTTAATGTGTACATTATGATCTGCCAAGTGTTTTTTGATTTCATCAGATAGTTTTCTCTCATCTACATATAAGTCAACACTATCTTCATAAACAACTGCATAACTTAATAATACTGGTACATAATCAACATCCATACCACGAATATTTAATAACCACCCAATATCATCAAGTGTAGTGATAACATGAATATTTGCTCCTACTTCATGCATTTCTTTACGAACTCGCTCAAGCTTACTAGATACAGATTCCCCAGCTCTTTCTAGATTCATATAAAATGCTGGTTTCTCTGATAGTACCGGACGATTTTCCCAAATCTCATCAACTAAATCAATATCATATTTTACTGTAGCATTTTTACGTTTTAATTTAGTAGCCAAGACTTTCCCTTCACCAAAAGTCACAACGCGCCCATCGAATCCTAATACCCCATTCTCAGGTGTGTTTTCAATGACAAACTCCGCGATAGTAGGTACTCCAGGTTCTCGCATTTTTTGCAACTCAATACCAGTTCCTTCTAATTGTTTTTCTCCTTGTAAGAAATATCTCCCATCTGTCCATAAACCTGCAAAATCTTTAGTAACAATTAGTGTTCCTGCAGAACCAGTAAATCCACTCATAAATGCACGAGCTTTGAAATGCTCTCCTACATATTCACTATTGTGAAAATCTGCTGTTGGAACCATATAGACATCAATTCCGTCTCTTTCCATTAATGCTCTTAACTTAGAAACTCTCTCTTTTATATCCATTATCCTAACTCCTTCATTATTTCATATATAACCTCTATATGAATTTTCTAACTAATCGTGAAAAGGTTCATCGAAAAATAATCCTTCACAATTATCATACTTATTATTCTATCACATTATAAATCTCATTTCACTAGGGAGTGATTCAAAAATCTTGATTTCGGAGAAATCGATTTTTCAGAGTCACCCCCGCACAGTTTATTAGATATCTAAAAAGCTTTTCTAAAGCGATTTTAGATATCAATAAACCACTGCGTCTATGAGTTCTCATATACACTTTGTTAAAATTTAGGTCTTTTGGGACAACCCCCTAGATTTTTAAATTCATCAATTACCAATACAAAATAATAGACTATAGAATCAACATCTATAGTCTACATACTATTGTTATTATTTTAATAAATCTTTGAAATAATCAGTTGCTTTTACCAATGAATCCACTATCGCTGGTTCTCCTCCAGAGTGACCAGCTACAACAATATCTAATTTACAATTGTTTAACTTTTTACTTAATTCGTAAGCACCCACAACGCGGCAGTCAACATCATAACGGCCATGAGTTATTGTTGTAGGAATATCTTTTATAACTTCAATATTGTTTAATATCCAATCATCGTCATCCCAGAACATATTATTCATCCAAAAGTGGCATTCAATAGTCGCCATTGAAACTGCAAAGTGAATATCACCAGAACTTTGTTCCAAGTTAGGATCTGGATGGAGTGTGACAAGACTTCCCTCCCACATACTCCACTCTTTTGCTGCGATTTCTCTTGTCTGTCTATCTTCACTTGTTAGACGGTTATAATACGCACGGACCATATCACGACGTTCATCTCTAGGTATTATTCTTTCATATCTCTCGAATGCTTCTGGGTGTATATTACTCGCACCACCTTTTTCATAAATCCATAATATATCCTCTCTACGTCCTAGGAAAATACCACGTAATACTAAACCTAACACGCGCTCTGGATGTTTAATAGCATAACAAAGTGCTAAGGTAGAACCCCAACTTCCTCCAAATACTAACCACTTATCAACGTTTAAATCTTCCCTTATTTTCTCCATGTCGTCAATAATGTGCCAAGTATCATTATTCTCTAAGCATGCATGAGGCGTAGACTTTCCGCTTCCTCTTTGATCAAATAATATAATTCGATAGAATTCCGGATCAAAATATTGTCTAGCACTTGCTGATGTTCCACAACCTGGTCCACCATGTAAAAAAACTACCGGAACACCTTGAGGATTCCCACTCTCCTCATAATAAATAGTATGGGTCTCATCGACCTTTAACATTTTAGAGAAATTTTCTTTAATTTCAGGATATAAACTCCTTAATTCCCCCATAATAATACCTCCTGTTGTGTATTTGTTTACAATTTATTTATATCGCATAACAGTTGTATTTTTTACTTCTTAAAAATAAATTAATTAGCGATATTTATACTACTCTTCTATTATATCTCAACTTTTTTTAATATTCAATTACTTTCTTAAAATCCATAACAATCATCTATATAACAATTTTGCAATCGATTAATATTAGTGATATAATTATATTAAAGATTATAAGACAAAAAAGGAGTAGAGAAAAGTGAAACTTTCAAGAACTAACAAGATTTTAGAAAAAATGAAACAACAAGGAATCAACCAAGCTTTAATTAGCGATCCTTATTCAATTTTCTATCTAACTGAATACTTAGAGCACCCAGGTGAAAGATTTTTTGCAGTGCTACTTGATGAAAATGGCGATCACAAACTATTCATCAATGCTCTTTTTCCACTTAAAAAAGATTTAGGATTAGAAAAAGTAGTCTATTCTGATACTGATAATCCTATTGAACTACTAGCAAAAATCATACCAAATGATTCTGTTATAGGTATAGATAAAGTTCTTCCTGCTCGATTCCTATTACCTCTTATGAATCATCTACCAGAAAACAAATTTGTAGATGTATCTCAAATCGTCGATTATGTTCGCATGATTAAAGATGATGAAGAAAAAGAACTTATGCGCCGTGCTTCTATTCTAAACGACGAGGCCTGCCAAAGAGTTATAAATTGTATTTCTGAAGGAAAATCAGAGAAAGATGTAGCTAAAGACTTGCTTGCTATTCATGAAGAATTAAAAGTCGATGGATTATCATTCGATCCTATTATCGCTTACGGTGCTAACGGAGCTAATCCTCACGGTACTGTAGGAGATAGATATGTAAAACCAGGAGAGGCTATAATTATCGATATGGGTGGGATTAAAGATAATTATTGTTCAGATATGACACGTACTGTATTTTGGAAACAACCAAGCGAAAAAGCACGTGAAGTATTTGAAATAGTATTAGAAGCTCAAAAACGAGGAGTTGCTACTGTTAAACCAGGAGTTAGATTCTGCGATATAGACGCGGCTTGTCGTGATTATATTACAGAAAAAGGATATGGAGAATTTTTCACACACCGTACAGGTCACCACATTGGATTAGAATGTCATGAATATGGAGATATTTCTAGTATCAATGAAACTAAATGTGAGCCAGGTATGATTTTCTCTATCGAACCAGGTATTTATCTTCCAGGAGAATTCGGTGTTCGTATCGAAGACCTAGTTCTTGTTACAGAGGATGGTTGCGAAGTTTTAAACAAACTCAACAAAGAATTAGTTATTATCGGTGAGTAACTAATTATATTAAATTAAGCTCTTCATAAAATTATTCCTCAAAAAAGACGATTGATTTTAAATCAATCGCCTTTTTTCTTTATTCAAAATGTTTCTTTAAAAATTCCCCTACAATATTCCAATATTGTTCTCTGAATTTTCTTTCAGCCTGAACATGTTTCATTCCTGGGAAACTATGGAATTCTTTATCTGAAGTTATTAGATCATAAGCAGCTTTCCCATGTTCTAACGGAACAAAACCATCTTCTTCACCATGTAGTACTAATGCTGGAAGTTTAGTTTCTTTCAAAGCTTTTGTTGCATCTACATCACCAAAGAAATATCCAGCTCTTATCTTCGTCACTGTATTCGCTGCCGGAATTACAGGAAAACTCGGTAAATTAAATAATTTTTTCAACTGATATGTGAACTCTACTTTTAAATTCACATAACCACTATCTTCAATAAAAGTTTTTACGTTAGATGGTAAATCCTTACCTACTGCGTTCATTACTGTAGCTGCCCCCATACTAATTCCGAATAATGCAGTATCAGCATTGTTATTTTCTGATGATATTTTCTTGACCCAATTAACTAAATCATCAGAGTCGTAACCACCCATAGAAATAAACTCACCTTCACTATTCCCATGAGCTATTAAATCAGGTGCAAAAACACTATAACCCATGTCGTAGAATTTTTTGATATAATTAACCATTTTCTTAGCGTCACTAGTGTATCCATGAACTACAAATATCCATTTTTTAGCATCCGGATTAACAAATTTATATCCTACAAGTTTATTTTTAGTAACAGACTCCATCTCAACAGTTTGCTTCGTCTCATCAAACCACTTGTTTAAAGCTGTTTTATCCTCTTTACTTCCATCACTATCCTGATTAACGATAGCACTCTTATCTACCTTCGGATTTAATCCAAAGTTATAAAAATAGTTTCCAACAAAACCAAATGCAACAACTACTAAAATCAGCAGTGTTGCCAATATTTTTTTAAAATGTTTTTTCACTTGTCTTTACCTTTCATCTTCAAATTCAATAAAACTATTATACTACCACTCTGAATAAAAGTAAATAAAAAATAACACTAATAGAGACTTAAGATGTCGCTATTAGCGTTATTTTTTATTCTATTCCGTACTTCTCTTTAATTGCATCTGCAACTATCATCCCCGTGAACCAAGCAATCATAAGATTGTAACCACCGATTTCTCCATGTAAGTCTAGAATTTCTCCTGCAAAGTATAAATTCTCTATTTTTTTATGACTACATGTCTTCGGACTCACTACTTTAAGATCCACTCCACCTGCTGTAGTAAAGGCATATTCTAATGGCATCGTCTTAACATCAACCAACTCATAACGCTTGATTTTAGTTACAAATTTTCTTAACTCTTTTTTACTAACATTTTCTGGGAAATGTTTCTCAATCATAAAGTTATAAAAACTCTTCGGTAATTTTCCATTCAAGAATTTATTATCTTCCCATAGTTTAGCAAAAAGCTCTTCCTCATTAAGGTCAGGATAAAAGTCTAGATAAAATTTATCCTCTGGATAACGAGCTACGAATTCCCCCATTGAAATTGATAATGGCCCACTTAGTCCTTTATGCGTGAATAGAAGATCTCCGCTTCTTTCATTTTTTTTATGGAACATTCTTACATTTTGTAATGCAACCCCAGATAATTCTCTAAAATCTTCAAAAACTAAGGCTACTTCACTAGGATATATTTTAGTAATCTTCACACCATGTTTTTTCAGAATTCTATGTAATGAACCATCACTTCCGCTCTGAGGGTATGTTTTTCCTCCAGCACAAACTACAACATTTTTTCCATAATACGTATCAACATTTGTTTTTACACCTACTAGTTTGTCCTCTTCGAATACTAAATCTTCTACTTTCTCTTTATAGTTAATCTTCGCATGATCTATTTTAAACGCATTAACAACATCTCTAGATTTTTCACTCGCTGGATATAATCTTCTATTTTCTTGCTTTAATTTCAAATTATGCTTATCAAAGAACTTCTTAACATTATATTTATGATATGCACTTCTTAAAAATCTACCATTATGCACAGCCGCAACAAAATCTTCTGCATTGTCACTACTCATAACGTTACAACGTCCATTACCAGTAAGAAGTAATTTTATTCCTGCGCGCCTATTTTGCTCAAGAACTAATACTTTTAAACCACTATCATTAAGTCTATCCGCTATCATAAGCCCTGCACTTCCAAGACCTATCACAATCACATCGTATTTCATCTTAAATCTCAACTTTCTCTTAATTTAATCAAATATCATCTAATTATAACATGTAATCTAATACTTTCAAATTTTTCTATGTTAAATATAATTTTACACTACATACTTCCAATTAAAAATTCTAAAATTTTCCTTTCTTCTTATTGGAATTTTTCGCTATTTTGTAATATACTAAAAGGTATGTGTTTAAATGGAACATTAATTTTATATTAATATTCTAAATTAGACAATTTTAAAATAAAGGATTTTAAATAATGAGATTGAAAAAAATTGGTATTTTGATTTTACTTCTTGTATTTTTAGTTCCAAACTTCTCGAAAGCTGATGATAACTTTCTAGATAACAACGCAGTTACGAACTTAAGCGATGTTAATGCGCATCTTGTAGTTTCGGAATTAAACACGGGGAAAATCATTTCTAAACGTGGAGAAAATGAAAAAGTATCAGTAGGTAAATTACCAAACTACCTTGCACTTTACCTACTTACTGACAACTTGAAAAATAAAAAAATAACGTTAGATGAGAAAATTAATATTGCTAGTGGAGATGACATTCTTTCTAAATATAAAATAGAATCGTCAATTACAGTTAAAGATGCAATCTTCCTATTAGAAAATGAAAATTCTAATAGCTTAAATCAAGCTGTATTCACTCACTTTAACGTAACTCTTGATAAGGCTAAAGAAACATTAGCTTCTATGTCACTACATGACACAAAATTAGAATCACTAGATAACGATGGGAATAATACTAGTACTGCGAAGAATATCTCGTACCTTACTAGCTTAATTCTAAAAAATTATCCTGAGATTACAGAAATTACAAAAAATCCAGAACATACTTTGGCATCTGGAGAAAAAATTAACAATAGTGTTGAGTTTAAAGAATCAGATAAGTTTAGAGTTTTAGGTTTAGATTACTCTGACAAAAATAGTGTAACTTACGCGTACAGTGGTAATACTAAATTAATTATCACCGTATTAAACCAAAGTGATGATAAAGCTACTTATTTTGATAAACTGCAAAAAACTTACGATTATCTATTCTCAAACTATAACTACAAACTAGCCCTTAAAGCGGGAACATATACTATAAACAATGAACGTATTACTTTCAATGAAGATATTTACGACTTATTCTATGAAAAACATTCGATTAAAGATGTAACATACCTTCTAATGAATAAAAAAATACTTTTATTCCAAAAATACGAAACAATTTCTGCGAATGAAGGAACAGTATTCTCTGATTTTAGTTCTAACGATAATACAGGAAACCTGGAAAAAATCAAATCAAACTTCATCAATGATGATAACTTTGATAAGAAAGATAATTACGAAAAAACTACTATTGTAATAGATCGTACGAAATACTTCGCTACGGGTATACTTGCAATTTACACACTTGTTTTTGCAGCGCTATACGTTATGAGACAAGTTGTTAGAAAGGATTAAATATGGAGCAAAACAATTTAGTTTTCGAAGTTGATGGTACAATTTATGAGCTTATTTACAACTTCAAAGATGCCTTTCAAAAAGAAACATTTGAAGAAAAACTAGTAGATGTGTTAAAAAATAAACCATATATCGTAGGAGATATTTCTCACGAAAAACTACGGCTTACTGGATTCATTTTAACAAAGGATAACAACAATCCTAAGAACATAAACAACCTTGAAGATTACATACTAGAATATTGTAATTTCGGGGCACCATTCTTCGTCGTTAAAAAACGAAATTCATAAAAGAAATACCTAAGATGAGATCATCCTCACCTTAGGTATTTTTCTATATAAACTTAGCGCAAACTGCCTCAGGTACAACTACCTCAGAAGTAACAACAGTTAGCTCTCCTGTTTTCTTATTAACAGTATAAACAGTAATTGTTCCACTATTTTCATTTGTCGCAATTGCTAAAGAATTATCTTTTGATAGGTCAAAATCTCTTGGACCTTGTCCTTCAGTACTAATAGTTTGAAGCTGTTTTAAACCTGATTCTGTATTTTCAAAAACAACTATCGCATCTTGTCCTCTATTAGAAACATAGATAAATCTATTATCATTTGAAATTTTTATCGCACTACCTTTATTTTCTAATGAAAAATCTTCAGTTAATGTAGGATAATATGTTGGATTTGTTAAGTTTCCCTCTCCATCATAATCAAACGCAATTACCTCACTAGTAAGTTCTGTCATAACAAAAGCTTGTTTTTCATCACTACTAAATACTATGTGGCGAACTCCACTTCCATCTTTAACTTTAAAAGTGGCTACTTTTTCTAGAACTCCCTCGTTAAGCTTATATGATGTAATTTCATCAGTCCCTAAATCACAAGAGAAAACATATTTTTCACTTGGGGTAAACCCTGAGAAATGCACATGAGGTTTCTCTTGTCTCACATGTACTCCACTTCCTTCGTGATGATCTGTTGACAGAAGTTTCACAAGCTCACCATTTTCAACAGAATAACTATCAATCGTACCTAAATGATAGTTCGCTGACAATAAAGTATTTTTATCCGAGTTTAACTCTACATAACAAGGAGGATTCCCTTCTTGGGCAACTGATGTTAATTCTTTCAAATCACCATTTTTTTCAACTTTAAAGCTTGTAACAGCACCTTTCCCATCTACTCTTGATACACTATATAAATATTTATTATCATTAGACAATGCTAAATATGTTGGATTGTCAACTTTTGCTACATTTCTAACTTCTAGTACTTTTCCTTTTTCAGATAACTCAACTAAATATATTCCTTCGCTAGTTGCCTTGGTATATGTTCCAATATATGCTCTTACCATTATTTTTCCTCCTACTTTCTATAAACTTATTATAACATTTTACAAAAAAATTTTATAAAATTTTCTCTCGCCTATAATTCGTATAAATCAAAATTATCATTTTTTTAAAAAAGTTAAAATCTAATTTTACGAATTTTTGCTCCTTTTCATAAACTTAAAGTTCGTTTTAAACTGTTTTTTTGCTAAAAAATCAATATTCTACAAAAAAAATCCACAAAAATTCTAACATTTAAGATTTTACATATCTTAGACTTCTTGATATAATAGTTTATATTAATAAAAGTATATTTTAGGAGGAAACCCGTGAAACACGAATTTATATTAGTTCTTGACTTCGGTAGTCAATATAATCAACTTATCACTCGTCGTGTACGTGAACTTGGTGTTTATTCTGAGCTACATGACAATGAAATTTCTATTGAAGAAATTAAAAAAATGAACCCTAAAGGAATTATCCTTTCAGGTGGACCTAACTCAGTATATGAAGAAAACTCTCTTACAATTGATGACGAGATTTTCAACCTAGGTATTCCTGTATTAGGAATTTGTTACGGAATGCAACTTATGCAACACAAACTAGGAGGAAAAGTAGAATCTGCTACAAGTAGAGAATACGGAGCTCACAACGTTGACGTAACTCCAGGAGCTAAATTATTCGAAGGTACTCCTGCAACTCAACAAGTATTAATGAGTCACTCTGATAAAGTTGTTGAACTTGCTGAAGGATTCAAAGTAATAGCGACAAGTGATAATTGTCCAATCGCTGCCGCTGAAAACGTAGAAAAAGACTTCTACTGCTTCCAATTCCACCCAGAAGTACGTCACTCAGAATACGGTTATGATTTAATTAAAAACTTCATCCGTAATGTATGTAAATGTACTGAAAACTGGACTATCCAAAACTTCATCGATGAAAAAATTGAAGAAATCCGTGCAGAAGTTGGAGATCAAAAAGTTCTTTGTGCATTATCTGGTGGTGTAGACTCATCAGTTGTTGCAGCCCTACTAGATAAAGCAATCGGAGATCAACTAATCTGTATGTTTATCGATCACGGTTTACTTCGTAAAGGTGAAGCTGAAGCTGTAATGAACACATTCAGTAAAGAAATCGAAGGTGGATTCAACATGAATCTAATCAAAGTCGATGCCAAAGATAGATTCCTTGGAAAACTTAAAGGTGTATGTGATCCAGAACAAAAACGTAAAATTATCGGTAATGAATTTGTTTATGTATTTGACGAAGAATGTGCTAAACTTCACGATGTTCCATTCTTAGCTCAAGGTACTCTTTACACTGACGTTATCGAATCTGGAACTAAGAATGCTCAAACAATCAAATCTCACCACAACGTAGGTGGATTACCAGAAGACATGCGTTTTTCTCTAATCGAGCCACTTAACACTCTATTCAAAGATGAGGTTCGTGCATTAGGTGAAGCTCTTGGTCTTCCACACGAAATCGTTTGGCGTCAACCATTCCCAGGACCAGGACTTGGTATCCGTGTTCTTGGAGAAGTAACAGATGAAAAACTTCAAATCGTTCGTGACAGTGACTTCATCTTACGTGATGTTATCGCTAAACGTGGATTAGAAGGAGAAATCTGGCAATACTTCACATGTCTTCCAGATATTCGCTCAGTAGGAGTTATGGGAGATGTTCGTACATATGATTACACAGTAGCAGTTCGTGCCGTAACAAGTATCGACGGTATGACGGCAAGCTGGGCTCACATTCCATTTGAAGTACTTGAAGAAATCTCAGCTCGTATCGTAAACGAAGTTGCTCACGTTAACCGCGTAGTCTACGATATTACAAGTAAGCCTCCGGCAACAATAGAGTGGGAATAATGAACAAGAGTGACTTGAGCTAAGAATCCCTATTTCAACAGTATTTTAATAGTTATATAGAGACTTAAATTAATATAAAACAATTTAAAGTGTCTCCAAACTGTCTCCAGAAAACTTACTATTTTGTAAGTTTTCTCTTAATAATAATTATAGTAAAATTAAAATTTCATATAACAAATTTCTTAAAAAATAATAAAAGCATTATTCTACTCAAATAATGCTTTTATTATTTTTCTTATATTACTTTTCACTTTGTTTTCGCCTATATTTTGATTTTAGATTATACATATTATTTTCCTTACTTACATCCAATACTAATTGCTCTTTAAGAAATCCATCAGAAATATAATATTGACCTATTCTCTCTATATTTTTACAATTAGAACAAGTATATAAATAATCTTCTTTAAATTCTCTAATAGAATCTTCAGAACTCAATACATTATTTTTGCATTCATCACATGTAATAGTCAATGAATGTTTAATTGTATATTCTAAAAGTTCCTCAAAACTATCTTTTTCTTCAAAATTTAAAGCGATAGAAAATTTTAATTCTCTTATCAATTTATTAATTTTACATATACTTTCTGGAATTAATAACATAATTTCAAAATTCTTTATAGCAACTTCCACAATAAACATTAGTATAAATGGAAGTTTTATATAATAGTACTCCCAGAACTCATCCCATATCTTGTCATCTACAAAAATAAAATTTAAATTTTTTCTTTCCGTTTTATAATGTTTATTTCCAGTTACAAGATGTATTGACTTATCAAAAACTTGACTAAGACCACTTTTACTAGTTCTATCATAAATTAATTCGTATAATAATTCAGGAGTAAATAATTCAAAGTCTATTAGTTTGCTCTCACTAATTTTCTCGATAACTCTTCCATACATAGCTTTAACACTTTCTTTTTTCCCTTTTAACAAACTAACATCATATTCATTAGGTGTTTTATTTTTCATATTTTCATAAAGATCAATAGGATTATCTAAAAGCCAGCATAAATAATATAAATTATCCTGCAATGGCTTCCTTGCTAATGTATATGCTACTGTTACTTTTCCTCGTTCTATACAACTAAGAGATTCACATAGATAATAACACATATCTCTCAATATAGAAAATAGGAAATGTCGTCCCACTAATTCTGTTCCTAGTTCTAAACTCTCTCTCTCTTCTAAATCATCAAAACTTAAATTTTCCTCTGCTAAATCACCAGCAAAGATTGAATCAGAAAGATTATATTCATCTGCTTTCATAAGAATATCTACTAAAATATCATATAAATATAACATTAAACAATGGCGTTCTAGATATTTTTTAGGTAATTTATCACTAATTATACTTTTTACCATATTTTTCTCCTTTTATTCATTCATTATTAAATTATTTTTTACAATATTTATTATATCATTTAATATAAATATTTATTAATAGACTAATTAATAAATATTCTCGGTTCCTTTAATCTTGAAAAAAAAATGTTTTTTTGTTATAATAATATTATTAAAGTTAAAGGAGAATCACATTATGCATGGCGGTGCTAGAGAAGGAGCAGGAAGAAAAACTAGCTCAAATAAAAAAAAAGCAGTCACTATATATTTAAATGATAATGAAATAGATACTATCGATAAATTGCCTATTCCAAACTCAAATAATTTCTCGAAAAAATGTAGAAAACTACTATCCATCGGAATAGATAATATATATAAAGAACTTAACTCAAATGATAAATCTATTAAGTTTATTGATTTATTTTCTGGTTTAGGTGGAATAAGAATTGGATTTGAACAAGCTCTTGAAGAATATGGTCTATCTGGAAAATGTATCTTTTCAAGTGACATAAAACCAGCTGCAATAAAAGCTTATGAATTCAATTTTAAACATAATCCGAAGTCGGATATTACAAAAATTATTCCTTCAACAATACCTGATTTTGACTTCTTATTAGCTGGATTCCCATGTCAAGCATTTTCTCAGGCTGGATTAGGTTTAGGATTTGAAGATACTAGAGGGACTTTATTCTTTGATGTTGCAAAAATCTTACTAGAAAAGAAACCTTTAGGATTCATTTTAGAAAATGTTGAGGGGCTAGTTACCCATGATAAAGGCAAAACATTTCAAGTTATAATTAATACACTAGAAGAACTAGGATATTATGTAGAATATAAAATTTTAAACGGAAAAGATTTCGGACTTGCTCAATCTAGAAATAGAATATATATAATTGGTTATAAAAACTCTGAAATTGAAAGTTTAGATAATTTTACACCGCACTATTCTACTCTTTCAGATGTTATTGATAATAGTATTCCACCAGAAAAAACTGAATTCACTAATAAACTTTTAGCACATTATAGTATCAATGAACTCTATGGAAAAGCTATAAAAGATAAACGAGGTGGAACAAATAATATTCATAGTTGGGATATTGGCCTAAAAGGTGACATTTCATCTGAACAGAAGGAATTATTGTCCCTTTTACTTAAGCAAAGACGAAATAAAAAATGGGCTGAAATCATAGGAATAGAGTGGATGGATGGTATGCCACTAACACTAGAAATGATTTCTACATTTTATAATTCAGATAACTTGAAAGAAATGTTGGATGATTTAGTAAATAAAGGCTACCTTGTATTTGAATATCCGAAAAAGAAAGTTGGAAATAAAAGAATTTATGATGAAACTTTAAAAAAGGGGTATAACATCGTTACTGGAAAGTTATCTTTCGAGTACACAAAAATACTATCTCCTTTCGATGTTACACCTACTATAGTTGCTACAGATATAAGTAAACTTGCCGTACCAGTTAATAATGGTATTAGAAAACTTACTGTAACCGAAGGTTTAAGACTTTTTGGATTCCCTGAGTTTTATGACTTATCATCTATAAAAGAAAAAGAAGCATTCGATTTACTTGGAAATACCGTTTGTGTTCCAGTAATAAAGTATGTCTCTAAAAAACTAATCTCAGCTCATATTAATTGGCTAAAAAACCACTAAATATTTAGTGGTTTTTTACTTTTTCTTTCCATTCTTCAGGAGTAAAGTTTATTGCACTGCTAGGAAATCTTATAAAAGCCTCATAAATAGCTTCTATAAATTCTTCTTTACTTCTAAAACCTGCTTTCTTATGAAATGAACACGGGCGAATTGCATAAGGAACATTTCTTTTCGTTTGAAGACCTATAGGATATTTCGTCGATGAATTTGTTATTTCCCAAATTCTTTTTAAATAAACTTTTTCCACAGTAAATCCTTTTGTAAATCCATCTTCTGCTGGTTTATATCCTAGAATTATAAAATACGCATTCAATTTTCCGGGACTTTTATATGTTTGGTCAATGAAACTATGAAAATTTGCTATATCAAAAGCAGGATTATTATTATAATTCCATGCTTTCACTTCAACATCATATTTTTCATCTTCAAAATAAGCTATAAAATCAGGAAATTCTTGTGTTTTTTCTCCTGGCCTTATATTTACTTTCAAAAATGTAAACCAACCTGGTAACCAATCTTGAAGACAATTTCCTATAATATCATTCCCAGAATAAACTATTGGATGATTTGCAAAATTAACAGTTATATTTCCTTGCTTACCTTCTAATTGCTGTTTTGTATACTCAAATAATTCATCTATTGAATTTATCTTACTCATTTATATATTCTCCTTTCCACTAATTATGATTTTATTATATCATAATTTACTTGGATATTGATTTAAAATATTATTAAAGTGTAAGTCGAAAATCAACAATTCACAGGTCTGCTACAAAGAAACTACTATATGAAAATATAGCTCTATACCTCATGTTCTAATTAATTATATATTTGAATTATAAGAAAAAGCACTTTTCTCATTCTTGAAAAGTACTTCTATAATATTTGAGTACAATAAAACACTATATTATAAGTATTAATTTTAAAGAATATTATACTTATCTCCAACTAATAAATATTCCTCATCTCCTAATAGCTTCCTATATTCTATTCCAACTATTTGACTATTCTCTTTATTTTCCACAAATTGCTGGGGAGACATAATTGAAAATTGATTTTCTCTATACTCATTAATTTTTTCATACTCTTTATTATCTTTATCATCGTAATCTAAATATATTTTTTTTATTTTTTTTATATATTCTAAATCTTCATGTAAAAGCGATCTAGTAAATTCATGTTCCTTTTTTTCAACTACTTCTGTTAGTTTAGTATTTATTACATCAACTGTATTCATTTCTGTATTAGAAACCTTATATAAATTAGTATTAACCATACTATCAGATAGCTCATATCTTTCTCCTGTTTCATCCAGATACATTAGATTTAATATATTCACATACTGATAAAATAGCATATCATGAATTCTATAACCAATGTCTTCAATTGTAGCTACGTTATTTTTAAATAGTGGAATCAACTTATTCTCGATAAACTGATTTAAAACTTTCTCAATAACCTCAAATGTTGGTTGTTTAATATACTCTGGTACTCTTTTTCCTCTTTTAGTTATCTTTCTTAAAATCTCAAACTCTTGTAAACTTTCAAAAAAGTATTTAGTAAAATTCATTTGTTCTTTTTTTATTAACAGTTCATAACACTCAAGAATTGCTTTATTCTCTATTTCAATTATATCATCTAATTTAGTAATTGGAAAAATTCCATCATTATTAAAATCATGAAATATTGGAAATCTTGACGCTGTAAAACTATATATTTTTGAAGGGATTTTTAAATTCGTTTCTTTCCACTCTATCATATCAGAATACATTATTTCTTGTGGGAAATCCCCTTCATACTGTAATTCAAATAATCTATAAATACTTTCTACATTTAATAAACTTAAAACCTCTGCATATTCTATATTATTTTTTAACATTTTCTGAATTAGAATAGCATAACTGCAACTCATGTCTTTCGTTTTACAAAACATACTTAGCATATCTTTTAAAATACAATAAAAAAATTCTAATTCAAATTTTTTTATTTCATCTACTGTTCCCCAAAATACCTCAGATAATGAAGAATAGTAATACTTAGTTTCTTCATTGTACTCTATCTTTACATTATCTTTAATCTCCAGTGCTACTTTATCAGGAATAAAAGATTTATTATTTTTATTTATTTTTCCTTTTCTAATAGACGATATAACGGCTACATTACCTACTGAAATATCTCTTGTCGTCAACTTCCCCCTTTTTATTTTAATTTCTGAAAGATTATTTAAAAATCTTTTCTGAGCTAATTTATAAAAAAAATTTCTACTATATATAAATGAAGTTCTTGACATAATTTTATTTTCCTTTTTTTTTAATATTATAACAAAATTCTATGGAATTGTCCAACGTTCAAAGAGGAACATCTACATACTTATACATAGCTTTTTTAATCTATACTATTATTATAAACAAAAATAGAAAGGCCCAAATAATTTTGGGATAGGTTAAAACTATGAAAATTAGAACATACACAACTGGTTATAGCAAAGAATTAGCTAAACAATATCTTAATATCGATGAGGAATTTCTTGCCGTTACTCAAGTTGTAGAAATGAAAAAGTATGATAATGAAAGTAATAAATACACAGATGAATTTAGTCACTTAAGTATATACTTTACACAAAAAAATCTTACAGAACCTTTTAGAGTTAAATTCGAAAATAAAAAAGTTAAGATAGAACAATTTCAAAAAGTAAAACTTAAAAATCTCATGTGTTGTGAGATAAACCGCACTCTATATTTTAAAGCTGATGATGTGGAGGTAATATAAATTGACTTGGAATGAAATAGAAAAGTATATAACAAGTCTTGTTAATGCGAACAGTGAAGAGGTATCAACATATTCTAATAATGTTTCAACAAGAATTGATGGTAATAAAATATATATTACCTTCAATTCTCCTACGAGTTTCAAGTTAAATCAAGACTTATATTTTAAAATATTCGATGTTCTTAATGTCCCATTATTTCCAGTTTTGACACTAATACCTAAAGAACAAATGATGGTAGAAGAATTTCCTAGTTCAAATATATCAAACAGTAGAGCATTCGTATACCCTTTTCGAATAGGAGTTCCTAAGAGAAAGATATATTCTACTTTATCTAGTTTTGAAAACTCATTTTCTGACAAAATATTTGAAATAATGACAGGTATAGAATTTTCAATGAAAGACTTAACATCCATCGCAATTGCATCCACGTCTGGAGGAGGAAAATCTTATCTTATTCATCAATTCCTATTTTATTTTAAAAAAATTGGTGCTGAAATGATTATTATTGATGGTAAGAAGGACCTTCCCGCAAAATTCGCAAAAAAATATGGAATTAAATTGATTACAAACAATGCAAGTAAGTCTGACGATAATGTACTTGCTGAAATATGCGATGAATTAAGTTATCTGAATGAAATAATAACAACTCGACAGAATATGTTATTTGAAAATAAAATTAAGGAATCTGAATTAAAACCTATTGTTTTGGTATTTGACGAAATCGGAGCTTTCACAAGTTTAGCTTCAAAAAATATTAAAGAAACATTCTTTAAGTTATTAACTAAAATACTAACACTTGGAAGGCAGTCAAAAGTACATGTACTGCTCAGTTCCCAAAGATTAGACGCGACAACAATACCGACAATATGTAAAGAACAATGTAATTGTTTAATTCAACTCGGAAACTTATCTTCAAATAATTTGCAATATTTATTCCCAGACTTCAAAAACTTTTCTATGCTACTACCAATTGATGAAATTGGTAATAAAGGTTGTGGAATTATAAGTTTAAATGGAGAATTACATACATTCATGGTGCCAACGATAAAGGAGAAATTAAATGTTTAAAACTTTTCAGAATAATGTTAGCGAACTAGTTAATACATTAATAAATTCAATTATTTTAATCTTAATATGTATACTCCTATCCTTTGTAGTATATTGCATATCAACTATTATAAGAAAAATAATTGTTGAAAACAATATTAAACTAGGATTAAAAAATTCCATATATGAACTTTATGCAAATATAGTTATTACTAGAATTCTAAAGAATCAATTAAATCAAATGTTAAACAAAGATAATATGGAGTTATTTAAAAACACTAGTATACAAAAGCAAAAATTAAAATTCAAATACTTTAAATTTAACTTCAGTAGAAACACCGTTATCTTCAATATTAAAACAACTAATGCTATCACAATAAAATTTCTTAATCAAGAGACTTTATTAATAATAGAAAAAATGATAATACGAAGATACCAAACATATAGCTTTTCTAATTTTTCAGAAAGTTTATCAGAATATACTCTTGTAGGGCACAAAAAATGATTTTTCCTCGGCCTGCTGTTCGCTTCAGCGAAAATGGCAGGCAACGAGGAAGATATGCGTTGGTGGGTACTACGACCACCAACGCATATATAATCAATCCCCCTATTATATCAGTAATCAATAATCACATAGTATAAGGAGAAATCAAATGACAAATAAAGAAAAAAATAAAACAACAAAAAAAGAATTACGTTCTAACAAGTGGACATTTTTATTATATCAAGATAGTTCCCCAGAAAATTATATAGATATACTAGAAGAAATGATGATTCCGTACATCTTAAGCCCTTGGCACGATAAAGATATCGATAAAAAAACTAATGAAATAAAAAAACCTCACAAACATGGAGCATTGTTTTTCGAGAGTTTAAAAAGTTACTCACAAGTATCAGCTTTACTTACTGAAAAACTTAATACTCCCGCTCACATAGAAATGGTTCACTCCCCAACAGGAATGCTAAACTATTTTACTCATGCTACTAATCCCGAGAAAACAGCTTATAATACTGAAGATATTGAATATGGGGCTGGATTTGATATTAACAAATTTTTAACCGATCAAAATTCGGATAAAGCTGTTGCCGATATCATTGATATTATTGAAGGAAATAATTTTAAAGAATTTAGAGACCTGGTTGAATACTTAAAGATAAATAACAACGCATATCTTAACATAGTTGCAAATAAAACTTACTTTTTCTCTAAATATTTAGATTCCCGTCGCTATGATTCAATAGCGAAAGAAACAATTCCAGATACACTATAAAATAGGAGAACACAATGAAGAAAACAATTAATTATAAATATTTAAAAGATGAATTACAAATTCCAGAAGCTACATCAAAAGCTATCATTAGACAAGCCAAAATAAACATGGTAGAATTAGGATACTCTATATACAAAAATAAAAAAATGGGAGAAGTTCCTATTTTTGCTGTTGAAGAAATTCTTGGCTTTAAGTTGCTAGAGAAAGAGAGGTAACTTATGGCAAAGACAAATTTTCAAGACGTATATATTGATAATAATGGAAAAATTTACTATGAAGTCAGTCTAGGTACTGATAATATAACTGGAAAAAGAATAAAAAAGAAATCCAGAAAAAATTCTAATGGAAAACCATTTTCCACACTCAAAGAAGCTTATGCAGAAGCTGTTAGAATAAAAAATGACTATCTTCAATCTAATGGTTATTCCAATTATGATATGACCTATGAACAATTTATGAATTCTACTTATCTCCCCTACTATGAATCTGAGGTAAGTCAACAGACATATTCTACTAGAACACCAGCTTTAAATATACTTATTAAAAGATTTGGCAAAAAGAAATTAAAAGATATTTCATTAAGAGATGTTCAAAACTTTAGAACATGGCTTCTATCTAATAAGGGTGGTAACTTCTCACAAGCATATGCTTCTATGACTTTTAGCACTTTCAGAAGAACATTGAGTTTCGCTGTTGATATGCAGTTCTTAAAAAATAATATATCTCTCAAAGTTAAAGCTATACCAAAAGGAAAGTCCATAGTTCAGTACTGGACAAAAGAAGACTTCCAAAAAGTTCTTAGTAATATTTATATAGAAGATTTTTACGAACATTTATGTTTTACACTTCTATATCTATACTATACAACTGGTTTACGAGTTAATGAAGGTACTGCCCTTTGGTGGGATGATATAGACTTTGAAAAAAGAGAACTTCGTGTTCATCATATGCTAATAGCTAAAAGTAAAAATGAATGGCGTCGTCAGAATCATACAAAAACAGATGCAGGTCTTAGAACAATATCACTAGATGAAGATACAATAAAAGTACTAAAAGATTGGAAGAAAAGACAAGCTAAATTTGGAAAAATGAAATTTATATTAAGTTATGATGGTAATCCTATGATTAAATCTACAATTTCCAGAATAATAAAAAGATATGCAAAGTTGGCTGATGTTCCTATAATTCAAGCTAAAGGTTTAAGGCATTCACATGCCTCATACCTAATTAATGAATTAAATGCCTCGGTCCTTATAGTATCGAAAAGATTAGGTCACTCCAGTCCTGAAATAACATTGAAACACTATGCTCATTTATGGACTGGACTAGATAAAGAGATAACTAATAATATGGTTGGCTTAATTAAATTTAATCATCCAAAAGAAACGAGTATAGACTTTTATGGAAATCAATCATTAAAGATGTCTCCAAAATCGTCTCCAATAGCAAATTAAATCAATACAAATACTTATTATAATTGACTTCCCAAGGACTTTTAGTATAATCGAGTGGGAATAATAGATAAAGGTGACTTGAGACAAAATCTTTGATATAATTACATTTTATTAACTATAAGTGGTATGGAAAAATGATAAAATGATTTAACATGTCGTAAAGTATCGCCTAAGAATCTATTAATTTTGATTTTCTCTTTCTATCTTTATAGGTAAAAATTATAAGTTTTTTGATACTTATTAAAAACTTCATCTAAAAAAGATTCAAATTAATACATAATCAACTATTGAATTCTATGAATTAAGTAAGAATATTGAACAAATACGGTAAATAAAAATCTACGTTTTTCAATTAGACTTGTTTGACAACTATTTGAAGCAATATTAGCTAGTTAGAAATTTAATTTTTAACGCTCCAACTAGCTTCTAGTCATCACCTATCTATATTGACTGAAATAATTCAAAACAAAGAATACATATTATATGCCTGACAGATTCAATAAGATAGTGAACAAATCTAACAGTAATTTTTCAATAATTCTTAAATTAAATAAATATACATTAAGTTTAAAAAGGTGTTAGAAAAATAATGAAAGTACATTTTATATTACATGAGAGTTTTGAAGTCCCAGGAGCTTATCTAACTTGGGCAGAATCAAGAGGCCATGAAATTGGAATAACAAAAGTTTATGAGGGTGATGCCATACCAAAAACAGTTGATGGAATTGATTTTCTCATCATCATGGGAGGTCCTCAATCACCCGATGAAGATAATGAAAATTTCCCTTATTACCATCCAAAAGAAGAAATTCGATTCATTCAACAAGCAATAAAAGAAGATAAATATATTGTAGGTGTATGTTTAGGGGCACAACTACTATCTGTAGCTTATGGGGGCCAATATGAACACAGTCCTGAAAGAGAAATAGGTGTGTTCCCTATTAGAATGACTAGTCAAGGACTAGCAGATGAACATCTCAAACATTTTGGTTCTGAAATTTTGGTTGGTCACTGGCACGGTGATATGCCGGGGCTTACAGAAGAAGCTATAGTTCTTGCGAAAAGCCAAGGATGTCCACGTCAGATTGTCCGTTTTAGCCCTAAACATTATGCTTTCCAAGTACATTTGGAGTTCGATACAGAATCGATTTATTTATTAATTGCTGCTGATGGTGAAAAACAATTGAGAGAACAGAATAAAACATTTTCTTTTGTTCAATCGCCTGAAGAATTACGTGCTAACGATTATTCTAAAATGAATGAAAAATTACATAATTTTTTAGATTCTCTTACGAGTTAGAATTACAAAAATCAAGATATTTTAATTTACGCTAGTCTTTTATGAAATATCTACTCTTTGTCGAGTTCTGGAATAGAAAAAATTACTCTAGAAATCTAAGTAGCATTTTTGCTGCTTAGATTTTTTTCTTATTTTCTTTAAGTTTGATATTATTTTTATGTTTAGAAACAAATAATCTAGACATAATTAAAATACGTAGTCTTAAGTTACTAAAGCTAGAATATCCATAAGATACTCTCTTTAGTAGTTTTATTTTATTAT
>CAURVX010000021.1:0-27433 GCA_963528605.1 uncultured Gemella sp.
GTCCTGCCATACCAGCTATTGCACCAAAGAATCCTACTGTTGTAAGTGTAGCTAAAAGTGCTAATAATATTTCACCTGCATAGATATTACCGAATAAACGCATTGAAAAAGTCATTAAGTTTGTGAACTCTTCAATAACCTTGAACGGTGTAATACCTATACCTGAAGAAGTATATGTACCAAAATAGTGTTTAACTCCTTTATACTTAATTCCTGCAAAATGAGTAAAGACAATCACTAATAATGCAAGAGAGAAAGTAAATGTTGGATCCGCAGTTACAGAGTTGACATAGACTACTTCATTGTAACTAACTTCTATTAATACACCTATAGTATTTGCTACTGCAACAAGTGAAATAATTGTTAGAGCTGTTGCCCATAATCCTTTACCATATTTTTTCCAGTTAACATTACCTTTGATGACATTATCACTAACGAAATACGCAAGTAATTCAACCGCATTTTGACGTTTACTATCTGGTCTTAATTTTATTCTACTAGTTAGAAACATCACTATAATAAAGGTAAGTAAAACTGTTATTAAAGTTGTGATTACACTCGGAATATTAACCGTTATATCATAACCAAATAATTTGGTAATAAGATATGTGTGTTTTTCCATATATTCCCCTCACCTCTTTTCTTAAGTAACTTTTAGATTTCTAAATCTGTTGTAATATAAAAAATTAGAAATGCATAATCATATTATAATATGATTTTGTAATATTTACTAGCGATTTCTCAAATTTTATATAGTTTGATTAAAAAAATAACCTATTATTATTTTGTTCCGAAGATTCTATCCCCAGCATCCCCTAATCCTGGTACAATGTATCCATGATCATTTAGTTTTTCATCTAATCCAGCAATGAAAATATCTACATCTGGATGCGCATCGTGTAATGCTTTTACACCCTCTGGAGCTGCTATTAAACACATAAATTTAATATCAGTAACACCACGTTGTTTAAGTGAGTCAATTGCAGCAATTGCTGAACCTCCAGTTGCTAACATCGGGTCAACAACTATAAAGTGACGTTCTTCTGGATTGCTAGGTATTTTAACAAAATACTCATGGGGTTGTAGAGTTTCTGGATCACGATATAGTCCAACGTGACCTACTCTCGCAGATGGGATTAAATTCATTAATCCATCTACCATTCCTAATCCTGCACGTAGAATTGGAACGAATACAACTTTTTTACCTGCAAGACGTTTACAAGTAGTAGTTTGGATTGGAGTTTCTACTTCAACATCCTCCAGTGGAAGGTCACGAGTAATTTCATAAGCCATTAAAGAACCTACTTCATTAGTAAGTTGTCTAAAGTCTTTAGAACCCGTTCTTTTATCTCTAATGAAAGATAATTTATGTTGGATCAATGGATGATCAAAAACATGAACTTTTGACATAATTATAGTTCTCCTTTGTATTATTATTATATTTATTTTACTCCAATTATTTCATTTTAACAAGGGATATCCGAAAATATTTTACTCAGTTCAATAAATATTCTTTTATTACTTTTGTTATATTACTAGACTTATACTGCATAAAATATTACAATAATAAAAACAATATTTATGGAGATTTTAACATGCGAAGAAAAACATTATTAGGGACATTTTTACTTACTAGTATTTTATACTATATTGTTCCCCTACTTTTTTTGAAATTTTATAATGGAACTAGTGATAAAGCTGGCTTTATTTTGATTTTAGCTTATGGATTTTCATCATTTGCAATTACACTATTGGTAACATATTTTATACAAAGAACAATTTATACTCCGCTTCTTAGTATTACTTTAGCACTTCCACTATTTTTCATTTTTAATTCAAGTGCTTTAGTTTTAATACTTCTAATAATAGTATTTTCTTTTGTTGCCTATGCTATAACTGCATTAATAAAATAATTAAGGAGACAATATGACTATTTTCAAACGTAATTTACTAATAACAACTGGTATATATATACTTTTTTATCTAGCACCAATATTAGCTAATCCATTCATGGCTTTAAATCTATTAGAAGCTGCTGTCGTTGGAGTTTTAATTTTCGGTGGATTTTATATGAATTATATTTTTAGATATACTGATAAAAGTAACCTCGATGAAAGAACTAAGAGCACTATAATTACAATATTAATATTGTTAATAGCATTGTTAATATTTTTTAATCCTTTCAAATTTCCGGCTACATTTAATATTATTATAAATAGATATTTAGCAATAATAATTCTTTTGCTAATATTAATTTTTATAATATTCTTAGCAAGGAAGATGGATAATTCTATAATCATAGTTTTACTTTTTGCTCCATCAATTATTCAAGGGTTACTTATGCGTCTGTCTTATAAGGCGATGCTATTTTATATAGCTAACCCTAACTTTAATCTATATTTAATAGTTGCAATTTTTATTGGATATTATGTTTATAACAATAGGAAGTAATTAATACAACGAGGAGTGACAATTCTCTTAAATACAAGAAGTCCGCTTCTATCAACTACTAAAGAAACTGATAACCTAGATTTTATTTCCAGATTATCAGTTCTTTTTATTAGTTATCTATTTCTACTTTTAAAACTTTACCTGATACAGCGTCAACCACTACATCATACTCTAATCCATTAGCACGCGCTTCTACTTCATATATGTATAATGGTACTCCATTATTTTGAACTGCGTAGTCATCCTCATACTCAGGCTTAATTTTTACAAAATTAATATTTTGTTCTGGCGTTGAAATTGCTTGTGCTACTATAGAACGAATTTCTTGTGGTGATTTTGCATTTTGTACATTTTGTTGTGCATTATTATTGTTATTATTTTGAGCATTTATAGATTGATTAGAGTTTTGTGAATTATTAAAATTCGAACTATTATCACTATTATTATTTTGAGAATTTTGTTGAGGGGGGATATTCACCTTGATATTTGAATAAGCCTCTTGAATTTTGGCTCTTTGCCCTTCTTCATACTTATCATAAGCATACGCACCAACACTACCAGTAACTATTACTGCTAAACTTCCTATAATTAGCGGTTTTAAAAAACTTCGTTTAGATTTTTTAGGTTGCTCATTATATTCATACTGATCATTCATTGTTTCTTCGTAACGTTCTTCGTAAGTTCCATCTAACGTTTCGATTTCGTTGTTGTTAATATTTTTTGTCATTTTATTTACCTCTTTTTTCTTTATATTCTTATTTTATATTTCTTTTATGAACGTTAAATGAAAATTTCATTTTTGTTCTTAACTTTTGATATTTTTATTATATCTTTGTTTCATGAATCTTAAATGAAGATTTTTATTTTTGTTCTTTTCTTTTGATATTTTTATTATATCTTCGTTTTATGAATACTAAATGAAGATTTCACTTTTGTTCATCTCTTTTGATATTTTTATTATATCTTCGTTTTATGAATACTAAATGAAGATTTCACTTTTGTTCATCTCTTTTGATATTTTTATTATACGTTTCTTTTATGAACGCTAAATGAAGATTATTAATACTTTAGAAAATTTTTGTAAAAATTAATAAAAAGCACACCTTCTTAATTTAAAGATGTGCCTTCATAATTCTTAAAGATTCACTACAAATCTTGTTCCCTTAGGTTTATTATCTAAAACTGCTATTTTACCATCATGTAGTTCTAATATTTTTTTCGTAATAGATAGTCCTAATCCTGAAGAATTATCTTCTGTCGTTGTTCTTGATTTATCTACTTTATAAAATCTATCCCAGATAAGTTTTTTCTCATTATCACTTATTCCAATGCCATCATCAGCAACTTCAAGAATTATTCTATTTCTTTTAGCTAAACAAACTGTTACTTCTGTTTCAGCATATTTCAAAGCATTCGATAATAAATTATCTATCATTCTCATAATTAAGGCTTCATTAGCATAGATTGATATGTCTTCTTCTATAGTTATAGATAACTTTATATTTTTATTATCAAATAAAATTTTATAATCCTCTAATGTATGTTTTATTTTATCCGATAAAAGAAGTTCTTCCTTTGTAATCTCTAAACGACTATCTAATCTAGATAATTCTAAAATCTGATTTATCATAGATGTCATTCGCTTACTTTGTCTTTCTATTACATCAAATGATTCTTTAGCATCTTCTACAGAATCTGTATATTTCGCTCCATATTCACTTTCTGCCATTATTACAGAAATTGGTGTTCTAAGCTCGTGCGATACATCCGAACTAAATTGGCGTTCTCTTTTAGAGGCATTTTCTAATGTTTCTAACATCTCATTAAATACTTTTCCTAATTTATGTACTTCATCTGTACCATCTTCTATATAGATTCGCTTAGTAAGATCGTTACTTTTTGCAATGGCATCAGCTGTTTCTGTCATATCTCTTACAGGTTTTAATGAACTTCTAATAATCAAATATCCTCCATACATTATAACCAAAATAACAAATGGACTTCCTAATAAAATTATTATTGGTAAAAACCACCCTGTAATATTGTTAGAAACTTGAATAACTCCCCTTACATATTTCCCATTTCCTAATCTAGTGGAGCTTGTTTCAGAATCATAATATAGATATTTATTATTATTTTCATCTTTATACTCACTTATAGCTCCAAGACTAAACTCATTTACCTTAAAATTTCTAGGAATAGCCCCAGCTATAAGATTTCCATCTTTATCATAGACAGATAAGGTAACACCATCTTCAAAAGGTGTAAAACTGTCTTCCCCACTAGAAATCTCAGTTACTTCTTCTACAAGTTTTTTCTTACCACTACTCTCAGCTACACTATCACTAACAAAAAATGTAACACCTATCAATGTTCCAATTAATAGAACTATAAACGTAGTATACCACAGAGTAATTTTAAAAGTTAAAGACACCTTTTTAAATAGAAAGAATGATAGTTTCTTATTTTTATTTAACAAAGTATCCTAACCCCCTTTTAGTATAAATAATAGTTTTATTCGTTCCATTATCTAGTTTTTTCCTAATATTTTTTATAATAACATCTACTATATTAGAAGCTCCATCATAATCATAATCCCAAACATGATTAAGAATTTGATCACGACTTAGGATACTCTCTTTATTCTTCATAAGATACTCTAATACCTCATATTCTTTACCAGTTAACCCTATATTTTCGCCATTTCTAGTAACTTGTTTTTTAGAAATATCAAGTACAATATCATCGACTTGAATAACATTAGTTGCTAGACCATAATTTCTTCTCATTAAAACTCTTATTCTAGCAAGTAGTTCATCAAATTCAAACGGCTTAACTATATAATCATCAGCCCCACTATCAAGACCGACAATTTTGTCCTCTAAAGTATCTTTGGCTGTTAACAGTATAACTGGTGTATTATTTTTACTCTCACGAAGCCTTTTGATAAACTCATAACCGTCAACATTCGGCATCATTATATCTGTAATAATCAAATCATACTCACTATAACTAACAAAATCCAGAGCTTCTGCACCATCAAAACAACTATCTACACTATAATTATTCTTTTTTAAATGTTTAGTAATTATTCTATTCAAATCACGTTCATCTTCCACAACAAGAATTTTCATAACAATCTCCTCATACCAAATTTCTACTATATTTTACTTAATTCACATATAAATGTAAAATAATAGTTCTTATATATTGTAACTTCACTATTTAGAAATATTCTAAAACAAAAAATGAATTTAAAATGAAGAATAAAAGCGGCTTTAAAAATGTAATTTATAAAATCACACATCTAAGTCGCTTTCGTTCCTCTTATTCATTTTCTTCTAAGTTATAAAGTAATTCATATAATGCTTTTGCATCTAGTTTTTCTTTTTCTTCTTTACTAATATCTCGAACTAACTCTCCACGGTGCAGTACTATTATTCTATTACCGTATTTCACCGCATCTTGAATATTATGAGTAATCATTAAAGCTGTTAATTTTTTCTCTTCAATCTTTTGTCGAGTAAGTTCCATTATCTTCTTCTGTGTTTTAGGGTCTAATGCTGCCGTATGTTCATCAAGAAGCAAAAGTTTAGGTGTTGTCATAGTCGCCATTAAAAGTGCAATAGCTTGACGTTGTCCACCAGATAAAAGACCCATTTCACTATCTAATCTATCTTCTAGCCCTAAGTCTAAAGTCGCTAGTAATTCTTTAAAAAGCTTCCTATCTTCTTTAGTAGTACCTGGTTTAAAACCTCTAACTTTACCACGTCGAAGTGCCAAAGACATATTCTGTGCTACAGTCATACGAGGAGCTGTTCCATCAAGTGGATTTTGGAAAACTCTACTAATAAATCCTGCTCTCTTATGTTCTACTATATTACTTACATCTTTTCCTTCGATTAAAATTTCTCCACCATCTAGTGAGAAAGAACCAGCTAAAGCATTAAGAAAAGTTGATTTTCCTGCTCCATTTCCTCCAAGAATCGTAATAAAATCACCATCTTTTATTTCAAGACTAACACTTTTTAAAGCATGTTGTTCTCTAATCGTACCTGGAAAGAATGTTTTATCTATTTTATTAATTTTTATAAATGACATGTTCTACGCATCCTTTCTCTTAGTTTTTATTTTTAATTGAGGAAGAGTTAAGAATATAGCAATTACTAGGGCTGAGACCAGTTTAAAGTCATTCGCTCCGATAATATTTAATTTTAACACTCCTACTAGCAATAATCTGTATATTATAGCACCGCAGATTACACAAATTAATCTTGTTGTGAAAGATACATCTTTGAAAATTACTTCTCCTATAATAATTGCTGCTAAAGCTACTACTATAACTCCAATCCCACTATTCACATCTGAATAACCATTATTTTGAGCTAAAATTGCACCAGCTAAAGAAATAATTCCATTAGCAAGCATTAATCCTAAAATTGTCATCGTTTTTGTAGAAATACCTAATGCTGTTGCCATTTTCTCATTATCACCCGTTGCAATTAAACTCTGACCTAATTCTGTTGAGAAGAATAAAGACATAGCAAAGATAATTAATCCAGAAAGAATAATTCCAACAAATACAGTATCATAATGCGTTGGTAAGTTTAATCCTTGAATTTCACTAAAAATTGTATCTTTATTGATTAAACTTAAATTTGGTCTACCCATAATTCTAAGGTTTACCGATAATAATGCCGTCATCGTTAAGATACCTGCAAGCAAACTTGGGATTTTACAAACGGTAATTAAAAATCCCGTAACAAGCCCCGCTAACATACCTGCTACAATAGAAATCAATGTAGCTATAATAGGATTAATCCCATTGTGTATACAAATAACACAAACAGCTGCTCCTAAAGGATAGGCACCCTCTGTAGTCATATCCGCAATATTTAATACTCTAAAACTTATAAACAATCCAAGCGATAATATTCCCCACAGCATTCCCTGTGAAATCGCTGAAATAAATAAATCCATTCCGCACCTCTTTTATTTAATATTTCTTCTAAACTAGATTATATAATATGGAGCGACTCACAAACAATAATTATTTTCTATTGATTTGATGAATCGCTCCTTTAACTTTATTTACTACCTATAATGGAGCTGATCCAAAAATCCTAAATTTTAATAAAATGTATATGATAATTCATAGACGCAGTGGTTTATTGATATCTAAATTCGCTTTAAAAAAGCTTTTTAGATATCTAATAAACTTTGCGGGGGTGACTCGACAAAATCGATTTCTCCGAAATCACGATTTTTGAGTCACTCCCATTATTTTTTATCTACTACTTTTGCTTTATCTTTGATTTCTTTTGGAATTTCAATTCCTAATTGTTTTGCTTTTGCTTCATTTAAGTAAATTACACCTTCATTAGCAAGAACGATTGGCATATCCTTAGTATCTGCACCTTTTAATACTTTAGCAACAACTTTTGCTGTTTCAACACCGATTTGATATTGGTCAACCCCTAATCCTAATAGTCCTCCATCAGCTACCATTGTGTCTGCAGATGGGAATACTGGAATTTTCTTAGCGTCAGTAACTTTTACAACTGTTGCCATTGCACTAGCGATTGTGTTATCGATTGGTACGAAGATTGCATCTGTTTGTGAAGCAAGACTTTCTGTAACTTGTTGAATATCATTTGTATTCGCTACTGTAGATACTTTAACTTCTAATCCTAATTCTTTAGCTAATTTTTCAGCTTCTTGAGCTTGTTTTACAGAGTTATCCTCACTAGCTGTGTAAAGAATTCCAACTTTTTTCATGTTAGGTAAAACTTTTTTCATGATTTCAAGTTGTTGTTTAATTGGGGTTCTATCACTAACACCAGTAATATTATTTCCTGGTTTGTCTTCAGCCTTAATTAATCCTGCTTCAACTGGATATGTAATACCAGCCATGATAATAGGTTTATCTTTAGTTGCATTTGATAGTGATAAAGTAGCTGGTGTTGTAATACCTACTAAGATATCATTGTTATCTGTAACTAATTTTTGTCCCATACTTGCTAAGTTACTTTGATCACCTTGAGCATTTTGAAGATCAATTTTTAAATTCTTTCCTACTTCGTATCCTTCTTTTTTAAGTCCATCTTCTAAGCCTTTATAAATCTGATCAAGAGCTGGATGACTAAGTAATTGAAGAACCCCTACTTTCACTTCTTTGTTTTCAACTTTTTTATTATCTTCACCTTTCTTACTTGAAAAGAACCCATAACCTAATACACAAACTAATAATACCGCGAATGCTACAAAAATTTTATTTACTTTCATTTTAATAATCTCCTTTTACTTTAATAATATTTTTTGTAATCAAAATTTTAGAAGCGTATCTATATAAAAAGACCACTAGTATACATCTAGTGGTCCTTACGTATAGTTTTTAATAATATAAAAAACCACCTAGATATCTCTATGTGGTCCCGATTTTTTCATCACAAATAATCCACATAGATACTCACTTCTCATCTGAGAGCCGTATCTATGTCAAAAAGAAACAAGATCGACTCAGTATCTAGTGGCTTTGCCAACGAATATTTAATTGTAGCGTGTCAACTTGATACAGTTTCATAAATCTTTTTTTCTCCTTTACGTTTAATTCTTGTTTACATTATAGCAACTCTTTTTTTCATTGTCAATATGTTTTTTTAAAAAATTTCTAAAAAATTCTGATAATTCAAAAAATACTATATTTAATGATACAAATCACTATATCAGCCATCACTTTTAATTAAAACTATTTTCAAAAAATATTATGAATATATTAATCCTACTTTATTTAAAAGTTCTGTACTAATAATATCTCTTAAATTATAAATTCATTTTTGAAAACAATGAAAATTAGTCGTTTTCATAGCTATAGAATTAACTATTTTAAATTAATACATCTCCTAAAACATTGATATTACTGTCATATATAGATAATATATTATTATAAGCAAATTGTATTTTTCATGAAAATAAAATTGAAAATATATCATTTTCATGAAAATTTTCACTTGAAAATCTATTTTCATAGGAGTATGATAAATATATGTAATTAAAAATAAGTTAGGAGAATTTTTATGGATAGCAATTCAGCTATAGAAAGAGAAAAATTATTTAACAAAGGATTTATCACAATAACTGCAATTAACTTTATCGTATTTTTAATTTATTATTGTTTTGTAGTTATTACAGCAAAATATGCCACATCTGAGTTAGGTGCTACTGCAGCACAAGCAGGTTTTGCCGCAGGTATTTATATTATTGGAACACTTGTCGCACGTCTTTATATCGGTAAGAAATTAGAAATCATTGGTCGTAAAGAAATTTTACGATTTGGTGCTTTAATTTATTTAATTACAACAGCTGCATATTTAATTTCATCAAATATCATTATTTTAGATACAGTCCGTTTCTTAAACGGATTTGCATATGGAACTATTTCAACCGCAGCTAACGCAATAGTTACTGCATATATTCCTAAAACTCGTAATGGTGAAGGAATTAATTACTACGGTTTAAGCACAAGTTTAGCAGCTGCTATCGGACCATTTATTGGTATGCTATTATTACCTATTACAGGATTCAATGCAGTAATCATTTTAGCTGTTGTATTATCAGTTGCAGTTGCAATTGCTTGTTTCCTATTCCCAGTAAAAAATATACAATTAGATGAAAAACAAAAAAAATTACTAAACAGTTGGTCATTAAATACATTTATTGAATATAAAGTATTATTCATCTCTACTGTAGCATTCTTAATTGGTTTAGCATATTCAAGTGTACTAGGATTCTTATCAATTTATGCTGATAGCTTAAACTTATCTACTGCGGGAGCTTTCTTCTTTGTAGTATATGCACTAATTATTACAGCCACTCGTCCATTTGCAGGTCGTATCTTCGATGCTCGTGGTGAGAATGCAGTTATGTATCCAAGTTTTGTATTCTTAGCTTTAGGATTATTAATGTTAAGTTTTACAAATGGTAGCTTTATGTTATTATTCTCTGGTGCACTAATCGGATTAGGATACGGAACATTCATGTCAAACGGACAAGCAGTTTGTTTAAAACTTGTTGATTCTACTAAAGTAGGTATCGCACTTTCTACTTACTTTATCGGATTAGATCTTGGTCTTGGATTTGGGCCATATGCCTTAGGTACTGTTCACGGTATTTTATCTTATCAAGGAATTTATATTCTATGTGCCGTTATCACAATCGGAGTAACAGTTCTTTACGCAATATTCTACAAAGGTAAAAAAGTAGGTATCTTAAAAACTAAAACTAGTCGATAGTAATATTAAAACTTTAAAAATTAGTAGCCCTAATTAAGGGCTACTTTTTTTATCTAAATAATCATTATTAATAACAGAAGAGGAATGATAATGTATCACTCCTCTTTTAATTTTATTTTTCTGGATATCGTCTTGCGACATCAACTAATTTTTCTTTAATTATCTTCTTAGGATCTTCATTTAGGTGATAACACATTGCAAGAGCATAGATAAGCACGTCTGCCAATTCATCTTTTATCTCTTGAATATTATCTCCTTCTTCATTCCATTGAAAATGTTCAAGTAGCTCTGCCGCTTCTATAGAAATACTTTTAGAAAATCTTTCTAAAGTATCATACTTTTCCCATCCTCTTTTTTCCCTAAATTCGGTTATTATAGTTTTTAATTCTTCCATGCTTTACCCTCTAGATTAAACTATTATTTGTTAAATTATTATATAGATTATAAAATTCTGCCAAACTTAGAGTTTCACTTCTTCTTCCTGGCTCAATATCACTATCTACACATGCATTTTGTAAGTCTTGTTTTTTATCCTTACCATAACTTGAAATTAAGTTATTTAATAAAGTCTTTCTACGTTGAACAAAACACGAACGTACGAATTTAAAGAATTTAGCATCAGTTTCAAATTCTCGATTTTCTTTAGTCATGATTTTTACAACTGCACTTTCAACATTTGGTGCTGGTACAAATACTTTTTTCGGTACAGTAAATAGATACTCAACATCTGTATAATAATTTAATAAAATTGTTAATGAGTTATAATCTTTTGTTCCTACCTTCGCATTTAATCTATTAGCAACTTCTTTTTGCATCATAACTACATAACCATCGATTTTCTCAGTATTCTCGATTAAATGAGTTAAAATTGGAGTTGTAATATAGTAAGGTAAGTTTGCTACTACCATAATTTTTTCACAATCTGACATCTTCTCAGCGATTATCTTATCAACATCAACTTTTAAGATATCATTATTAATAATCTCAACATTAGGATAATCTGCAAGTGTCTCCGATAAAATCGGTAGAAGTCTACCATCAATTTCAAATGATATTACTTTTTTAGCTTTTTTAGCTAACGCTTCTGTAAGAGAACCAATCCCAGGTCCAATTTCTATTACTCCTACATTTCCATTTACCCCAGCTCCGTCAACAATTCTATTTAAGATATTAGCATCTATTAAAAAATTCTGTCCTAGGCTCTTCTTAAATGTAAAACCGTGTTTTTTTAGTATTTCAAAAGTTTTCTTGGGTGTTCCTATCATTATTTTATTCCTTTACTTATTTTTTTCATTTCTTCTAATAGTCGTTTTTTAGAAATATTATACATGTTTAGTTTATTTAGTAGTTGTTTAGCATTAGTGTAACCTATGTTTAATCTTTCACAAAGTTCTTCTCTTAGAACTTTAGAAGTTGCGCCTCCAACTAAACCTAACTCTATTAAAATTTCGTTGCTTATATCATTTTTCACTTCATCCATCGGTGTGTAATGATTTTTGATAGCCGCTATAATATCTTCTTTACTCGCAGCTTCTATTCCAATTTTTCCTTTACTGTCTACGGCTTTTTTATTTGAAATATATGCATGTTTTGCCGTAGGAATATTTTTCTCTATAATACTTCTAATTCTTTTTCCTGCATAATCAGGATCTGTTAAAACTATTAATCCTCTTGTTTTTTCTAGAAAGATTAGACGTTCTATTTTTTTCTTAGTTAAGGCAGAGCCATTAGTCTCAAATGTGTCACAATCTATTGCTTCTTTGACCCTATTTGTATCATCTCTTCCTTCTACTACTATTATTTCTTTGATTTTCATTTTATTATCCTTTAAAAAATTCATCAGTCTATTATAACATATTTAGACAAATTTTGCTCATACTAGCATGAATATTTTAAATAGTTGTATAGTTCATGCGTAATTTCATGGTGAACTTTATACTTATATCCACCACAAAGAAAACTCTTTTTCAATTCAAATTTATCTTTTAGCTTAATTTTTTCTAGTGCTTTGCCTTTTTTATACACTAGTATTTCCCAATATTTTTCAAACTTAACTAAGTAACAATTGTAAGTTTTATCACTCCCATATGCGCTAGAAAAATATAGTAGACCTACAAGATCTAATAGTATATGCCACCATTTTACTGTTTTTCTTCTTTCTAACAAATAAACCTTCTCACTCTTAATTAGATAATTATATAATTCTTCCATAACTCCCACCTCTTTATACTAATTATATCATAAAAAATCCTCTGCAGAAAAACTGCAAAGGATTTTTATTAATGTATATCTTTTTTCTTAAAGTTAGCTCCACTTACCTCACTAACTGTCCCAATCGATAGAAAGGCATTCTTATCATTTCTAAAGACTATTTTCTTAAGTTTTGATTCTTCAATACGAGTGATTACACAAAATATGATTTTTGTTTCTTGTCCTGAATAACCACCTTCTCCATGTAATAAAGTCACACCACGGCCTAATCTATCTTGAATTTCTTGACTTATCACTTGATAATTACTAGTAATAACCATAACCGATTTAGAGTCATTAAGTCCCTCAATAACGATGTCCATAACTTTAGACGCTACGAAATAACTTATCATAGAATATAATGCAGCTTCCCATGTAAATACAAATCCAGAAGCAATAAAGATTATAACATTTATTCCAAGGACCATTTCACCTACAGAAATCGGTAATTTTTTAGTAGCATAAATTGAAAACATCTCACTTCCATCTAACGTACCACCATTTCTAATAACTAGTCCTACCCCTATTCCAAGTATTATCCCACCGAAAATACATGCTAAAAACGGATCTGTAACAAGTGGTGGAAAATCATGAAAATATGAAGTTGCAAAAGATAATACAACAATTCCAAAAATAGAAGCAATTGCAAATCCTTTACCTATCTGTTTATATCCCAAATATAGAAATGGAATATTAAAGATTAGAATAAAAACCCCCAGTGGTAATCCAAAATAGTGACGTGCAATAATAGATACACCAATTACCCCACCATCTAGTATATTATTCGGAATTAAGAAAAATTCTAATCCCGCTGCAAAAATTAATGATCCAATAATTATACTTATATATTTCTTTAAAAATTCTATTCTGCTTTCCATTGATTCTCCTTTTTATTTATTTTTTTGACAAATAGGACAAAAGTGACTTGAACGTCCTTTTATTGTTACATTTTCTACCTCATGACCTAGAGGACAAACTTTTTTTCCATAAATTTGGTGGAAATTTTGCATATTCCCTTCACCACCATCAGCGTGAACATAATCTGAAATAGTAGAACCACCTTCTTTAATTGCAAAATCCAAAATATCAACCAATTCTTTAAATAAACTTTCCTTCTTCTTTTTAGATAGTTCACTTGCTTTTGTTAGAGGATGGATTTTTTGACGGTATAATACCTCACAATCATAGATATTACCACAACCACAAAATACATTCCCTTCTAAGAGTAGTGCTTTTATAGATTGCTCCCTGTATTTATTTTCTTCCAATTTATTTAAGAAATATTTTTTGGCATTTTTATCAAATGGCTCTGGTGCAAGATTTACAAATGGTTTAAATCTCGTTATATCATCAATATACCTAAGTTCGCCAAATCTTCTAATATCACTATAGACTAATTTTTCCCCAGTAGATAATTCAAAGATTACATGTTGATGTTTATAATAATTTTTGTTGGTAATTTCAGCTATATCCTTAACTAAAAAGAATGCCCCTGTCATTCCAAAGTGAGTAATAATATATCCTTCATTTAATGTGAAATATAAATACTTTCCTCTACGCGATAACTTCTTAATTTCTTTACCTTTGACATTATCTGAAAAAGAGCTGAGTTCTTGTTTAATAATAGCCATTTTACCTACTTTATGACTATCTTCAACAACATTAGAATATTTTATATTAACAATTTTCTTATTTATTACTACTTCTTCTAGTCCAAATTTTATATTCTCAACCTCTGGTAATTCTGGCATAATGCACTCCTATTTTTTGTACTTATTATTTTATTTTAATACAAACATTTGAAAATTTCAAAGAATTCCAACTTTCTTTCCAGTTACAGTATAGAAAATTATCAAGTTTTTTTCATTATTTTTCCGCATTATTATAGCGTTAAGGCTTATTATGTAGTATAATAAAAAAGTTAAATGAAAAAAAAGGGGTCTAATATTAGATGGAAGAAAAAATGTCTAGACGAAAAAGAATTAGTACACCCTCTTACAAAAATGGAGGCGAACCTCCTAAAAAAAGAGGGATTAGAAAAATATTGATGGCAATCTTTGCACTATTAATACTTGGAATCGGTGGCTTTGCTGCGTATACGTTTTTCAACTTTTCTAGTTCAGCACAAAAAGGTTATAAAAATGTAAATTATTTAAAAGAGGTTGATCCTAACTTCAAAAAATTCTCAGTATTAATCTTAGGTATTGATATGAATGATGATCGAAAAGCTCAAGGACAAACACGTGAAGATAGTAGAACAGATTCTATGATCTTAGCTACTGTGAATAAAGATAAAAAACGTATGGATATGGTAAGTATCCCTCGTGATTCACTTAGTCTTATGAGAGAAAAAGATGATGAGCACAACGACAGCGCATATTTCTACGATAAAATCACTCATGCGCATGCTTATAATGATGTTAAAGGAACTACAAATGCAGTAGAAAACTTATTAAATACACCGATTAATTTTTATGTATTAATAAACTTTAAAGCATTCGAACAAACAGTTGATGCTTTTGGAGGCATTGACTTATATGTTCCTTTTGACATGGATGAGCAAAATGCCAATGGTGAGGAACATACTGTTAAATTAACTAAAGGTTGGCATACACTGAACGGTGAACAAGCACTTGCGTTTACACGTAGTAGATATTATGATAGTGATATAGAGCGTGGTCAACGTCAACTACAAGCTATCCATGCTCTTATCGATAAAGCAAAAAGCTTAAACGCTCTAACAAAAATTAATGACGTTATTAATATCGCTGGAGATAACGTAGAACATAACCTATCTACAACTCAAATCTCTTCTGCAATAAAAATGTTCATTAACGATGATATTCAAATAGTATCACATAGAATTGAAGGTTATGATGTAATGTATAATGGCGTTTATTACTACTATCCACGTCCATTATCTCTTCTATATGCATCATCTGCCTTAAGAAAGAATCTTGACTTACCGCTTCCAAAAGCAACTGACCTATTAAATATATATTATCAAGGACATATTGCAATTGGACTTAAAGAATATAAAATAGATAATCTCCGCTTAGCAAATACATATCAAGCTACTAATCTTACAATAATGTCACCAGAAGACTTACTAACAAATCTTCCGGAAAGACTCTCTAAAGATGATTTGAAAAATGATATAACGGTAAGTAACGAAAATAGACCCGATGAAAATGGTAATACTGAAAACAATGCTAACAATAGCAACTAACAGCAAAATACTACAACCGGTGTCGGTACAACAAATACTTATCAAAATACCGGTGTAAATAATAACCAAGAATAAATAATATCCCATCAAAAACTATTTTTGATGGGATATTATTTATTTACTTGAAAATTTTACATTTACAGTTCCAGTTTTTGAAGATGTGAATAATTGTTTCTTTTTATTTGAGCTATTTGTAAAATCTGATTCTTCATCACTTAATTCAGCTATAATATTACCTTCTGTTGACTTAAGAGTAATAGAATTATTTGCAGTAAGATTACTTAAAATAATATTACCAGTAGTTGTTTTTAAGTTAATATTATCTGAACTTTCACTAGGAAGATTACTTACCTTAATATTTCCTAGTTCATTAGTTATATTAATATCTTTTATTGTTGATGATGACAAATCTGTATTTCCTGTTTTATTATCAACACTAATATTTTTTAAATTATTAATATTATTTAATTTAACATTTCCTGTAGCAACATTAATTTTTAGAGAATTATTTTTACTATTTAAGTTATCTATATTTAAATTTCCAGTTGCTAATTTAATGTCAGCATCTGAAGCTGAAATATTAGTTATATATACATCACCTAGTTTACTATTAATTATAAGAGATTTAATATCTAGATTCTTGATAAAATAATCTCCTATTTTATTAACTGAATTGATATCGATATTAGAAGATTTAGGTATTTTTATAATAAGTTTTCTTTTTTCAGTAAAGAAATTAAAATTAATACCCACAATATTTTTATTTTCTTTTATAGATAACTTATTTCCTATGTGCTCTATATTAACTTTACGTTCTAGAGCAGTATAGTATTCTATTTCCATATTTTTAGAAGCAGTATTCTCTTCTATGGTTACATCAGAATCAATAATATCTAAATCTAAATTTTTAACATCATTAATTGAGACAGTATAATTCTTTTTCTCGAAATTAGAAGAAAATCTAGGTATATGACCATTATTTAAGTAAGTTGCTAATCCTATCAATACTAGTCCAAAAATTATAAAACTAATAGAAATTTTTATAAACTTATTCATTTATATACACCTCTTTTTTGAAAATCTTCACAAAAATTGTTCTGATATTTATACCATTTTGACGTGATTTTTTATATATTTTTATCAACCAGTAAATACCAATTAAACCAGCCCCTGAAATAACAAATCCAAATCCTAAAGTATCTAAGAAATACGAAATATTTCTTTCGTGAATAAGATAAAATGGGGATTTTAATATTAATAAGATTCCACCAATGAAAATAGCTATAATAGAAAGTACAATACCAAATATTATAGATAGAATAACTATAAAAAGACTAGCGACTAGAGAAAATATAGTTATCCAAACAGGTAATAATAATACGGTAATAATAAAGCCGAGCTCTGTAGGGATTTTTCGTGGTATAAACCTCCATACTAGTTTTGTTTGTTTTTTCCCAATATTATGTTCATCTAAAATTTGATCAACGATGATATTAATATCCCCTAATTGCGATACAGCTTCCTCTTCACTTAAGCCTTCATCAATACGATCATTAATCATTTCTTCGAAAAAATTGAGTGTTTTATACATCTCTCTTGGCGATAAATATGGTTTTAATTTATTTCCCAAAAGAACGCAAAACTGTGTCTTATTCATGTTTTTCATCTCCTAATATATATTTATGTGCATTACTTATTACTTTCCAGTCGATAAGAAATTCCTGAATTTTATTGAGACCAACATCTGTAATTTTATAATATTTTCTTAGTCTACTATTATGTTCTACCGAATATGAGGTAACACAATCGTTTGCTTCCAAGCGTTTTAAGATTGGATATAACGTTGATTCCGATATAGGAATTACATTTGAAACATCTTTTATAATTTTATACCCATATGATTCAGAATTACGTAAAGTAGCAAGAACACATATTTCCAATAAACCTCTTTTTAATTGAGCTTCCATACTAATATCTCCTTTCACATAATACTATACATTACGTAGTATAATTTGTCAAGTAGTATAATGAGAAATACATTCTAATTATTGACATTTTATTTATAATACATCATAATTAATATAGTAAATTTAGCAAATTATAAATTGCAAAGGAGGTACTATGACGAAGAAATTTATTACAATTAAAGAAGATTCTTACGATGAATTTGTTGAAAAAAAATCTACATTTATTACTCATCTAATTAGAATCAATAGCGAAGAAGAAGCTAGAGAATTTATTCAAAAAATGAAAAAGAAACATTACGATGCTACTCATGTCTGTTCTTGTTATGTATTTGGTGACAATAACGAAATTACTCGCGCTAACGATGATGGTGAACCGAGTGGAACTGCTGGAGCTCCGATGTTAGACGTGCTAGTAAAAAATGAAATAAAAAATGTTTGTGCCACAATAATAAGATACTACGGTGGAACTAAGCTAGGAACTGGTGGCTTAGTTAGAGCTTACGGTGGTGGGGTCATTAACGCACTAAAAAATTCAACATTAGTAGAACGAAAAGATGCATTTGAAGTTAGACTGGAGTTAGACTACAGCCTTAACGGTAAAATAGAGTATGAAATTGGAAAAACTAATTTTATCGTAAACAACCTAGAATATACCGACAAAATCGTTTATACAATCTATGTTATGCAAGAAGATTATGATAACTTTGAAAATTGGATCGCTAACCTAACAAACGGTCAATTCAAAATTCTATCATCTAAAGAGAAACAACTTGAATTCGATATTAAATAAAGATAAGAAGGAATCAGAAACCATATTAAGCAGTCTCTTATTCCTTCTTATCTTATTTTTTATTCTTTCTCGAAAATTCTTCTATCCATTCTTTTAAATCGAAAATAGCATTTTTAACCAACTGTTCTTTATTATTAAATGCTAAATCTAACCCTTCTATTCGTAGAACTTTTACTTTATCTATTCCTATTACACTAAATATTCCCCTAACATATTGAACTGCAAAGTCCAGATTAATATATTGAATATACTTATCAAATTCTCCCCCACTTGTTATTACAAAGGTTATTTGTTTATTAGAGTTATCTAAACCTATTAAAGATTCTTCCTCACATTTAAATGTTTCATTTACTATTACTATATTATCTACATAGTCTTTAAATTTTGACACTACGTTAAAATTATGAAGCGGCATATAAATAAACACTGAATCAGCACTTTTCCATTGATTTAGAATCTCTTTTTGCCTAATTTTATCATGTTGTTCTTTTTCAGTTAGTTTTTCACCTTCATAATTGAACATAAACTTATCCATGACTGGTATATGAACACTCGGATCATATAAATTAATCTTTTCCACACTACTAAAGCCTTTTTCAACTAATTTTTCTTCACCGACTTTCGCAAGAATATTAGAAACCCTATGCTCTCCATTATAATCAGGATGACACATAATCTGTAAAATTTTCATAATTTCACCTCAAAAAATAATTTATTATAAGAAATAGCTTCTCATCTAAAGTAAGATAAGAAGCTATTAATATTATTTAAATTCTGAATAAATAGTATTTATAGTTTTTTCGTAATCATCGTTATGAACACCTACGATAATATTAATTTCATCATTAGTTTGTGAAATCAATGCAATATTTACCCCAGCTTCTCCTAAAGCTTTGAATAATCTTCCAGATAATCCTTTTGTATTTTTCATTTTCTCTCCAACAGTAGCAATAAGTGAAATTTCGTGAGTTACATTCACTTCATCTGCTTCAAGAACTGCTTTAATTTTTGCAACTAACTCATGAATAAATGGTCTCACATTACCAGTTTCAACAACTACTGAGAATGAGTCGATTCCACTAGGAATATGCTCAACACTAACATTAAAGTCTTCAAAAATCTTAAGTGTTTTCCCAATTAAACCAACTTCATTTGCCATGTGACGTTTTTTAATCGTAATAATTGAGAAATCTTTTTTCCCTGCTATCCCTGTAACAATTTGTTTTTCATCAAGATGTTTATTATCAGAAATAATAGTCCCTTCCGCCTTTGGATCATTTGTATTACGAATTTGGATAGGAATATCTTTATCTCGAACTGGGAAAATTGCTTCTTCATGAAGTACACTTGCTCCCATATATGAAAGTTCACGAAGTTCTGTATAACTAATAACTTTAATTTCGTGTGGATTTTCAATAATACGAGGATCCGCCATTAAGATTCCAGATACGTCAGTCCAGTTCTCATAAACACTCGCATTTGCAATATTCGCTACAATCGCTCCACTAACATCTCCTCCACCACGAGTCATAATCTTAATTTCCCCGTTAGGTCTACTTCCATAGAATCCTGGAATAAGAAGACGATCATATTCTTTTACAATATCATCAAATGCTTGTTGAGTTTTTTCAAAATCAATTTCACCTTGATAATTATAGAAAATTAAGTCTTTAGCATCAACAAAGTGATATCCTAAATATTCAGCCATTAATAATGCTGTTAAATACTCACCACGGCTTACTAGGTACTCTTCATCAATCCCTTTACTAATTTCCGCTTTTAACTTAGCTAGTTCTCCTTCAATATCGAATTTTAAGTTTAATTCGTTTTTGATTGCCACGAATTTATCTTCAATCATTTTAAAGATATTATCAAAATTAATATTGTACTTAGTATGTGCATAACATAGGTATAATAAGTCTGTTACCTTATTATCTTCTTTATTTGCTTTCCCTACAGCACTTACTACAACAAAACGACGTGCATCATCAAGTTCCACAATATTCTTAACTTTTTTAAACTGTTCAGCACTCGCTACCGAACTCCCACCAAATTTTGATACTCTAACCATTTTAACTCCTTTTTCTATTTGTGTTATTTGTATTTTCTATTTCTAATATATATTATATAACTATTTACGGAAAAATCAATAAATTTTCTGAAAAATCTAAATTTTATTTAGACTAATCATTTTATTATTTATGAAATTTAGCGACAACAAAACTACTATCTTTTTCTTTTACTTCAGCAACTAAACCAGTAAGTTGTTTTAATGAAATTTCTTTTGTTTTTACATAGAAATTACCTTTATATTGCTCAACACTCTCTATCAGTTCCCCTGATAATTCTTCAGATGAACGAATTAAATAATTTCTTCTAGTTAATTCTTCTGAATAAGATAGATTATTCTTAATTACAACATCAACTCTTGTTGAACCCTCATTAATGTCTACTATATCTTGAACAATCGCATTTCCTGTTGGGAATTTTCCTGCACCTTGTCCATAGAACTTAAGTTCTCCAATAAATGACCCGTCTAAAGAAATAATATTGTTATTTAGAGGAACAGCAGCCTCTTGAGATTCTTTTCCAAAAATAGAAAGCATTACAGAAGTTTCATACTTACCACCTTCTACATTTGTTTCTCCAATATATTTAACAGCTAAATCATATTGCTTTAAGTAGTCAATATCATTTTTAGTAATATTTCTCATAGAATATGTAGGAAAATCTGGTTGAACATGAATATCAAAAGCAAGTGCGTTACTTAAGATAATCTTATTCACAACATCTCCACCATCTACATCAGCACTTGGGTCAGCTTCTGCATAGCCTAAATCTTGTGCTGTTTTTAATGTAGAATCGAATTCTTGATCATTTCTATACATATTATCAAGAATAAAATTACTTGTTCCATTAAAGATACCATATACACGTTTTACATCATCAACACGTCTAGTTCTTTCTAAGTTTACAAGCCAAGGAATCCCTCCACCTACACTAGCTTCAAAAATAAACTTAACATTATTCTTCTCAGCTAATTCAACAAACTCAGCTAAATATTTTGCAGCGACAGCCTTATTAGCTGTAACAACATGTTTTCCATTCTCTAATGATCTTTTAATGAAGTCATACGCAGGGTTAAGTCCTCCAAGACACTCAACAACTACTGAGATATCTTTATCATTAATAATTTCATTAATATCATCAGTAGCTAGATGCATCTTACCACGACTTCTTGCAAAAACACTCTTCACTTCTAATTTCTTTAATTCCTCTGTATTTCCATTTGTTATTATCTCATAAACTCCACTACCTACAGTTCCATATCCTAAAATCGCTATCTTCATAATTATTTTCTCCTAAATTCAATTTTTATTTTCAATTATATTTAAAAGTTTATCAAGTATTTTTCCTATGTCAATTATTCAATATCAAGAATTTTCAAAAAATTTCATTTTTTGACTATTTTGACTGTTTTTATAACCTATTTTGGTGTAAAATTATAGTTATAAAAAATTTTAAGGTTCTTTTTATAAAAAACACTTGTATTTTTACAAAGAACATTGTATCATATATACAACGATAAAGCAAGGAGATATTAAATGATTTACGAAAGTACAAGAGATATTAATAGAAAATTAAATCCAAGTGAAGCTATTCTTCAAGGTTTAAGTGAAGAAGGTGGACTTTTCGTTTTAAGAGATTTAGGAAAGAATAAATTAGACTTAGAAAAACTAATCGGAAAAAATTATTACGAAGTGGCTGAAGCAGTGTTAAGACTTTTTGTAGATTTTAGCGACGAAGAAATTAAAAAATGTGTTGAGGAAGCATATAGAGGTAAATTTTCTCACGAAAACATCACTCCTCTAGTAGAATTAAAAGACGGACATATCCTTGAATTATTCAACGGACCTACTAGTGCATTTAAAGATGTTGGTCTATCACTTCTTCCACAACTAACAAAAACTGCACTTACTAAAGTAGAAGACGAAAACGACATTCTTATTTTAACTGCGACTAGTGGAGACACTGGTAAAGCTGCTCTAGAAGGTTTTAAGGATGTAGATAGAACAAAAATCATGGTCTTCTACCCTAACGATGGTGTAAGTACAGTACAAAAAACACAAATGCAAACTCAAGAAGGAAAAAATACGAAAGTTTGTGCAATTCATGGAAACTTTGATGATGCTCAAAGTGGAATTAAAGAACTATTTGTTGATGAAGAATTCAAAAAAGAACTACTTTCTAAAAACATTAAGTTATCAAGTGCAAACTCAATCAACATCGGACGTCTTATTCCTCAGGTAGTTTACTACGTTGTTGCATACCTCGATTTAGTAAATACAAATAAAATTAAATTAAATGATAAAGTAAACTTTGTTGTACCTACTGGTAATTTCGGTAACATTCTTGCTGGTTACTATGCTGAACAAATCGGTTTACCTGTTAACAAACTAATCTGTGCAAGCAACAACAATAATGTACTTTATGATTTCTTAACGACTGGTGTATATGATAAGAACAGAGATTTCTTAAAAACAGTATCACCAAGTATGGATATCTTAATTTCTAGTAACTTAGAACGTCTACTTTACTACATTAGCGGTTGTGATAATGAATATATCGCTAAGCTTATGAAAGATTTAAAAGAAACTGGTCGTTTTGAAGTTACTGGTGACGTACTGGCTAAGATTAAAGATAAATTCCAAGCTGGATTTGCTGATGACAGACAAACTAAAGAAACTATCAAAGCTATCTATGAAAAAGATAACTACCTATTAGATACTCATACTGCTGTAGCTTATAAAGTTCTTCTTGAGAACTTAGATAATGAACATACTAACATCGTATTATCAACAGCATCTCCATATAAATTCACAGAAAGTGTCTACTCTTCTCTATTTGAAACACAAGGTGAAGACGAATTTACTCTTATGAATAAACTTAATGAACAAACAAAAGTTGTTATCCCCGAGAACCTGAGAAATCTCGACAAAAAAGAAATTAGACATAAAGATGTGATTAATAAAGAAGACATGAAGAAATACATCTTAGAGAAACTAGGTGATTTATAATGGTAAGTGTTCGTGTACCCGCAACCTCAGCTAATGTTGGATGTGGCTTTGATAGCCTTGGTGTAGCTTTAACACTATACACTACATTCAAATTCGAGAAATTAGACAGTGGGCTTGAATTTGAAGGATTTGAAGAACGTTTTTCAAATGAAAATAACCTAGTATATCAAACATTACTAACTACACTTAAGAAATTAGACAAAAAAATCTCAGGTGTTAGAATATCAATCGATAATGATGTACCTATTAGTCGTGGTTTAGGTAGTAGTTCAACTTGTGTAGTAGCTGGAATATACGGCGCTTACTTATTAACAGATACACCTATTGATAAGCAAGAAATCTTTACAATAGCTAACGAAATCGAAGGACATCCTGATAATGTTTCACCAGCTATTTTCGGAAGTTTAAGTTCATCTTGTACTACTGATAGTAAAGAAGCGGTAACTGTAAGATACGAAGTCGATGAAAGATTTAATTTCTTGGCACTAATACCAAACTTCGAAACTTCTACTGAAGAAGCTAGAAAGGTAATGCCAAAAGAAATCAAACTACAAGATGCGATTTATTCAATGTCACGTATTGGATCTGTTATTAAAGCATTTGAAACTTATGACTTAGAACTTCTTAAAAAGGTCATGGGAGACAAAATCCATGAACCTTACAGAAAGGAAATAATACATGAATATCACGAAGTTAGAGAAATTTGTGAGAAAACTGATAGTTCAGCATTTTTCATTTCTGGAAGTGGTTCTACATTAATGAATATCGTTAGCGATACTAACAATATTGAAAAAATAAAAACTGAACTTGCTAAATTAAAATATAACTGGAAAGCAATATTACTAAAAGTTGATAAAGAAGGAACAATAGTTCTAAATTAATATGCTAAAAATTTTTGAACTTCTTCTTTTATTGCAGAGAGGAAGTTCTTTTTTAAATAATTTTATATAAATAAAGGAGAAATTTATTATGCAAAAATCAAGAGTAGCCGTACTAGGAGCAACAGGAATGGTAGGACAACGTTTATTGGTGTTATTAGAAAATCACCCATACTTTGATGTAGTAAAATTAGCAGCATCACCTCGTTCTGCTGGTAAAAAATATGGGGAACTTATGGAAAGCCGTTGGAAATTAGACCACGCAGTTCCAGAATATACTAAGGAATTAGTTGTTGAAGACTTATACAAAATTGACGAAGTTTCTGAAGGAATTGACATGGTATTCTGTGCCATTAACCTTGATAAAGAAGCTTTAATCAAACTTGAAGAAGACTATGCTAAACGTGAAGTAGTTGTTGTTTCTAACAACTCTGCAAACAGAAATAAAGACGATGTACCGATGATTATTCCAGAGATTAACTCTGCTCACCTTGATGTTCTTCCAGCACAAAGAGAACGTCTTGGAACTAAAAAAGGTTTCATCGTTACAAAACCTAACTGTTCAATTCAAAGCTACGTACCTATCTTTGAAGCAATTAAAGAGTATGGTGTTAAAGAAGCATCTATCTGTACTTACCAAGCTATCTCAGGAAGCGGAAAAACTTTCAACGAGTGGCCTGAAATGATCGAAAACATCATCCCTTACATCGGAGGAGAAGAAGATAAAAGTGAAAAAGAACCACTTAAAATCTTCGGTAAAGTAGTTGATGGAAAAATCGTTCCAGATGATTCTATGAAACTATCAGCTCAATGTATTCGTGTACCAGTTCTTGATGGTCACCTTGCATGCGTATCATTCAATTTAGAAAATGACCCAGGATTAGAAACTTTAGTTGAAAAAATTAAAAATCATGTTCCTGAAATTGCTAAATATGATTTACCATTAGCACCAACACCATTCATTAAATACTATGAAGAAAACGATCGTCCACAACCAGTACTAGACCGTGATAACGAAAAAGGTATGCAAATTACTGTAGGGCGTCTTCGTGAAGATAACCTATTCGATTACAAATTCGTAGGACTTTCTCATAACACATTACGTGGAGCAGCTGGTGGAGCTGTATTAACTGCAGAACTAATTAAAAAATTAGGATACTTAGATTAATATTATAAAATAATACTCCAGGAGAACTTCTCTTGGAGTATTTGTTATTATTGGTCTCTTAGTTTCTATTTTACTATTTCTCTCAACTTTACTTTTCTATTTTCTTTTAAAGACAATGTGCATGCATCAGCAGTCGCAATTGACTCTAGAGCTGCGACACCATTTAATAGTTTTTCATATTCTTTTGATACTTTTTCTCCATTCAAAATATTATGCAAATACAACATTTCTTTATCTATACAGCTTTGTAACCAAAGAGGGCAACGTACATTAGGATTTCCATAAGCTATTCCTCCATCCATTCCTCTACCTGTATAAATAGCCGTTCTGTCATCATCTTCTTCTTTTGATTCATGGATTAAGAAATAACTCTCTTTTTCTCCTACTACTCTTAAAGTACCTTTAGTATTATATAAATCTAATTTTATAGCTCCTTTTGTACCTTCTATAAGGAGATAGTGTTCACCCCATCTAAAAGCATTCCCATATTCAAGTATTGCGTATCGTTTATTAGAAAATTCCAAATTAACTATTAAGAAATCATCTTCATCACCAAAATTTTCACCAACATGACATACATTTCCACCTATCATAGTTGCTTGCTCTGGTAGACCATCCATAATAAATTGAATACAATCAAGTTCATGAATATGATGGTATAAGTGTCCTCCAGACTGTGATCGAATTTTTTTCCAAGAAACAGTTTCTTGTTTTTCTTCCCATCCTGTTCTTGCAGCATGACAAAATATTACATCTCCTATTTTCCCTTGCTTAATCAATTCTTTTGCGTGACGTACTCCATTAAAAAAGTTCATAATATGACCTGCCATAAAAATCACATTATTTTCTCGACAAGTTTCAACCATAACCTTACAATCTTCATACGATAAAGAAATTGGTTTCTCACAAAACACATGTTTTCCATTTCTAGCCGCTAACACTACAGGTTCACGGTGTAAATTACTAGGTGTCGCTACAACAACGCAATCTACATCATCTAGACCTACCAACTCTTCCAACGATGAGCAATTCTTTGCACTAAGTTCCTTAGAAACTTTCTCTCCATTTTCCGGATCAAAAACTGCAGTCACCTTCGCATCTTTTATTTTCTCTAATGAACGCGCTAAGTCTGCACCAAAATAACCTGTTCCAACAATTCCATAATTTGTCATATTAAAATCCCCTTTTCTTATTCCTAAACAATTAAGAAATAATATTCTATATCCTTATATTAATTATACAACTTACTAATACAAATTTAAAGATTAATTTTCTGTTCATTTTTAATATAAATTTAAATCTTTAAATGCAAATCTCATATATTTCATTTA
>CAURVX010000022.1:0-27247 GCA_963528605.1 uncultured Gemella sp.
TAAAAGTAATAAAATTTACTGACTTTAAAGTTTAAAATACTAAACAAAAATAACTGAATATTTTGTCCAATTATTTGGGCGCAGTACCCTCGTTAAACGGGGGGATTTATTTTTTCTTATTTCCAAATCGAGCATTGATTTGTATATTCTTTTGTTGTCAGTTTATCTATTGAAATATCATGCGATTCTTGCTCTCTGATATAGTTCCTTATTATACTTTTATTTAATCCTACAGTACTTACATAATATCCTTCAGCCCAAATCTTTCTATTTCCATACTTATATTTCAAGTTTGAATGCATATCAAATATCATCAGTGAACTTTTTCCTTTCAAATATCCCATAAAACTTGATACACTATATTTTGGCGGTATTGATAGTAGCAAATGTATATGATCTGGCATTATATGTCCTTCTATTATTTCCACTCCTTTATACTTACATAACCTTTTTATTATATCTACTATATCTCGTTTATATTGATTAAATTCTATTTTTCGTCTATACTTAGGTGTAAATACAATATGGTATTTACACAGCCACTTTGTATGCGATAAACTATTATATTTATTTGCCATTATAAAAATCATCCTTTCTTTATTTTAGAGCTTGAACTACTCTTATTTTATCAAGAAAGGATGATTTTTCAATTGTTTAACTTTTGTCTCGCACCTGCATAACAGGTGGTTTTTTGTTTCGGAGACTTCGTCTCCTCTACTGGCTAAGACCTTTAATAAAAACCAGAGGATCATATTTAATAATTCTCTGGTTAACGATTAGTCTATTATTTGTACATTTTCTCTAAAAATATCTTTGTCATTAAATAGCAATCCATATATTCTAGCTACCTTGATATCTTGTTCAAACTTCATACTATTTTTACTATTCAGCAGTGGATAAAGATTTATTTTACCATCTCTATTAATCTCTCTAATAATAGCTGCTTTATTCTTTTTCACAGCTAACACTCTAAAATTATTGGTAGAAAAATTCTTCTTATAATCTTCTTTTGTAGTATTTGTTAAAATATGAAGAAACACTCTCTGAATTTTCTTATTACTGTACCTTTTAGTCGCTATTAGTTCGACTAAATTGCTGTAACTTTTCGCTTTAAGCGTCGCTTCATAAATTCTATTTTCTAAACCTTCACTAACATCATAGATCTGCTCTATTCCCATTTTACCTAAAGTTAAAATTTTATATTTTAAATACGGGAACAACGCAGACTCAGATGCTATTGTCCCTTTTCTCAGAACAGCAACCATTTCTTTCGAAAGGTATTTTTCTATCTTCTCATCATTTATATTATTCCTTATAGCCGTTGCGCTTAAATGAACCTCTCCTGAAATATCCGAACCATTCAAACCTTGACCTTCTCTTTTTACAGGAACCATTTTAATATCTAAATCCGCTTCTCTAATAGCTTTATAGTAACTATACGCCAGACTAAAATTTGGATTATTACTTTCCAAACCATATAACACACTATTGATCTTAGCATGATTAAGACCTGTTTTTAATAATTTCTTATACTCTTCTTCATTTATTTTTTGTTGTTTTGTGTAAATTTCTTCAAAAGCACTGACATCGTCATTTTCAGTCCCAAAAATTAAATGCGTTATTCCAGCTCCAGCTAATATTTCAATACTTTTTCTAGCAAAGTCATCACCATATGCAACACTACCAAGATAAGGTAGAGCAACAACCATATCACAACCGTTTCTCACTGCCTCTTTAGCACGTATATAGCCATCCACTATAGCTACTTCTCCTCTTTGTGTAAAAAATTCACTCATCACACAAATAACTTCACCATTATTTTCATCAGCCAATTTTCTTGCACATTCTATTAAATATCTATGTCCACTATGCAGCGGATTAAATTCAGCAACTATTCCTATTCTCATTTTTCCACCTCACTTTGTTACTGTTTTTGTGTAAATATAAAAGTAGCGAGGTTTTTACTTAATACTCTAACATACCAAGTAATCCACTCGCCCTTTACTTTACTATTCTTTGTTTTCTTCATTCATTTTTGGGTTGGAAACTACTTTTTCTTCATTATTATCTTCGAAAATATCTACTGTCCAACCTACTAAACTTCCGTCTTCTGCAGTGACCTTACTAATAGAGAACTGTCTTGATTTTTTGTCCTCATCAGTCAGTCTCTTCACTTCTTTTTTCCCGAAATCCAAGGCTTCTTTTTGAGATTCAAATACTTTCCCAGTAGTTCCAACTCCTTCTGAGCTAGATAATTTTTTCCCATTATAGTCTTGTTGTTTTGGTATTTTTGCGACTGCATTCCCATTTATCGTACTTATATTTTTGTTTTCATTTTGTGTAACTTTATTTTCTACTGAAACTGTATTTTTATTCTCGGTTTTTTGTCCCTCTTGCTGTTTTACAGTTTTATCATTACTCTCTTCTGCCTTATTTTCTTTAGCATCTTCTTTATCTTTTGGTTTATCTACCTGTTCTTGTTTTTTAGAATTTTGCGATGTATCATTCTTCTGTGTAGGTTCTTCTTTACCAAAATAACTTATTGCTAAAAAAATAATACCTGCTAGAACAAACGAACAAACACTATATATTAAAATTTTAATGAACTTGTTGTTTTTCATACTTTCATATCCTTTTTCATACTTACTCTTTATTATACCACTTCTTATAATATTTTGCTAAGATTTACAGATATTTCACCTCACTTTTAATTCTCCACATTTCCTATACTACACTATAAAGAAAAACTCATAGCCCTCCTTTTAGAGTTCTATGAGTTTTCTTATTATCCTTCTGTAATTTTTACAACGACTTCACCTTTATCGTTTCTACCTAATGTATAACTATAATTTTTCTTATTCTCTTTTGCTAATCTATTGATTTCTTCATTAGCATAGTTACGTGCATCTTCTGAATTGTTGAATGTTCCAGGGGCTACTGCTCCACCATTCGCTTCTGTTATTTCTTTTTTCTCTTCTTTATTAGAGTTATTTGCTGCATTATTACTATTGTTATTACTATTACTGTTATTGTTATTAGCGTTATTTTGTGTATTACTTACAGTTTTGTTAGTATTACTTGGTTTATTACTTTCTGATTTATTAGATGAGTTTGAAGAAGATGAATTATCTTTACTATTAGAATCTTTATTCTCTCTATATTTCTCCTCATCGCTTTTCTCTTTTGATTTAGACGTAGAGCTGTCTTTTTCTTTATCTTTGCTCTTATCTTTATCACTCGATGATGACGAAGTAGTTTCATTATCTTTTTTCTTAGTAGAATTATCTCCACCTGTAAAATAACTTATACCTATAAATAGAGCACTACATAAGAAAATAGCTAATACAATTCCCCATAATACTTTCAATAATCTATTATCTTTCATTGTATTCCCCTCCTTTGTTTCTAATATATTATAATACTATTTCTTGCATATTTCCACTACTTTCTTTTAATTATAATTTATAAAAATAAAATTTAACTTAAATAGATCCACCATAATCTATTTTTTTTAGTTGAGAAATATCACCTATATACTTCGATATGTATAGTGTCAGAGGCCTAAGACAAAATATAAATATAAAACAAGGGAGATTTTTATTATGAAAATTTTAAAAAAAGTTTTGCATCTAAACTATAACGAACCTAAGGGAGAAAAACGAGTAGTTAAAAGTTATAACTTCGAAGTTGCTCCTACTGCTGAAGACACTGCTTTAAAAGAAGTTGGCGAAGAGTTAAAAAAACTTATCGCTAAAAACATTGAAGACATTGTCACAAGCACAAAAGAATCACTATAATTTTAGGAGGGAATATAATTATGGAAAAAAAATTAAACATTTACTTTACAACTGATAATAAAAAAACTTATCACATCACTTTATCATTTCCAAAAGATGATTTAAGTAAGGCTACTGTAGAAGCTGTTGCGAAAAAAATTGTTGATACAAAAGTACTTAACAACGACAAACACACTCTTACAGGGTTCAAAAAAGCTACTTACACTACTCGTGAAGTAAGCGAACTTCAATAATAGAAGGGAGGGAGGTGCGGTTCAAACCGCACCTTTTTTTATGGACATACTAAATTTTATCAATACTGTAGGTTTCCCTATTTTTGTAGCGGTATTTTTCCTCCTTAAACTGGACAATACTCTACAAAGTATAGGTAAAAGTTTAAACGAACTTACACGTATTATAGAAACAAAGTTAAATATTAATATCAAAGAATAATTTTATATAAGGGAGTAAATATTATGACAAGTCAACAAACAATGGTAAACTGGGCAAAGGATAATGTTTATAAATGGATTGATATGGATGGAATGTACGGAGCACAGTGTGTAGATCTAACTATGGCTTATGTAAAAAATTTCGCCGATTTCCAAATTTACGGTAACGCAATCGATTATCTAACTAACCCAATTCCTCCAGGTTGGAAACGTTATTTCAAAGGGGATACTGAAATAGCTCCAGGAGACATAGCAATTTGGCATTGGGGAGATTGGGATAAATTTGGTCACGTAGGTATTGTTATAGATGTAGATGACGATATCATCACCTCTGTAGAACAAAATGTTGATGGCACACCTGAACGTGGTGGTATCGCACGTATTATGAGGCGTGATGATACTTATCTCGCAGGGTTTATTAGACCTAGCTACGACTCACCTGAAGAATGGACTAGAATTCCTGAAACTGGTAATTTCACCGTAGAGGTCCCTTCTATAAATGTTAGAAATAAACCAAGCAAACTCGGAAAAGTTACCAACACCTATTACAAAGGAGAGCACATCTACTATGATAGCTATGTAATTAAAGAAGGTTTCATCTGGATTAGCTATCTCTCATATTCTGGCGAGCGTCACTACGTCGCTACTGGCACACATAATGGAAGTGAAAGAACAAGTACATGGGGATCTTTTAACCAATAAATATTAATATCGTAGTATAGATATCTTCCAACGTCGAAGTTAATAAACAACATAAAAAAGAAGCGACTGGATATTCCAATCGCTTCTTAATCTTATTTATTCTTTAATTATTTAACACGGATGTAAACTGGTCCACTACCTAAGTTTGCAGTGTTAAGTACAGTTTGGTTTCCGTTCCATCCACCGTGGATAGCTTGTCCATTACCTGCGTAAACTCCGATGTGAGCTGCTCCCATTCCACCGTTTGCATAGTAAACTAAGTCTCCAGGTTGAGCTTGAGATGCTGGAACTACTGTTCCTAAGCTCATGTATCCTGCTGGCCAGTCGTGGAAGTTGATTCCAACTGCTTTAAGAGCATTTGTTACTAACATTGTACAATCTTGGAAAGTTCCTAATTGAGCTAATGCAGCTTGGTAGATTGCAGCTCCTTTGTTTGAAGATGCTGCTTGAGTTGTTGCTGCAGCTGCTGGAGCTTGAGTTTTAGCTGTTACTGTTGGCGCTGCTGTTGCAACTGCTGGAGTTGCTGCTGGTTTTTCTGCCGCTTTAGCTACAGCTGGTGCAGCTACTGGAGCTTCTTTCTTAACTTCAGCTTTTGGTGCTTCTTCTTTTTTAGTTTCTACAGCTTTTGTTTCAGCTTTTGCTGGTGTAGCCGCTGCTTTTGGTGCTGCAGCCGGAGCCACTGGTGTAGCTGCTGGAGCTACTGTTGCAGCTACTTTTGGTGCAACTGTTTGAACAGGGTCAACTTTAGCTACAGTTTTTTCTGGAGTGTTTTCCACTACTGTTGCTTTGGCAACTGTTACTTCTGCAGTCGCTTTTGGAACTGTTACTTCTGCAGTTTTTGCTGCATTTCCATCAACTTTTAATACTGTACCAACGTAGATTAAGTTAGGATCTGAAAGCTTGTTTAATTTAACAAGTTCATCTACTGTAACACCGAATCTGTTAGCAATTTTTCCTAAAGTATCTCCTAATACTACTGTGTAGTATCCTTGTTCTTTAGCTTGAGCTACTTGAGCTACTGTTGTGTTATAAGTTAATTTATCTCCAGGGAAGATTAATGAACTTGTTAAGTTGTTATCTTGCATAAGTTGATCAACAGTTGTTCCGTTGTTGATTGCGATATCCCAAAGAGTATCACCTTTCTTTACTGTATATGTATCAGCGTCTGCGATTTGCGCTAATCCTACTCCTACTGTTGATACGATTGCCGTTGCGGCTACTAATTTTTGTAATTTAGTCATCTATTCAATCTCCTTAAAATTAGGTTTGAGTCAAGTGACTCATTTATCTATAATAAATACTGTTCTAATTTCTATATTTTTAATTTCTATAAACTATTTTTTCTAAACTATAAATGTCATCAACCTCATTCAACTTCTGTTGAACTTCGCTATATAATCTTGACATACTACCATTATATGTTCTCACGAAGCCTTTTTCAAGGTTTGTAACAGTTTTGTAATAATAACGATAACTCTCTGTTACATTATGCAAAATTCGTAACATTAACCACATTCTATAAGCAGTTCAATTGCATTTTAAGCGTTTTTATTATATAGTAAACCTGTAATTTTAAATTTTATTTTTAAGGGGGTTTTATGACAGATTTTAATACAGCTAGCTCTGCCTTAAAGATGGTTCTTATCTTCTTAGAGGGGCTTCTATCATTCCTTTCTCCTTGCGTAATACCTATATTACCTATCTATATCGGTATTCTTGCAGGAAAAAAAGAAATGAATGAACACGGAGAACTAGTCTTCAATAAACGTAATACTATTACAAATACACTATCATTCGTATTAGGTATTTGTTCAACATTTTTCATCCTAGCTTTTGCAACAAGTTTCATCAGTATATTCTTAAATGAAAATATTAAAACATTGCAAATCATCAGCGGTGTTTTAATCATATTTATGGGATTACTACAACTAGGTGTATTTAAGATAGGATTTTTAAAACAAGAATTTTCAATTAAAAATAAAGTTAAGAGAAAAGGAAATAAAACTACTCCAATTCTTGCTTTTTTAATGGGATTCACTTTTAGCTTCTCTTGGACACCATGTATCGGACCAATCTTAGCTAGTGTTTTCCTGTATGCATCTAGTCATACTGGAATAATGAGCATTCTTTTAATTCTTGCATACTGCTTAGGATTTATCTTACCGTTTATCCTTGTTGCATTCTTTGCTTCTAAATTATTAGAACTATTCAAAAAACATACAAACATTTTAAAATACACACAAGTTATCTCAGGTATTATCCTTATCTTAATCGGTATATTAATTCTGAGTGGATCATTTATCTCATTAACTAGATATTTTTCTTAAACTTGTGATTTGTCTTGGAGGAAAATAATATGAAAAAACTAACAATACTTAGCGCAACACTTCTTAGTAGTGCTCTAATTTTAAGTGCATGTTCTAGCACTTCTGAAAAAAAAGAAGAAACTAACAAACAAACTACAACATCTTCAACTAGCGAGAACAAAGCCATCCAAGCTTTTGACTTTACAGCTATGGATAAAGATGGAAAAACAGTAAAACTAAGTGACTTTAAAGGGAAAAAAGTTTACATCAATATGTGGGCTAGCTGGTGCGGGCCATGTATGAGAGAAATTCCAGAGTTAGAAAAAACATATCAAAAATTAAAAGATAATAAAGATATCGTCTTTCTATCAATGACTTCTCCTAATGATAAAGAGTTCAAAAACCAAAGTCCCCAAGACAAAGGTAAAGATGTAATCCTTAATAAAGCAAAAGAGCTTGGAGTTACTTACCCTGTTCTTTTCGATGTTAACGACCGCTTCATCATAAACTACGCAATTCGTTCATTCCCGACACACATTTTCATCAACAGCGATGGTACAATCGGAAATAGAATTGCTGGTGGGGTAACAGAAGAATCACTAACTAAAGAAATAGAAAAACTTAAATAATAAATAATCCGGGAGTGACTCAAAAATCGTGATTTCAGAGAAATCGATTTTGTCGAGTCACCCCCGCAAAGTTTATTAGATATCTAAAAAGCTTTTATAAAGCGAATTTAGATATCAATAAACCACTGCGTCTATGAGTTCTCATCTGAACTTTGTTACATTTTAGGACCTTTTTATCAGCCCCTTATAGGTAAAGACTTCATGCCTCCTATAAATTTATGTAACTATCTAGATTCGGATCTTTTTCTAATTGCTAAGATTATTTACCAATATTAAGTTCCATGTTGTTTTTTAACCACTTTTCCAACAGCTTCACATGAAGATTCTCTTCTTCACATTCGAAGACCGTAACTTCTTTTCGTTTAAACACACTTTCTAACTTTTTATTAAGAATAATATTCTTTTCATCTAGATTCGAATATCCAAAATACACTTTCGTATCATCTATCTCTGCATGTTTTAAGATATCTATTTCTTTTAATCTCGTCAATAAATAGTCTTCTCTTTCAGGATAGTTTCTCCCATATTCTCTTATTCCATCATATACACCAATATCAAGATCATTATCAAAAATATATTTAAAATCGAAATTCTGCACATTTGAGATAAATAGCCTAGCCACCGATTCACCTACAGCTGAAACCACGACTCCTATTGCTGCCCCTTGACCTTTAGCAACAACGTTCACCTCTAAATTCGGAAATTCTCTTTTTAGAATATTCACAAAATCTATACCATCTTGATAGGCATAATTATAATATAACTCTTCATCGCTATTATTTAGAAAAGGAAAATAAATTGAAGCCGGCTGCTTATTTTCACTTCTCCCCCTATCCCCTCTTACATGAAGTGTTGCACCACTGTATCCTAAGGCATAATAATTCATGAGTCCTAAAAAGCCCCTAGGTACTTCTTCATAATCTGGAAATTCTAGTATGAATCCTTTATTATTAACTTTTTTAACGACAATCTCTGCATGAATTTTTGAATAATCTACCGCTTCAAATTCAACTGTTAATAATTGAAATTCCAACTCATCTCTAACAATATTAATCTTATAATTTAGTTCTCTTTCTTTTACTAAATCCATCTTTCCAACACCTCAGAATACATATTTCACTTTAATTATATCTTAATTATGACATCGACTCAAAAATTGCGATTTAGGGGTTGTAGAGTCACTAAACTTATAATTTACTAACTTCATGACAAAAAACAATCCTCAATACTAGGTTGAGGACTGCTTTTTGTAAGTTCGTTATATTTTTTGAGATCTGACTTTATTACTATTTTGCTTCTTTTACGTACTCTTGATCTTTAGTGTGAATAGTAAGTCCAGTGATATTTTTAGTAGATTTGAAGAAGAAACTACAGATATAACCGAATACTAATGCACTTAAGAATGAGAATCCTGAGAAGATGAATGGACTTTGTTTAGCATAAGTTGTGAAGTCTTGGATGTACCAACATACAAGCCCTGCTACTACTAATCCTAATAATGCTCCAGCTCCGTTTGCACGTTTAGTGAAGATACCAAGTGCGAATGTACCAGCTAAAGGCACCCCTAGAAGTCCGATATATTTAAGGAATAAATCCCAAGTTTCTTTTTGGTTAGAGTTTACGAAGTATAATGCTGCGATTGTTCCTAATACACCAGCTAAAATGATGATAACACGAGCTAATAGAACGTCTTGTTTAGCATCTTTACTTAATCCAAAGAAACGTTGTTTAATATCAACTGTGATACAAGCTGAAATTGAGTTTAAGCTTGATGCGATAGTTGATTGAGCAGCTGCCAAAATAGCTGCGATAACTAATCCAGCGATACCTGCTGGTAATGCTGTTAAGATGAAGTAAGGTACTAAAGCTGTTGTATTAGCTGCTTTACCTACTACTTCAGCATTCATGAAGTCTGGTAATTTTGTTACAGCGTGGCTACCTTTGTAGAAGCTGTATAAAACTGTTCCCATTCCGTAGAAGATTGGAATAGAGATGAATGCTAATAATCCGTTAGTCCAGATTGATTTGTTAGTTTCTTTTACAGATTCAGTAGTGCTATAACGTTGAACTACGTCTTGAGAAGCTGTGTATTGTTGTAAACTGTTAAATACTGATCCAATGAAGATAATTGGAATAGTTGATGCTGTTAATGACCAACTAAATTTCTCAGCAGTTACAATTTTACCATTTGCTAAAGCATCTTGAGTAATTTGTCCAAATCCACCTACGTGGTATGCTCCTAAGATAATTACTAGAATAGCTCCTCCAAGTAAAATGATACCTTGGATAACGTCTGTCCAAATAACTCCTTCTACCCCTCCCAAGAATGAGTAAACTACACAAAGTAATCCGATAACCGCACACACTAAGAATGGGTTAAGTGTCGATACTGATGTAATAGCAACTGTTGGTAAGTAAATAACGATAGCTACACGTCCAATATGGAATAGTGAGAATAACACACTTCCTACTACACGTACACTAGGATTAAAACGTTCTTCTAAATATTCATATGCTGTCGTTACATTTAATTTTCTAAAGAATGGAACATAGTAGTGAATTAATATTGGAATAATCGCGATAATCGAGAAGTTCCCTGCTGCGTATGTCCAGTCTCCGTTAAATGCTTTTTCTGGCGTCGCCATAAACGTAATTGCCGATAATGTTGTTGCGTAAATTGAGAATCCTACTGCCCAAGATGGAATGTTACCTCCGGCTTTAAAGAATTCATCCGTGCTTTCACCCGCTTTTTTAGTGAAATACACACCTATTGCTAGCATAGCTATAAGATAAACTGCTAAAACTATACTGTTAAGTGTACCAAATCCTATTTTATCCATGGTACTCCCCTCCTATTTTTCTTAATAATATTTTTTCTAATAATTGGGAAGGAGGAGATCTTCTCCTCTTTCCTTCCCCCTAATCTATCCCGTATTTTTTAAAATTATAGATTGTAATCTTTAACTAGTTTTTCTACTTCAGGTAATTTAGCTGGATCAAATACTTTCATAGGTTGTTTACAGTATCCTGCATCAATACCTTTAACTTTTAAGATTTCTTTAAGAGTTTGATATAATCCTAATTCTAATACTTTTTCAATTACATCATTCGCTTCATGTTGAAGTTCGTAAGCTTCCGCAACTTTACCTTCTTTAGCAAGTCTGAAGATTTCTTGGCTTCTTTGTCCGTTAACATTGTATGTAGAACCGATAGCTCCGTCTACTCCTGTAATAGCAGCTTGAACTAACATCTCATCGAATCCAGACCAAATTAGTTTATTAGGGAATCGTTTTCTGAATCTTTCTAATTGATAGAAGTCTGCAGCAGTGTATTTAACACCGATAACTTTTTCATCTTCTAGTAATTCAGCAAATTGATCTAAACTAATTTTAACTCCTGTTAAGAATGGAATGTAGTAAAGAATCATGCTGTTATCTGTAGCATCGATGATTGTTTTGTAGTAGTGTTTAATTTCATTAAATGATAATGGATAGTAGAATGGAGTAACTGCTGATAGTGAATCATATCCTATTTCTGTAGCGTATTTAGCTAATTCTACCGCTTCATTTAAATCTAAAGATCCAACTTGAGCGATAAGTTTAACTCTATCCCCAACTACTTCTTTTACAAATTTAAAAATTTGTTTCTTTTGAGCAGTGTTTAATAAGAAGTTCTCCCCACTACTTCCATTAACGTATAAACCATCAATTTTGCTTACATTGATATTATGTTCAATAACCTGTCTTAGCCCCTCTTCTTTAACCTCACCATTCTCGTCAAATGGAATAAGTAAAGCTGAATAAAGTCCTTTTAAATCTTTCATTATAATAACCTCCGTTATTTGTTTTTAATGTTGTGCATTTATTTAACACATTAAATTTTAATACACTTATATTTTAAAACGTTTTCTTTAATTTGTCAATAGAAAAAACTTTAAAAGTTCTATTTTTTTGAAAACCTTTTAATCATTGTTGCTATTATCATATTTACACTGTATTATAATTGTTAATCTAGTTAACGCTTATATAGTATATGTAAATCTATTATCTAGTCCTCTTGCCTCTATTTAATACATTAAACCTATCTTTTTTTTAAAATAAAAAGCGACTCTTTCTTCATAATTGATTTAAAAAGTCGCTTCTACTCACCGCATAAAACATCTTTGAATTTTTTATTTAATTCAAATAGATAGTCATTAGTTAATAGCTATATATATTATATTTTAATTTTGAAACTATCTACCTTATCTAGACAACCTCATTTTAATTTTATCTATCATAACTTCCTACTAAGAACATATTCCCTTTTAATGTATAGTTACTACAATCAGTTGTTAGGATAAAACTATCTCCTTTTTTCACATCATAAATGCTACCTTCTATTTCTACACTTCCACTACCATTAAGGACTGTAAAGAGATTTCCTGTTCGGGTTTTCTCTAAAGAAACTTGCCCCTCCACTTCGACCTTAAACACAGAGAAATACTTCTCATCTGCTAAGTATACTACTGTAGCACCTTCTAATTTCTTCTCTTTAGGGCTTGTAGTAACTTTTTCAAATGGAACTTTTGTCACATCTTTTGTTTTCTCTATATGAAGTTGACGTTTATTACCATCTTTATCAACACGATCATAATCATATACTCGATATGTCGTGTCAGAATTTTGTTGAACTTCATATATTAATATTCCCTCTCCAATCGCATGAAGAGTTCCCGCTGGAATATAGAAAAAATCTCCCGCTTTTACTTCTTCTTCTATGAACAATTCTTGCCATTGTTCACGATTTATTTTATCAGCGAACTCCTCTTTTGTTTTCGCAGTATGTCCATATACTAACTTAGCACCTGCTTTTGCATCCAGTACATACCAACATTCAGTTTTACCAAGTTCACCATTCTCATTTTCACGTGCATAATCATCTTCAGGATGTACTTGAACTGATAGATTATCACTAGCATCTAAAATTTTAATTAATAACGGAAACTTATCGTATACTTTCTCGGTGAATAAAGTAGGTTGTTTCTCATAAGCTTCTTTTAATGTTAAACCCTTTAAACCACCGTTTGTTATTTTTGAACTACCGTTATCATGAGCGGCAATAACCCAGGCTTCTCCAATATTTCCTTGTGGAATAGAAAAATCAAACTTCTCTAAATTACGTCCACCCCATATTCTTTCACAAAATACAGGCTCTAAAAATACTATTTTATCCATTTTATTCTCCTTAAACAATTCTAACTTCTAGTTTATTATACACCAGTCACTCTTTTTTATACAGCATATGCCTTTTATTATTTTACAAGAAACAGTTTTCAAAATATTAATTTTATGGTAATATATCGTTGTATAGAAATTTAAAAAATCATTAACATTAAAGATAATTATGTCTTTATTAAGAAAGTAGGTATATTATGTTATTAGGTATTGATATTGGTGGAACAAGTATAAAATTTGCTGTATTTGATGAAAATCACAAAATCGTACATTACGAAACTTGTAAAACACCTGACAATGTAACTGTAAAAATTACTGATGAAATGTATAGAATTGCAAGTAAAATCCATGAATCTTACAACTTCACTGCTGCTGGTATTTCAGCTGCAGGTGTTATTGATAATGTCAATATGGAAGTAATCCGTTCAGCTCCAACTATCAAAAACTACCTTGGAACTAACTTCAAACGTGATTTTGGAGATAGACTAGGTATTCCAGTATACGCAGATAACGATGTTAACTGTGCCTTACTTGGTGAACAATGGCTTGGTGGAGCAAAAGGTTTAGATGAAGTATTCTGTATGGCTTTAGGAACTGGAATCGGTGGGGCTTACTATCTAACTAGTCTTCCTTTCGGATCTAACTTCGGTGTAGGTGAAATCGGACAATCTCTTTACGATTTCGACACTAAAACTACTTATGAACAACGTGCTTCTACTATCGCCCTAGATAGAAAAATTAAAACTGAAATGTACGAAGGACTTAGTGTTATCGAATTCTTCGATCTTTGTAAACGTGAAGACACAACTGCATTAAAAGTACTAGACGAATGGTTATTTGAACTTGCTCGTGGTATCGTTAACCTACTATGCATCCTAGATCCTAAGTACATCGTAATCGGCGGGGCTGTTTCAGCTCAAGGTGATTACCTATTAAACAAACTTGAAGCTAAAGTACGCGAACTTCACCCAATCGAAAACAATCAAACTAAATTCTTAGCAGCTGAGTTAGGAAATGATGCAGCTCTTTACGGAGCCATTAGCCCATTTGTAGAAAAATAAGATATTAAGAACTTAAGAATCTAATTCAAGAGTCCTAAATTGAAAAAGTTTATATGAGAACATATAGACGCAGTGGGCTATTGATATCTAATAAACTTTGCGGGAGTGATGTGACAAATCGATTTCTTCGAAATCACGATTTTGTCGAGTCACTCCCTTTTATTTTTTTAATAGAACTTCAAAGCTTTATTCAGTGTTAATTCATCATTTTTGCAACCGTTTAAATTTTTTTCTAGTGTTTTTTAAGTTTTTTCTTTACAAAGTCCTGCATAAGTGATAATATAAATTTAAGTTAACACATTAAATTTTGATAAATAAATAATAATTAAGTCAAGGAGGGATCAACTTGAAAAAATACGAAAAGATTATAAATGATATCATCTTAAAAATGCAAACTGGTATTTTTAAAGAAGGTGAACAGCTCTATACAGAAAAAGAGATAAAAGAAATATATAATGTTAGTAGTACTACTGCTGTTCGCGTGCTAAACGAACTAGAATCAGCAGGGTACATTTTTAGAATTCAAGGTAAAGGAAGTTTCGTTAACAAAACTCTAGTTAATAAAAAAGTCTTTGTTACAGAAAACAACAACTTCCATAAACACTTCAAAGAATCAGTATCTGAACATTCTGAAGTTATCGAAGCTGAGATTATTCAAGATAAAGAGCTTTGCTCAAAGTTAAAATTAAAAAATCAAAAACTTCTAAAAGTAGCTCGTATAAAATATATCGGTAATGTTGCTTGGGCTCACCAAACTAACTATATTCCGATTAAATATTTACCTGATGTTAATATCGATGATATCGACAGTTTCAAAGAGCTTGCTACTATGATTAGAAAAAAATATCGTATAGATATTCACCAAGAAAAATCTAAAAAAAATATGAAAGTTATAGTTGATACTCCTGAAGAAATTGCCAACTTTATCGCAAAAGACGGTGAACCATGTTTTGAATTTGATAGGTATACCTACTTTGCTGATGGAAAAATTTTCGAATATGTTAAAATCTTTATAAATTATAAATACTACAGCTTAACAATTAAAGATTAAGCGTTGGATTGGAGCTAACTATGAACAAAAAAGAAGAAATCTTAAACCAAATTAAAGGCGGAATTATCGTTTCTTGCCAAGCATTACCTGGAGAACCACTTTACGTTGAAGAAGGAGGAATCATGAAACTTATGGCGCTAGCTGCTAAAGAAGCTGGAGCTATTGGTATTCGTGCTCAAGGTGTTACTGATATAGTTCAAATTAAAGAAACAGTTGACCTACCTGTTATCGGAATTATTAAACAAAGTTATGAAGGTATGTCACAATTCATCACAGCAACTATGAAAGAAGTAGATGCTCTTGTAGAAACAGGCTGTGAAATAATTGCCTTAGACTGTACTTTACGCCCTCGTTTTGATGGTACAACAATCAATGATTTTATCGCAGAAATCAAAGCTAAGTACCCTGACATTCTTTTAATGGCAGATATTGCTACATTCGAAGAAGGTGTAAATGCGGCTAATATCGGTCTTGATTTTGTGGGAACTACATTAAGTGGTTATACAGAAAACACAAAAGATAGACCGAACGAAGTAGACTTAGGTCTTATCAAAAAGCTATCTGAAACTATTTCTGTGCCAATAATCGCAGAAGGTCGTATCCACTACCCTGATCAAGCAAAAGCAGCTTATGACGCAGGGGCATTCAGCGTAGTAGTTGGCGGAGCTATCACTCGTCCAAAAGAAATCGCAGCTAGATTTATTAATGCAGTGAAATAAGAAAAAACCAACTCTGAAAACATTTATTCAGAGTTGGTTTTATTTTTTAGCTATAATTGATGATCTATTATCCAAGTTGATAAATCTTCAATCGTTGCTTGACTTGAAGCAATCTTTAAAATAATAGTATATAATTCTTCTTGCGAGTATTCTAATTCTATTCTATTTAGAGCCAAAAAGACTAACATAGCGTGGACTCCTATCCGTTTATTCCCATCAATAAATGGATGATTTTTTACCAATCCATAGCATAATCTCGCTGCTTTTTGTTGAATTGTTGGATACATATCCTGATAATTAAATGTCTGAAATGGAGCATTAATTGCAGATTCTAACATTCCTAAATCTTTTACACCATCTAACCCTCCAAACTCAGAAATCAAATCTTTATGAAGTAAAAGTATTTGATTAGTTGATAATTTTATCATTTTGCCAACACCTCATAAGCCTTTTTATTTTTTTTCATTAAACTTTTAGAAAGTGCTAATACATCTTCATCCGAGGCTTGTTGAGTTTTTTCAAATTCATTAAATTCTACTAAAACATATCGTGGTGCATTATTTTTCAATATAACAACTGATCCATTTTCATCTACCATTCTTGCTATCTTAGAGAAGTTCTGATTTGCTTCTGTTATTGAAACCAAATTATTTGTGTCTATATTCATACATAACACCTCCTTCTCATATTATTATAATAAAAAAATAGGATTAATTCAACCTATTTTATACTACTAAAAAGTTCTAATTGACACTTGATCAATTAGAACTTTTTTATATTATTTTTCCCAAGCACGTCCGTCGATATAGCTTGATTTTCTGTAGTTTTCTTTCATCGGTTTTGCCGGCATTATTATTGATAACAGAATATATATCAATATCGGGCTACCAAATGAGAAAATACTCGCTAATAAGAATAGTACTCGTAAGAAACTAGCACTTATTCCAAATCTTTTACTTAAACCACTACATACCCCAGAGATCATAGCTCCTTCGTATGATTTATACATCTCTTTGTCTTCTAAAAATTTAAGAAATTTATTCCAAATTTTATTTAATCCATCTATCATAATAAATTCCTCCTAACTTTATTGTTGATATTTTATTATTCTGACTTTATAAATATTATATCACATTTCCATGATATATATTAATTATTGTACTCAGGTCACTTTAAACTAAGTTTATATTCCCAAGAAAATATTTCAAAAGTCACATTAACAACAAAATATTTATCTAATTGTTTTCATTCCCCTTTTTAAAATTTTTCAAATTTTCTTCTTGACAAGTGAGTGTTTACTCACTATAATATTAATTATAAGGTGAGTGTTTACTTACTAAAGAAAGGTGATTCTTATGAAAAAATTAATACAAATTAATTCATTATCAAAAAGCTTCGGGGATCAAACAATCCTTGATAACATTGATTTCAACCTAGAAAAAGGTGAAATTGTAGGTCTTATCGGCCCTTCAGGAGCTGGAAAGTCAACATTAATAAAAACAATGCTCGGTATGGAAAAAGCAGATAAAGGTGAAGCCCTTGTTCTAGATAACAAAATGCCAAAAAGAGAAATTCTTTCTAATATTGGATATATGGCACAAAGCGATGCTCTTTATGAAATGCTTACTGGCTATGAAAACTTAGAATTTTTTGGAAAAATGAAAGATATTCCTTCAAAACAACTAAAAGAAGAAATAGCTTATGTGGCAAAAATAGTTGACCTAACCGACCATTTGAAAAAATCAGTATCGAATTATTCAGGAGGTATGAAACGAAGACTTTCACTCGCTATTGCTCTAATCGGTAGCCCCGAGTTACTTATACTCGATGAACCTACTGTCGGTATAGACCCTAGCCTTCGTCGTAACATTTGGAAAGAATTGTTCAAACAGAGGGATAACGGTGTTGGCATACTAGTAACAACTCACGTAATGGACGAAGCAGAACTTACAGACAAAGTTGGACTCCTTCTTCGTGGAGATATTATCGATTTTGACACACCAAAAGATCTAAAAGAAAAAAATAATGTTACTACTATCGAAGAAGTATTCTTAAAAGCGGAGGAAAAATAACATGAGAATTTTAACTATTTCAAAAAGGGTATTTAAAGAATTTTTCAGAGACAAAAGAACTTTGGCAATGATGTTCGTTGCACCAATTTTTATAATGTGGTTAATCAGCATAGTCTTTTCAGCAAATACAAACTCTGAAATTACTGTCGCTTCTGTAAACACTCCTCAAAGCGTCGTATCTGTAATGAAAGATATTGACAACGTTCATCTAGAGGAATATCAATCAAAAGAAACCGCCGAGGAGAAATTAAAAAATAACGAGATAGATACTGTAATTTCTTACGATAACAATACCTACACGGTAACTCACGCCAACATTGACACTACAAAAACTATGCAAGCTCAACGAGTTTTAAAAAGTTCTATAAAAGCATCAGAAGCAAAAAAATTGATAGAAGTTGTAAAAAAAGTAAATCCTATATTAGGTGAAAATAAACAAGAACCTGAAGTTAAAGAATATTATAACTACGGTAATGCAGATTCAACATTTTTCAATAAAGTTGCTCCTACTTTAATTGGGTATATCCTATTCTTCTTCGTGTTTCTAATCTCTGGTATGGCTCTACTAAAAGAACGTACTAGCGGAACTCTAGATAGACTCTTAGCAACTCCGGTAAAACGAAGTGAAGTCGTACTAGGATATGTACTCTCTTATAGCTCATTAGCCGTAATTCAAACTATTATCGTCACTCTATCATCTATATATTTATTAAATATTGAAGTTGCTGGAAATCCATTTTATGTTATAATAGTTAATGTATTACTAGCAATGGTTGCCTTAACATTAGGTTTACTAATCTCTACAATCGCAAAATCAGAATTTCAAATTATGCAGTTCGTTCCCATAATAGTCATTCCACAAATGTTCTTCTCAGGAATAGTATCCGTTGAGAGCATGGGAAAAATCGCTGTCTATATTAGTAAAATCCTGCCTGTTACCTACGCTAGTGACGGTTTAAGCAAAATAATTTTAGAAGGTAAAAATCTTCTAGCTATTAAAAATGATATAATAGTTCTACTTGCACTTTGCATCCTTCTAATAATCCTTAATATTCTGGGCTTAAAACGATATAGAAAAGTTTAAAAAATAATAGGAGACTCTTATGACTGAAAATATCTTACAATCTTACTTTAGCATATCTCATGCCGAAACCTTTCCACCTGGTAAGAAAAAAACAATAGAAGCTGCGATTAAATTATTCGCAAAACAAGGATACCATGGAACATCTACGCTTCAAATTGCTAAAGAAGCAGGCGTTAGTCAGGCAACAGTATTTAAATACTTTAAAACTAAAGAAGATTTATTATATTCAATAATAGTCCCTGTTATTCCTAAATTATTTTTAAATTTTCTAAAAAGAATTCAAAATACTAATTCACTTGAAGAATTAATCAGTTATGTTGTTGAAGATCGTATGGTTTTCCTAAAAGAAAATAAGGATACCGTAAAAATAGTATTCTCAGAGATATTAACAAACGAGAATTTAAAAGCACAACTTATCGATTCGTTAAAAGTGGTCTTTGCAGAAATAAACTTTAAAGATATATTACAAAAACACAAAGAAAACAATCCTGAAATTAACGAGAAACTATCGCCAGCAGAAGTCATTCGTTCATTCGCAGGACCTATCATGACCTACTCAGCCCAAAGATTTATTCTTTTTGAAGACGTTCCTTGTCCTACTGAGAAGCATGATTTACAATTTATTAAACAACAAATTTATAAAAACTTAACTAGGTAATAAATAAAGAGGAGCTTGGCACTTTCCAAGTTCCTCTTTGTACTATTCACCTAATCTTATCACCTTATCACAAATTGATAATGTTGATTTATTGTGTGAAATTATTATTGTTATCTTGTCTTTTTTACTTTCTTCTAAAGCTTTTAGCACTTCAATTTCACTGAAAATATCAATGTTTGCTGTCGCTTCATCAAGAATCAGAAGTTTACTATCATTGTAGAATGAACGTGCTACTGATAAACGTTGTTTTTGACCTGAACTTATGTTCGAACTTCTCTCTCCAACAATTTCATTTTCACGACGTTTTAAGTTATCCACAAAACCTCTTAAATTAGTTTTTCTTAATGATGCATCCAACTCTTCTTTATCTAAATCTTTCTCGAAGAATGTGATGTTATCTTTAATTTTTGCATTGAACAAGTAACTATCTTGCAGAATTATCGAGCTATTTTCTCTAAAGTAACGGTTATCTATATCTCCTAGATCAATACCATCGATAGTGATACTACCTTCCATATTTTCATCTGAGATGAATTTCATAATAAGTTTCGCTATTGTAGATTTACCACATCCACTAGGTCCACTTAATCCGATAATCTCGCCTTTTTTCACGTCGAAGCTTAGATTATCCACTACAGTATTATCAGCGTATCGATATGTTAAATTATCAACTTTAAGTTCATTAAAATCAATAACTACTCCACTATTTTCCGCTTCTTCTGGCGTATTCATAAGCTCTAAAAATCTCTTTCCACTAGCCATCGTCTGACTTAATGTTGAAGCAAGGTTCCCCATGTATAAAATAGGAATAAACGATACGATAAACATCGCAACTAACGAAACAGTTACAAACTGACTATCAAGCAAAGATGCCACATAGATAAATGCCAACACCCCGATATTATAAGTTACAACATTTAGCACATTCAAATCTACTAAAAATTTATTTTTTAGATATGAACTTCTTGTCAGTTCTTCAGTTTCCATATCGATATTACGTTTTGCTTCATCGATTTTTCCATATTGTAATGTTTCAAAAATTCCGCAAGCTTCTTCTGATGAATTGTTGTTTACTTGAGTCAATTTACGACGATAATTTTCACCAATATCTTGCCCGACATTTCTAAAGCTTAACGGATACACAAGTCCGATTACGATATAAACTATTAATGCTACTAATGCTAGTTTCACACTAAAGAATAGTAAGAAGAAACTAACTACTAAACTTTGCACGATATAAATCATAAATGGTGTTATCGTATGCGCGTAGAAAACTTCTAATAATTCGATATCAGTCGTAATCATAGTCATATAATCACCTGAAGTATTTTTCGTAAAATTATCGACAGAGATACGTTTAAATTTTTCTAAAACTTTAACACGTAAGGCATGTAATACTTTGAATGCTACGTAGTGATTTAAAAGTTGCTCAGTATAGCTGAATAATCCTTTTAACACAGCTAAAGCAAATATTACTACAAATAAAATTACAGCTATTGTCGTTATTTTTGTTAAAAAGAATAACGAGATGAAGTAGGTAAATACAACAAGTGTCAAGTGTCCTAAGCTTCCGAATAAAGTCGCTCTAAGCAATGGACGTTTAAAATCCTGAGCAATAGTTAACAGTTGTTTTAATTCTCTTAATGATGTCATTACTCTACCTCCTTAGCTAAAAATTTTGATTTCAGTTGTTGTTGATCTGTGAACAATCTTCTATATAATGAATTTTCTTCAATTAACTCAACGTGTATTCCTTCTTCAATAATTTTCTTATCTTTTAGAACATAGATATTATCTGCATTTGTTACCGTCTCTAAATCATGAGAAATAACGATAATAATTTTCCCTTCTTTAATTGAATCAAAGGCGTTAAGTACAATTTCTTTACTGTAATCGTCAATATTCGATACTGCTTCATCAAGTATATATAAGTAAGAATCTTTTAAAATTGCTTTTGCTGCAAGTAGTCTTTGTTTTTGACCACCAGAAAGATTCGCAGCTCCTATCGCGAGTTCATAATCTAGACCACCGTGTTCTTCCACGAAATCTTTAAGATTAACTTTTTCTAAAGCATTGTACATTTCTTCTTCAGTTATATTTTTACGAACACTTAAATGCTCTCTTACAGTACCTTTAACTAAGTAACTATCATTAGTAATAAGTGTCGTAATTTTAGCCATCTCTCTAGTAGGAATACTATCGATATTGAAGTTATCATATTTTATACTTCCGCTATAGTTAGAATTTAAACCTAAGATTAGTTTAATAATAGTAGACTTACCACTTCCACTTTCTCCTACTAATGCTGTTTTCGTACCAGGCTTAAATATCATATTAATATTTTCTAAAGTCGTCTCCTCACCATAAGAGAAGCTTACATTGTTCAGAACAATATTCTTTCCAGCTTCTACCTCGATAGTCTCGTCTTTTTCTTGTTCCGGATGATCAAGAAGTTTATAGATATTATCTAACTCAACATTCCCTTTCATCGAAATATGGAATAAACCACCTAAAGCACGTAACGGTTTGAAACATTCTAAAGAAGCTACGATTACGAAAACAATAAGTTTCTGATCTTTTACCGCAAAAATAGCAATGATCGATAAAACAAATATAGAAATATAAGTAATAGCGTCCATCACATTAATAGAATTAAGTTGGTGACGAAGTAACGCCATCGTTGATTTTCTATATTTTGCACTACGAGTATCAACATCACTCGCTACATTATCTTCTTTACCATAAATTTTTACCGTTGTGAAACCTGATAATCTATCGTAGAATACCTCTGATAAACTTAAGAAATCACTGAAGTTCTTTTTATTAGCCTTTTTAGACTTCTTAATAATAATCATAATAGACACAGGAATAAGCGGATATAGTAACAACATCGCTATAAATAGCAGAATATGAATCTTCCCATAAATCACAAATGAGCTAAGCACTATAAATAATGTCGCAAACATCTGCGGTACAAACTTATTGAAATAAAATTCAATATTCACAATCGATGAAGAATTCATCACAAGAAGACTACCCGTATTTACTGCTTCTGTGTAATTTAGCGAAAGTTTTTCTACTTTGTTGTAAATCTCTTTCCTTAATGTATTTCTAACCTGTTTAGAAATTTTGTGACTGAAGTAATTATCCCCTGTTGTAGCTGCGTAATAAACTACTAAACCTACTACCGTCTTCAGGATAAATCCTAATACAGCACCGCTTCTACTCTCTTCACCTAGTGAATAAAATAGAAAATCTACGAAATTGTAGATGAAAAATAGCGAGCACCAAAAGGCAACAAGTTTAAGAATCGCTACGAGATATACTTCTTTTTTGATATTGAAGAGAGCCATCGCTCTACCATCTATCTTCATAATATCTCCTTATTTAATTTCAAATTTAGATTTATTTTACACGAAAAGAGTAAAATGGTAGTGAAGGATTTTGTTGTTTTTATAGAAAATCCAACATTCACTCTTTTTATGAAAAAGGTTCTAGTCACCTATATTGATATCAATTATCAATTATACCTTTTTTATTATACTATATAGATAAATTAAAAGATAGCTTTAAAGTTTATTGTTACGAAAATGTTCAAAAATACAAGGAATGTTCGGGAAACGAGGTTTCATCTCATTTCCTCTAACTCTTTACATTTCACGATTTTGTTTGTATGGGGTGCACAATTTGCCGTTACTTATTAATGTGTGTGTTTTTCTTAGAAAGACAGTGAGTAACTTTTCTTTTTACTCCTAATCTCACTTTTGTTCTTATATTTTTATTTTGTAAGAACAAAAGTCCATGTCTACACAATAAAAAAAAGAAGGTTTAAGATTTTTAAAATCTTACCCTCTTTTTCATCTAGCTACCTAATATTATTACTTTATCTGCTAAGTTTTCGATTTTTTCACTATTTCTATGAGTTATCATAATAACTGTAGATTCTTTATCTTTTAATATTATTTCCTCAATATCATCTGCCAACTTACTATCTAAGTTCGCCGTACCTTCATCGATTATGAATACATCTTTTTTGTGGTATAAACTTCTCGCTAACCCTAATCTTTGTAGCTGTCCACCTGATAAAGCTAAGTTTTTATTGTCTAGTATTGTATTTTCTTTTTCTTCTAAATTATCAACTACATCAACTAACTTACAATTTTCCAAAACTTCTCTAAACAACTTGTCGTTATATTCTTTGTTTAAAATAATATTATCCTTGATCGATAAATTTAATAATTGTACTTTTTGATTCATCGTAGAAATCGCCGATTTTATATCGAATTGTTTTAATTCTCTATTATCCCATTCTACACTACCTTCATAGTTCTTCAAATCACCATTTAAAATATTTATCAATGTTGATTTTCCACTACCACTTTTACCTTTTATTAAATATTTCTTGTTTTTCTCGAAAGTTAAATTAGGAAATTCTACCGTCTTATCTGGGTAGTTATATTTAACATTAGAAACTACAATTTCCTTATCTAATTTTTCTACTCTCGGTAATCTTTGCTCTTCTTTAATTTCCGGATACTTATTCAGTAACTCATTTGCAGAAGCGAAATTTGGATATAGCTCGATTACTTTTGTCAGTCCTCCAAAGAATTCCCCCGTATAACCTGATATTGCAAATATCATCGCAAATTCAATATACCCTTTATATGCAAAATATCCCGCAATAAAAATCAACGCAATTTGGTTACCTGCATTTATTGTCACATTCAATCCTTGTAAAGTCATAATAGATTTTTTTCTATTAACTTTAGCATTTTTTATATTTTTTGAACCTACATTTACAATTCTATCTAATAAATTCAACGCAGAAAAGTTGTTTAGCATTTCTGAACTAGCCAGCGCATTCTCTAAATCCTTATTGAAATCTTCTGTAGATTTTGAAATGTCTTTTGTCGTTGTTTTTATCGCTTTATTGAAATACTTAGGTAGAACCATCATTAATAAAGACAATGCAAGTGAGATAATAAATAACGTAATATTCACCTTAAGTAATGCAATTGTTGAGATAACAACTAAAGATATACTGTAAATCGTAAATAAACAATTAGCCGCATATTGCTCAAACTGCTGGATATCAGTAGTATTTAAAGCTATACATTCTGCTCCATTATTATGTTTCTCGTTATAAACTAACTTTTTCTTGAAATCTGCAATCGCTGTTTTTCTAAGACTTGTAGAAAAATTTTGAATCAATTTTTCTACGTATATCGCTCTGAAATAACCTAATGTATTCAAAACAACATATATCAACATAACTGCAATAGTCGCCGACACCATAAATCTTAAATTTTTATCTACCGTCGCCTGGATAATCAAACTAAATCCATAAGACGTCGCAACCTGTGCTGCTGCGCATAATACCGTAATAATAAATACTAGTATGCTGTATTTTTGTTTAAATAATAACTTAAACATGCTCTTCACCCCTAACACTAACTTTTAAAATCCTTTTTACATTCTGACTCTAAAAGTATATTTATTATGTAAATTTTATCAGAGATAATAAATATAATCAATACAATTTATGAAAATTGTCACATTTTGTTTTCTAATTTTCAGATTTTTTAAAGTGGATATTATTTTTACTTTAAAATAATTTCTCAAACGTACTTTTGGGGCTGATTCAAAAGACCTAAATTTTATCAAAATGTATATGAAAACTCATAGGCACAGTGGTTTATTGATATCTGAAATCGCTTTAAAAAAGCTTTTTAGACATCTAATAAACTGCGCGGGGGGACTCGACAAAATCGATTTCTCTGAAATCACGATTTTTGAGTCACTCCCAAAAGTCCAAATGCAAAATAATGACCACCCCTGAAAAGGGGTGGTTTTCTCTTCGGGTATAACCCTTTGTTACTAACACGCACCTCAAGGCGCTGGCTTTCACATTCGTTCAAGCCCTATTGTATTTTGACGCCCGCTACCCGTTAAACGGGTTTATTTATTTTTTCTTATTTCCAAATGGATTTGTATATTCTTTTGTTGTCAATTTATCTATTGCAATATCATGCGATTCTTGTTCTCTGATATATTTTCTTATTGTACTTTCATTTAATCCTACAGTATTTACATAATATCCTTCTGCCCAAAACTTTCTATTTCCATACTTATATTTCAAGTTTGAGTGCATATCAAATATCATCAGTGAACTTTTCCCTTTCAGATATCCCATAAAACTTGATACACTGTACTTCGGTGGTATTGATAACAGCAAATGTATATGATCTGGCATTATATGTCCTTCTATTATTTCCACTCCTTTATACTTACATAACCTTTTTATTATATCTACTATATCTCGTTTATATTGATTAAATTCTATTTTTCGTCTATACTTAGGTGTAAATACAATATGGTATTTACACAGCCACTTTGTATGCGATAAACTATTATATTTATTTGCCATTATAAAAATCATCCTTTCTTTATTTTAGAGCTTGAACTACTCTTATTTTATCAAGAAAGGATGATTTTTCAATTGTTTAACTTGTATCTCGCACCCGCATAGCGGGTGGTTTTTTGTTTCGGAGACTTTGTCTCCTCAACTGGCTAAAGCCATTAATAAAAAGAAATAAACTCCAGATTTTTCCTCTGGAGTTTATTTTCGTCTATTCTTTTATAATTCTATAGTAAATTTTTGATGTTACTACGACTATATTTACACATTTTTTATTTTATCCAAATCTAATATATTGCCAATTTTCTCATATACCTCTACTGTATCTAAAAATTTTATATCCTTTATATACGGATTATTCTTTGCATATCTATCCCATATATTTTTTATTGTACCATTAATTTTAAATAGTTCTACTATTTCTTTATATTGTCTAATTGCTTTCAAAGAACCTCTTTGTCTTGCTGTTTTCACTATAGCTTCTCCTAATATTTCTTGATTAATCTTATTATTATACATATTGTATATCATATATAAATCATAAAAATCACGAGCTCTTGTTGTTGTAATATTTCTACTTGAAATTGTTTCAAATTTCTCCGCAAGGATTGTCTCTATAGTGTATATAATAATAGGAATTGTCCCTTCCTCCAATATTTTAGAGTAAGAATATTTAATTTCTCTAGGTGTAATAACATCACCAGTAGTTATATCTATATTTAATCTTGCATTAATTTTCCCGAATTTACACTCAATACTTGCACTAAAATCCTCATAGACATCAGCATTTCTTATCGGTGTTAGTTTTATTAATTTATAACTGATTTCTAAATCAATTTCTATATCTAAAATTTCATTAATTATTCTAGTAATAGTTTCTTCGTTTACAGGAATACCTTTAATTGTAGTATCCATATCCATTGTACTCCTCACATCAACACCTATTAGAGAAGAGATTAATAACCCACCTTTTAATATGAAATTCTCCCTGTATTTTGACTTAGATAACTTTTCGAGTATCCCTTCAAAAAGACACATTTGTAGCAAAGAATTAGGATTAACACCTTTTTCTTTCGATATATTTCTAATAGCCCCTTTTATTT
>CAURVX010000023.1:0-25300 GCA_963528605.1 uncultured Gemella sp.
GTATACAACATAAACAGTCCCTATTGATACTATTAGTGTTAAAATAAACATAATGGATAACTTTAATTTGTTCAATGTTAAAACTTCTAAAATATTTTTAATCATACATGAATCCTCCTTATTTTGTTTCTTTTCCTGTAATCACTCCATAAAAAGCAATATACTTCAGATTAATCCCTATTACTTCCTGCCAAAAGAAGGGATCGACTTGTTTTACCGGTCTATTAAACACACTTTCCTTCGAATTTTCCAAACATATCTCTTGAGCTAGATAGCCTATAAATAATATGTAATCAATAAGATTACCCTTTTTTAAATTTCGTTTTATTAAAAATAGGGTATATTGAGATGCTGTTCTAAAATCTATGAAATGATATTGAGCATTCAAATCAATAAATTCAGATATATATTTATTACTACTATAACAAGAACCATTGTTCTGAAAAATAATCCTGTCTACTATCCCATCTAACTTATAACCGAAGATTTTATAAAATTGTTCTGTCACATCACTATCAGGAATAAAATTATAATTATTATAGTCTCCTTTTATATTTATTAATTTTTTAGTATAACTTCCACTACTTCTATTAGCATACAATTCTTCTAGTTTTTCTATGTTAACTGAATCATATTTTTCATTATCATTTATATTTATTAATATATAATCATTAAATTTTTTTGAATTTATATTAATTCTACAATTATATAATAAGCAAATTCTTTCTATATTGTAAATTATATGCCCAAATTCTAAACAGATTAATGAATTATGAATTGATTTATAATGCTCCATCATTATATCATTTGTAGATAATATTACACTTCCCTTTTTAATATCAATTAATTCTTTATTTTCATAAACTTTATAACAACACTCATTATCATCATATATTGTAAACCTTCCCTTCCCTAAAGAATACCATATTTTTTGAGGATAATATGATCTTGCAGATGGGTAAGATTTATGTTTTAAATAGGGAGAATAATCATTTTTATTAGTTCTATATGTTTTATTAATATTTAAAATGTCCTTCTCCAAATCTGTTACTTTACTTGACGCTTTTTTATATTTAAAATCCCACTCTCCTTCTTTATATCTATATTCTTGAATTGTATCTATTTCACTATAAGTAGACACATAATCACTAAATAAATCTCGTTTATTATACTCCATAAATTTCTCCTATGCTATTGGTTGATAATCAAATCCGTATTTATTTTTCATTTTTGAAAATACTATATCTTTTGTACCTTTTATTATTATTTTTGCACATTTTAAACTTAAATCTTCTATCATTGAATTACTCATATCGACTACTATTATATCTTCAAAGTATTTAGAAACAGTGACGAGTATTTTTTCTTTTTTTTCGTTATTACTATATTCAGAACAGATATCAAATTCATTTATATTTATTTTAGGGATATTTACAAGCATTTTATCAAAATTTTTCTTTCTGTCATATGATGAGAAATATAATAAGATATTAAATAAAACATTCTTTTCACTTTCTTCTCTATGGCTAATCACTTTACTATTCCAAATATCTAGAGTCCTTTTCATCTCAAAAAATGATTTTTTTATAGCTTCTTTCAAACTAAAATCTGAAGCAAGGCCACTCATAGAATAAATTTTATTTGACAAAGATGTACTTTCGGCAAAGCACCACACAGTCTTTATTTCATTACATTCTCTTTTACTATTCAAGTAGAAAAATCTTACTCTATAATTATGTAGTTCTTCAAAATCAATAAGTGCTCTTAGTTTACTAATAGATTCATCAATTATCAATTCTACTGCCTCTGTATTTTCAAACCAAAACATCATAAAATCTGATCTTTCAATCACTTCTAAAGCTCCTCTAACTATCGCATCATCAATATCTTTACCTACTGCTACACCATTAGAACTACCATTAAAATGATAAAATTCAGGATCTATATCTACATAATATATGTAATTATATGGAATATAAATATTATTATTATTTATAAGAGATTTCCCTCTAACAACTTTTAAAACATCATATCCTATTTTTTTCACTTCCTCATAGAAAATACAATTTTTTTGATTTACTTTAGCTGTTTTAATAATCTCAAACTTTGCATTATCCATGCCACACAATCTTTCTAAGTATTCAATAAATGCTATTTCATCAGACTTTTCTCTATAAATAGAACATGATCCTTCTAACTCCAATATATTTCTATTAAGATATGAGATGTTCCCAAACTTATCGTATTTGAAATAAGAATATTTTTCATTAACTAGTATTCGTTTTTTTATATTTCTTAATCCGGACATATAGTTTTCACCTACTACCGCTTTATATAGATGGACTTCATCTGACCTACTTGAATATTTTAGAGCAACTATAGACTCATTATTTTCTAAATATAATCTAAATAAAGTTAAATTCAATCTAGATTTTATTACAGTTTCAAAAACAAAAATTTTATCATTCAATCCATCTTCATTTCTATAGTAAATGTTCTGATAATATACTGGAAAAAATTTTTTTACTATGTTATATATTTTCATATTCACTTATCTCCTTCTCTTTTGATCAACTCCCTTACTAATTCAGGAAATGTAAATATATTTGATACAACCCCATTAATTTCATAAACATTATTTTCTGTAAAATTTACAGAATAGTTGGGAAAGTAAAACGAAAGAATTTTCATATCTTTTTCGTCTGGTTGTATACCTATATTTTTATTATAATTAGAAAATTTATTATAATATTGGTTTTTTGAAAGCTGCAATTTAATATCTTCCATACATTCGTCTTTTGTATATCCAACAGATATCAATTCTAATCCTAATATATTCCTATATTTGCAAAGCAGAAGTGGATATAAAGATTCATTATCATAAACAATATCAGAAAAAATATCACTCATGAAAAAATCAAAATTTTCTAAACAATAGGATGTTATAACATTATTATAGTTTTCTAAAGAAATACATACTATTTCTTTTTTGAATAATTCTATATATTTTTTATTTCTTGTTAGCTTATCTATGACAGCTAAAAGATACTCAGCATAAATTTCTGAAACATTACTATCATCCCAGTTGTCGTTTTCAAAAAGATCTTTGTTTTTATATATAACAATACCTCTTCCCTCTGGTAGTATATAACAATATAATTTAGAATTATTTGTAATACTAACTCTATATTCAGGTTTATCTTTGATAACTCTTCTCATTTTTTTTGAAATGTTATGATTATTAACATTTATTTCAATCTTTTCAGAATTAGAACTAATGCAACAACTATTTTTTACAATTGCACCTATTTTAATTAAATATTCTAATAAAGATTTATCTTTACTGTTTCCATTGGATAAAATATCTGATAATACTTTCCTTAATCTAAAATTTACTTCGTCAGAATAATTCAGTTTATAATGTTTAGCTCCTACTGAAACATAAATATATTGCTTCGATTCAGTAACAAATACTCCATTTTCACTCAATTTATACATCTTGAAATCCCCTTTCTTTTTTTCATTTATACAATATCTAATACTCTAAATTGATTATCTTTTAAGGCAAAGTTATAGTTAATTGTATATTTATCTAAAACTGTATAATTTAAAATCAACATTTTTTCATAAACTAGATTTAAAAACCATCTATTAGATATATAATTTACATCGTTTATAAAACTTTTATAATACTTCATTGTATTCTTATGCTCTTTTGTAGATAAACCATTATTTATCAAATCTTCATAAGTTTTAGGTGAGAAAAAATCAATCTTTCCTTCTGTTTGTAAATAAGTCACCTTATTTATGATATATGATAAAATTTTTTCATCAAAATTTTCATCCTCTACTTTAAATTCTATTTCATTATCTTTAATTAACTTTAAAAACTTATGCTTTTGAATTTCGTTCAAATTTGAATAAAAAGACCAAAAATGTGAAAGATGAGAATTATACCACATATTTTCTTTTCTACTCTGATATTCATTTTTTAAAAAATTATAAATATAACTTACTTTATTATATTTAAAATAATTATAAAAAAATATACTATCTAGCTTCATCGATAACTCCCTATAAAAATCATATTGTTCCATATTTTGAAATAAATTCATATATGAATCCTCTGTCACAGTGATTTTATTATTTATACATTTACCAGTATAATTTGGATCTTTTATTTTTTTAAAAAAATAGTGGTAATTTGATTCATCATAAGAATAATCATCTTTTAAATCAGTCAATAATATCTTTATTTTATTCGCTATATTTTTATCTTTAATTCCATTAAACGATAAATTATATCCATTTTTTATACTTTTTTTTAGATAAAAAGTTTTGGGGTATTTTTTATAAATTTCTCTTATGATATTAATTTCTTCTTCTTTTAAGATACCAATCTTTCCATAAAACACAACACTATAATATTTCATATCACTTATTTTCCTTTAAACTTATCTATAAAAACTTTTCTTTTTAATATATATTTTGCATAATAAAAATAACGATATTCTTCAGCTATTATCCCTATATTTCGATTTATTCTCATATGAATAATACTTCGGACCATATAATCGCATTTTTTTTGACTGTAATTATTTCTTATATTGAAAAAATAATTATTTATTTTTTTTGACAATTTTGGAAATAAATTTTTTATTTGATTATTTTCAAAAGTTGAATAAATATCATCATAATACCCCCTGTTTTTTGAATAAGTACTCTTTATTATTTTATTATTATCTGATTCTATAAAATTTCTTTCTAAATATTCTAAACAACTTATTATATCCCCATAATTATTTACTAATGTTGACAATATAATATAAATTATATACTTATCTTTATTTTTAAATTTGTATAAATTTTCTATAGCTAAAATACTATCTAATTCAAATATTTCTTCCGCTAACTTCATCTCATTTAATCCATATCTATTATATTCAGGTTTGTAATTAGCTGTATAATATTTCTTTAAAATGTTATCAGTAAACATTTTTTGAAAAAATTTAAATAATTCAAATTCATCTAGTTCCATTGACCTTCTAATTCTTACTCTAAGTGAGCGTTCCCCCTCTTCTACATATCTAACAAAGAAAAATTTATAATTCCTCTTAGTTAAAAAGGAAAATATTTTATGTAAAACTTCATTTTCAATGTGCGTTGTTTGCAAAATTAATATATAGGTAATATAATCATTACTTACTCTATTACAATGCTGTAATTTTTCTTCTACAACATCACTATATACTATATCTCCTTGTGTAACAGTGTCTACAAATTCTACCATATAATCTTCACAATACAATTCTGGATATTCTACTAAAGTTACATTCTTACTTTTTTTTAATTGATTAATCAAAATTTTAAAACCTAGTTCTGTGTTGACTAAAACGGGAAATTCATTGCCAGATTCTAATATTGCGACATTATTAGGAACTTTATAGTTATTCATAAAATCTTTTATATAACTTTTTAAAATATTTTCATCTTTACTATCAATACTCATATTCCATGATTCTTTAAATAATATTATACCATTATGCTCTATTCTCGGGATATGAGGGAAATTAAGATACTTTTCTGTAAGATAATGTTTAGGGGGCAAGCAAATGTATTCTGAAATTCTTCTTAAAAAACGCGCTAAATAACTCTCAGCAACAAAGTCTAATTTAGCTAAACTTTGATATATTGGAATAATTTTTTTATTTTTTTTAATAGATTTAATATAAATACCATCATGGTCAATCCCAATAACGATATCTTCCGAAATATAGTTATCTCTTATGGAGATATTATTATCTTCTTTATTATAATTAACTCCAATATCTGGTGCATAATTTAAGATATAATCAAATCTATAAAATGGATCCCCTAATTTTTTATCATTTTTTAAAAATTCATATTTCGAAGAAAAGCTTCCAGCAGGGAAAACTATGGCATCTGAGGAGACATATTTTTTCTCAAAAATATCTTTATATTTTATATCTATATCTATCTTATAGTATTTCAATATATTATTTTCTACCTCAAATAGTTTTGAAATTTCCAACAGTGGAATAATTTTATTATTCAAACTATATTCAATAATTAGCCTACTAACATTTTTTTCATAATCTTCTTTCATTTTTTTGTATGCTTGATTCTTTTTTACTTCAGCATCAATTTTCTTCTCCGAAAATATCTCATCTTCAATTATATTTAATAACGGTATCTCATTATAAAAACCATATTTATCCAAAAACAATTTTTCAAAATTTTTTATAAATTGATAACCATATGTTAAACAATTAAATTTTCTTAATAAATGTAAATCTTCCCAATTGTTACTATTATCATTAATTGCATCTTTATTCTTAAAATACCTATCGACTATTATATCATCTTCAATAGATAATAATTTATTCATATGTTCTTTCAATCTATTTATCTTCATCAAATTCTTATTAGATAGATTATCAATCTTTTTTAAATCTTTTAACATGTTAATAATTATTTCAGTATTAATTTTATCCTCAAAATCCATGTATTTTGATATTTTATACAAGATTTCAGTACATATAGGATTAAATCCACTAAAGTTTAATTCTGAAGTAAGACAGTTATTTTTTATTAAGTTTAATAATATCTTATGTGTTAATTTATTATTTCCAACCTTTTCTAATACTTTATTAAATATCTTACAATACTCTATTCTTTCAGATTTTAATATTTCTATAATCTTTCCTGTTAATGATTCCTTAAATATAATTACTTCTTTTAACTTGTTTGAAGTTTTATCATAATTATTCATTCTATAATATTTCCCTTTATCATAGAGTTCAGGATTAACATAAAATACCAAATTGGATTCCTTTTTCTGTTTTAGTTCAACACTATTCTTTAATCTTATTAACCACTTTAAAGAGAGTCTTACTGATAAGAATTCAGATTCTACATTTTCGTCAGAAACACTTCCAAAAGTCTGAAATGTTGCTGTTCTACTCGACATACGAATGATATATTTCATAATTGAAAAATTAGTTTTTTTACTGATTTCACCAGTACTAAACTCTCTTATAAACATTTCATATAAACTTGGGCTTACCAGTGAAATATTTTTGATTAATTCTTGATTTCTATTAAGAAACTCCATACTTATTTTATTATTATATACGTCCAGTACAGTACTAATAGGCAAATTACTTTTTCTTTTCAAACAAGTTTCTCTCCTTTATATGATTTTATAAATTTTAAAAATAAAAGACACGAAAAAATTTCATGTCTTTTAGATTACTGAATTTAAGCTAATAAATTAGTTAAAGTGCTATAACAATAGAACATGAATTAGTTCCAAAAGAAGCTCCCATTTCTTCTAGAACGGTAGATTCATCTACTTCTAAGACCTCTAACCCCAGTTCAGCCATATCTACATTGTTTAGCTCAAACTCTTGTTCAAATGATTGTTCTTTTGAATTTCCTAAAGAATTTACACTAGATTTTGAATAAACCATAATACTACCTCCTTTCTTTTAAATTTTAGTAAACGTTTACTTTGTCTATTATTATATCACTATAAACATTATTAGTCAATTATATTCATATATAAACATTATATTTTGTTTTTACAAATTTATTAATCCGTCTATTTCTAATAGATTTATGTATCTACTCATATATTCATCTAATAAATATATTTTTATAATAAAATTATTTATATAGGCTATGGTTTAAAAATAAAAATATATTTAAAAATCTCTTTAAAAATAGTTTATTCTTTTCTAAATTATTTCTTTTATTAGTTTCATTTCTAAAATTTATCATAAATTAAAAAGTCTAAGCAGCTAACTACTGCTTAGACTTCTATATTTCCCGCAACACCTCTAACTTGATAAAGAACTACGAACTATAGTCAAGTAAATAGACACAAAAATACGAAGACTAGTTAAAAAATTCAAGTAAAATTTTTTATACTGAGAGTGGGGATGGTATCCTGTAAAAAAAATGTGGCAGTTCCACATTTTATAGTTAAAATAATTGACAATTATACGAATATATCGTATAATAATAAAAGGTTTGGGAATAACATTCGCCAATCCAACCCTCGCGGATGATATCTGGCGAGTTTTTTTTATTTCTAATAATTTAAGAAATTTATGGTCCTATACAATAACTTATTCATTACAGTATCATAGAACTCTATAGTCTCCCCGTCTTCAAATTTAATATTAAGAAATTGTCCTTTTTCAAGTCCTTTTAACCCCTCATTATCTTTTTTATATTCTTCTAGGCGAGTTTCTCCTGAAATCATCGAGCAAAGAAAATCCACAATTTCTAAACCACAGTGACTTGGAACATAAGCATTTCCTACCTCTTCCTTTCTAATAAATCTTATCTCATCCAATATTTCTACAGCAACACTTTGTTTAACATTGTCACTTCCTATAGCTACAACATGATTGTAAGCCTTTTTTAGGTCCGGTCTGGCATCAAACTCTTTACCATCCGCATCAAATCTTAGTTTAGTATAAAGTTTTTTTGGTAATTCTTCATCAAAATAATAACCATCTTCGACAATATCATTGTCTTCCACTCTTCTCTTTAAAAAAGTCATTAATAGCGAATCTAAATGTTTTTTCATCGCTACATATGGAACAGCGTTTAATGTATTCGGTGCTATATTTCTATTAACAGATTTTTTAAACTGCAGTTTTTCAAAATTGGTTCTTTTAATTAAATAATTCTTTTTCTCCCAATAATAATCTGTATGTACTATAAAATAATCATTTTCTTCTAAAATTTTCTTTAAATCTTTAAAGAAATTCTTTAACATATCCTCAGAAAAGACACCTTTTTGTAAAAAGTATGAGTACATTGGATTTTTTTCTGTTCTATCTTTTGCCGATATTAATTTTTTAAATTCAACAAAGTGTAACGCATGTTTTGAATCTAAATTATATTTTTCTCTAAAATTTTTCCATTCATGCTCTAATTTATCTTCATAACTTTTTTTATAAAATGTTAAACTTGTAATAGAATATTCCTGAAAAACGTAATTACAAGTATCTTTCATGACTTGAGTTAAATAATTTTTTTTACATTCATCAATATATGTATAGTATAACTTCCCTTTATTCACGTATTTATCCTCACTAATTTTATTAACTTCATTATATCATATTATATCAAAGTTTACATTAAATAAAATATTACAATTACTAACTTCGATCAGATATTCAAAATCTTTATATATTAACATTATAAGTTTTATACTTCCTAACGATTACTAAACTTTTAAACGATTTATATTTTCTATAAAGAATATTTAAATCCTATAATATATCAAAAATATTTCTACCTATTCTTTTCTATATCTAATTCGTTGAAACTCCTTAATAGCAAGCCTTTTATATCGTTTAATTGTATTCTACTTTACGTTGTTATTTCTGTAACAACTAATTTTATCATACAAAAGCTCCTTTTTTTATCACTAGGGGGGGGTGCAAAACCCTCTTAGGGGGTGCATCATTTAACGATTTGTTCTATCCTTGATTTAATCATATTCTACAAATCTGTTTAGCCCTCGTTTACTCAATATATTATATCAGATAACCTTAATCTCTCATAGTAAAAAAGAAAAAATCATATCAGATTGATATGACTTCTCCGTTTTTCATTTGTATATTTAGTTCTCTCTTTTTATTTAATATACAGCTGTTTACCTTTTTTTATTCTCTAAATAATTTTCAAGACTCATATTTATTTACACCATCATTCTCATGTAATAAATATAATTGGACTTTCATATAGATTAAAGGATAAAACATTTCCTAAATCCACTAATTAATTTTGACTGATTGTATAATATTATTTTGTCTTTTTTGTATATTTTTACGTTGTCATTAACACCTACAAATCGCATGTAAAAGAAATCAGCTGATTTTTAACCCGTAAAATAATAAAAGACCTACCGTAGACTAAAAATCTACGATAGGTTTAAACTCTATCTCTAAATAAAAATATATTATGAAATTCTTATTCTCTCTTCAACACAATTAAACAACTATATTTTCAAACTTTTTATACCAATATTTTATATTACTTTATTCTATCTCTATACACCCTATTGAATATCCATTGAAGATTTATATATGGTTCGTTATTTTCTAGTTCTTCCAATATTGGTTTAAAATTCTCATATATTTCTTCTTTAAGTTTATTTTCATCTACTGTTGATATATCTATATGTTGCATATTATTGCCAAAATCAACTACTTTTAATAATTTAAAGTTTACATTGAAATAATAATTTTTATCATCAGAATCCATATATATATATATGTTTGTTCATCATCATGCATACTATATCCAAAATAAACATTTTTTTCAACATTTTGAACTGACTTTTCTTCTTGAATTTTATGTTTATATTTAAATCCATCTTTCTTACCAAGAATATCTAAATTTTCTGTAAACATCATCAATTCCAAGTCTCTGACATTACTACTTGATGAATGTCTCGCATAATAAACTGAATTACCTTTTAAATTTGTATCCCCTATAAAATAAATTGTCGCTAACACCAATATCACTATTATAATTTTTTTTATCATTTTACCATCTCCTCTCTTAAAACCATTTTTTAAACCAATTTTTTGCTTTATTATATTTATCTGATATCCAATTATTTGCTGGCTTAATAACTTTGTTATAAATAGGCTCTACAAAAGGTTTGACTACTTTATTATATACTGGTTTGATGATACTATTATAAATTGACCTTACTACATTTTCAAACTTTTTATATCAATATTTTATAGTTATAACTTACTTTATTCTATCTCTGTATACCCAGTTAAAAATCCACTGCAAATTAATAAATGGCTTATTTTCTTCTGATTCTTTTAATATAGGTTTAAAATCCTCATATATTTCTTCTTTTATTTTATTTTCATCTACTGTTGATATATCTATATGTTTCATTCCATTACCAAAATCTACTATATCATCTAACATAAACAAATCATTAAAATAATAATTTTGTCTTTCATTACTTATATATATATATTCATAGTTAGCGTCATTTACACTGTATCCCCATGATAGATATACATTTTTTGTAGTATTTTGTATAGTTTTATCTCCGTCAACTTCATAACTAAACCCTTCACGATCAGCACTTGCCTGTATATTTTCTACCAACATCATTATTTGTAAATCCCTAGTATTACTACTTGGTGAATGTTTTGCATAATACACTGAACTACCTTTTAAATTTATATCCCCTATAAACCAAATTGTTGCTAACGCCAATATCACTAGCATAATTTTTTTTATCATTTTGCTCATTTCCTTTCTTAAAACCATTTTTTAAACCAATTTTTTGCTTTATTATATTTATCTGATATCCAATTACTTGCTGGCTTAATAACTTTGTTATAAATAGGCTCTACAAAAGGTCTGACTACTTTACGCTGTTATTTCTGTAACAACTAATTTTATCATACAAAAGCTCCTTTAGTAGATTTTAATTAATCTATAATCTTATCGATTTATATATTCCAATTCTTTACATTATATCAGATATCACTACTCTCTCATAGTGAAAAAGGGAAAGTGGCTGACTCAAAAATCCTAAATTTTAAAATAACGTATAGTATAACTTATAGAAGCAGTTGTTTATTAGATATCTAAATTCGCTTTATAAAAGCTTTTTAGATATTTAATAAACTATGCGAGTGTGACTCGACAAAATCAATTTCTTCGAATTACGATTTTTGAGTCACTCCTTATTCATTTTCCTCATTAAATCACTCTAATATTAAGTTTTTTCTAAAATTAACATAAAAATAAGACCCAAAGCATTTCTACTCTGAGCCTTTTATTTACCTACAGTAAATCTAACTTGCTACCTTTTATGGCAGCTTTTTCCATATTTTTCAACAACACTATTCCTAATATTAAAAATACAAAAGCTAACACTAACTCTCCTCTAATTAGATGTATGTTGCTTATTACACTCTCACCACCTATTAATTTTTGAGCTAAAAGTATAGAACGTGTTAGTGGTAAAGTATAGCAAAATTGCTCTACTAAATATGGAAAATTACTAACTGGAAAATTCGCTCCTGTAAATATTAAAAGTACTTTGTCTATAGTATTCGTTACTAGGTGAATTTCTGTCGTCAATAATATTAAACACGAGATGAAAAATCCAAAACAAGTCGCTACAAATATTGCTAATATTAAAATAAAAACAAACTCCAATATTTTTTGTCCATTCCAAGCTAGTCCTAATAGTAAACTAAGTACGCTAACTCCAAAAACTACCGATACAAAACTTAGTAACATAGTTGAGATTGCACTTGAAATTAATATTTCTGAAATACTCGTTTTAGTTGCTAACATTAGAGACAATGTTCCACTTGCCCTCTCCCTCGCTAACTGGAGACCGACTCTATAAATTGCCGTAAATGCACTAGTCACTATCGCATTACTTATAACCCATTTTTCAATATTTTCCGCACCATAAACATAGTATCCTACTAGTGAGTAACACATCATTTGCATTAGTGGAATTAACAAATCTATAGTAAAGAAAGCACGCCAATCATTTAATACCGAAGACATTTTATATGAAAAACTAACTCTTCTAAAAAATCTATACACATTTTCCATATTAAAACACCTCCAATGTACCATTAATAACACATAGTTTCTTAATTTTTCTAAATGAAAATATACTAATAATAAAATAAATAATTATAATAATCACCAGTATAAAAGCTACTCTCAATAATTCTTCATTACTACCGCCTTGAACAGCTAATTTATAACCTTCCATCGCCCATGTTGGACTCAATAAGTATGAAATATATTGAATAAATTTTGGGAAGATCGAAATAGGAAAGACCATCCCAGTTAGCATTATTATCGGATAATCAATAACATTCATAAGAATACTTATTTTTCTAGATAAAGTAAATAATCCTGCCATCATAAAACCGACAGCTATCATAGACACTATCATTAAGATTGTTATTAATACAAAATAACTAAAACTTGCAAACTGGATAGATTTATTAAATAAAATTTTTACCGTCAGCATATTAAGTCCAAAACTAAAAATTCCCCAAAGTGTATTCCCTAAAATTTTTCCGAAAATGATATTTTCGAAACCTATCGGTGAGGTGAAAATCATTGGCATAGTTCCTAGCCATTTTTCTCTATCCATATCACTGGCTGATGAAAAACAAATACTTCCCCAAAAAGTAGTAATTCCCGCTCCTATAAAAGCATATAACATAAAATCTTCCACACTACGATTTTGATAAATCATCCCGAGTAAAATCCCACTTAATATCGGGCTAATAAAAATACAAAATCTAAACATTGGGCGTGCTATTGATTGTTTCATTTGAACTTTGGCACTCATTAATATTGCTCTCAACATATTATGCATCCCCCAATAGTTCTATATAAATATCTTCTAACGTTATTTCTAAATTCTTTTTATTTTTCTCTTCTTGTTCGCGTTCTTTCTTTGCTTTTATTTCTTCTTTTCTTTCATTAGAAACTAAATTTTGAAGACCTACTACATCATCTATAGCTAGTAACTTACCTTTTTTTATTATCGCAATTCTATCACAAAGTTCTTCTGCTTCTGGCATATAATGAGTTGTTAGTAAAATAGTTACTCCTTCTTTAGACAGTTTTTTTATTAATTCTCTTAATTCTTTTGCTCCTACTGGATCTAATCCAATACTCGGTTCATCTAAAAATATTACTTTTGGATTATTTAATAATGCTCTTGCAATTTGAAGTCTTTGTTTCATTCCTTTTGAGAAAGTTTCTACCTTTTTATCTATAAACTCACTTAACCCCACTTGAGCTATTAATTTTTCAATTAACTCTTTTTGATCTTTACTAGGAATTTTGTATAGATCTGCAAAATATGCCAAATTATCTCTAGCACTAAGCCTCCAATAAAGGCTCCTCTCACCACCAAAAACAAAATTAATATATTCTCTAACTTTTTTGGCTTCCGAAAAAGTATCAAACCCAAATACTTTTGCTTCTCCTTCGCTTGGAGCAAGCATCGTAGTCAAAATTTTTATCGTTGTTGTTTTACCCGCACCATTTGGTCCAAGTAAACCAAAAATTTCTCCTTCTTTCACTGAAAATTCTATTCCTTTTATAGCTTCAAATTCACCATTTTTCGGAGTCTTAAAACTTCTTTTTAGACCTTTTACATCTATTATATTATCCATCACTTTCTCCATTTCCTAAAATAATTCCGACCTAGACTTTTCAACAACTAATTATATTCAAATCCCTTAATAGAGAGACTTCAATAAGGTTTATTTGTATTCTACTTTACGTTGTTATTTCTATAACAACTAATTTTTTCATACAAAAGCTCCTTTAGTGTATTTCATTAAATCTATAATCTTATCAATTTATATATTTCACTTTTATACATTATATCAAATATCACTACTCTCTGATAGTGAAAAAAGGAAAATCATATCATACTGGCATATAATATTCATTTAATTGTTATTTAAAATTAGATTTTTAACATTTTATTTTAATGGTATTAAAAGGATTATAACAAGTAAAATTTTACTACCAATCCAGATATATCTCTGTTAAAAAAACATAATCTTTTGGAATTTCATCTGACACACTTATCTCATCTCCAACCCAGTTTCCTGTATTGCATGACTTCCCATGACTCAAAAGTATAGGTAACGGATTAGCAAAGTCACATTCAGAACCGTTTAAATATAAAACCTTAGTTATATCTAATGAAAAATATACCTTCTTTGTATGATTAATTGTATATAGGAAATCTCTTCCTTCTCTCGAAAAAAATCCTTTAAATGGATCATCTACTCGAATGCCATACTGTTTTATTAAACTTAGATAATACTCAAGTTCATCTCTAACCTCTTTTTCAGCCTCCTTAAAAGTTCCAGAGATATTTATATACATCTCATCTACTGTGTCCCCTGATGAACCAGGATACCCTGATTCCAATGTATGTTGATAAAGTATTTCTAACGATACATTGTCTGAACTTTTAAGTCGAGGTAATTCATCACCTAGCCATATTATATGATCTCCTACCCAATCAGTAGCTAATAATTTATACAACGCACATAAAAAGTCATTCCCAACATGAAGTGTTTGCCAACGTTTGCTACCATAACCAAAATCAACAGGAGCAATATACTCCTTTTTATCTACATTAACCCACTGGTAACACTCACCCATATCTAAACCTCATTTCATTAAATTTTCTATATCATATCTATATGTGATTCTTATTATATTTCATACTATTATATATAATTAAATTTATTATCTTTACTTCTAATTATCAAGTAGATAAGAAAAAACATCTTACCTATTTTCATGAATTTATTAAACAAAAACTCCTTTAGGAGATTTTAAAAAATCCGTATAAAAAAAGAGCCTTTCTTTTTAGAGTCGCGACTCCTACGACTACATCAACTTGAGAGTATTTTCTTTTTAGAGTCAGTATTACTCTCCGACTTCTTCTAAACTTATTGTAACGAAAAAATTAATCTACGTCAAATTTATATATAGTAAAATTATTATGAAAAAAAGAATAAATTTCTTTTAAAATCAGATAAATATTACTTCCCTTTTTACTTTCTGAGTTATTTAACTTTATTTTGTAGAATTTTTCTTCTCATTGCGATAATCTATAATATATAAAATAATCTCAACTGTTAAAAAAATTATAGCAATTTTAATAGCCTTTGGAAAGAAAATACAAAATATAATTGTTGGTATTAATCCTACCAGTAATTGTTGTTTATTCTGTTTGAAAATAGCTTGAGAATTTCTTCTAAACATAAAATATAAAAAAGCAATAGTTATAGTTGCAACTACAGATCCTAATATACTGTCCATTACCAATAACCTCCTCTCATGTGGAGAATTTCATATTCTGTATAATTTTATTTTTATAGTACTGTTAAACTTTACACCTTTATTTTAATATGAAAATACAATGTTATCAATACGAAAATCTCGATAATGCATTTCATATAAAAACAAATGTACACTTAGTCATATATCACAACTAAGTGTACATTCTTTTATCTCTCGTCACCTAATAATTCTGATCTTATTATCACGTTTATTGCTAAAACAAACATTATTAGGCTTAAGAATATTGTAACATAAGTATTTATATCAAGATTCATATCAAAAATTACAGTTCTCATACTCGTTAATTGGTAAGTTAATGGATTAAGTTTTGATATATAATATAGCACCTTAGAATTATCCAAACTATAAAAAGTCGGTGCAGCAAAAATTATCGGTAGTAATAATGTTCCTAAGATAAGGTCTCTAGTTCTATACGATACAGTTCCTAATGAGATAATAACCCCAAGAGAAAACCAAAACACTAGACTAATAATTACAATAATTAATACTTTTAAGAAAGGAACTATCTGTATTTTTATTCCTAAAAAGAACGATAAAAAGTAAATTAATAATACTTGCACTATTGTGATTCCTAATGGAAATACTAATTTCCCTAAAAAATAAGAAATAGCCGATGTCCCTTTTATTCTTTTATACGCTAACAGTCCCCATTTTTTATCTAAATTCACCCTATAAACCGACTGATTCATCTGAGAATTTAGTATTACTCCAATTATTCCAACGAAAATATATTCAATATAGCTAACATTTTCTCCTTTAAAAGCCAAACTCGAAAAAGAGTTCCCTATCCCAAATCCAAAGAATACAAAGTACAAAATTGGAACCATAAGCTGAGTATATATAATCTGCTTATTATTTTCAATCGCCTTATATTCTATATACGATGTTGCCCAAAAATTCTTCATTACATTTTTCATATAATTACTCCTCCAATTCCAATATTCTCTTCAAGGTAATTTCTTCTTTTTGTAGACTTCCTATTGTAATATTTTCTGCCAATAATAATTTTAATACATTTGAAATTTCCTCTTCTTTTCCCAAGAAAATTTTTAAATTTTTATCATCAATGATTGTAATAGTATCTTCATTTTTCTCTACTATATCTTTACTTAATTCACCATTGTAAGTAATGTTATATACTATTTCTTTATTATATTCTCTTAAGAACGTACTCATTTCCCCAAAGTATAAACATTCCCCGTCGTTTATATATATTATTTTATTACAATACTTTTCTATTAGATCTAAATCATGAGAAGATATAAAAACAGCATGTTCTTTATTGTTAGTCTTTATATATTCTAATATATTTTTTGATAATACTACATCTAATCCTGTAGTAGGTTCATCTAAAAATAATATTTTTGAATTAGACACTAGACTTCTTGCTATTTGTACTCTTTGCAGTTGTCCTCCAGATAATTCTGTCAGGTCAGATTTCTCCTTATCTTTTAAGCCTAAAACAGCAATAATCTCATCTACACTTTTCTTACTAATAGTATTTTGAGAGTATAATGCCCCCATATAAATATTGTCATATACATTTAAGTACCAGTCTACTGATTGATTCTGCATACAGTAGTCTACATCTCGAACAGATACTCCTTCACCGAAAGACACCTCACCTTCGATATTAGAAAACAATCCTAATGTAGAATTAATTATCGTAGTTTTCCCAGAACCACTTTTACCTATAAGTGCAATCATATCTCCTTTTTCCGCAGAAAAAGAAATATTTTTGATCGCGTAATCACTAGAATTTTTATATTTATATGCTAAATCTTTTACTGTTAATAGATTTACCATTTAACTCCCTCCTTCCGGTATTACGTTTTACTTCTATTTACTTTCTAGAAAAGGTTGATTTGCAAATACAAATCAACCTTCAACTCTTTAATATGCAGTTTACATGTAGCTTACACAATAAAGTGCTTCTTCTTGAATGAGTGACTTATTAATCAAGTGTCTACTCTAACAAATACTATAAAATTATTATCGTTTGATAAAATAGCTGATTCCTCTCCTCTATTCAAGTTATTATGAGAAACAACAATTTTTAAGATCATTAGAAACTCAAAAATTAATGATGATTCTCTTTATTATTTACATTTAAACTATAAAATTCCAATATCTAATACCATTTTTTTTGTCCTCCTTATTTTATGAGGTTATAAAGCTTTATAGTTTTATTGTAATATGAAAACGATATGAAATCAATATGAAAAGAAAAAAAACGCTTTCAAAAATTATTACCTGTTATTTCTAGTTAATAAATGGGAGTGACTCAAAAATCGAGACTTCTGAGAAGTCGATTTTGTCGAGTCACCCCCGCACAGTTTATTAGATATCTAAAAAGCTTTTATAAAGTGAATTTAGATATCAATAAACCACTGCGTCTATGAGTTCTCATATGGACTTTATTAAATTTTAGGACTTTTTGAGTAACACTATAGTATTACTTCTCAAATTAAACCAAAAAATGTACACCTATCTTTCTCAAAAAGCAACTAAGTGTACATTGTTTTATTAATTTTTCATTTTTTAAATTTTTTCTAGAAACTTTTTCTTAATCTAATAAAGTACTCTCTCTATTCTTTAAATTCACATACAATACATGAATAGCCGAAATTGCATTTATTAACAAAATATAATAAGCAATGTTCTCTACGTATAGTCCTACAAAGCTTAAAATAATAGTAAATAACGGCGCACTTATTCGGAAAATTTGAACTATACTTTTTCTATAATCTTTATCATTAATTTTTATGAAATTAGTCCTTAATTTTATACTTATTGACACCCCTAGTGCCACTATTAAAGATAATAGGATCACTTGTAATGGTAAAAATACCTTACATATAACCAATATGAAGAATACTATATCCAAAATTATGTAAGACATAAGTATTTTATTTAGATTCACATCATATTTCTTAGTAATCATTAAAAATAAAACTACCGTTAGACCTGGTATAAAGAATACAATACTAGAATATTGTATTAAATTCCTAGCCGCTAATTGTTTTATAAACAACGGTATAAAAAACACTGCTGCTCCTGACAATAACGCTGTATTGATAATAATATATTTTCTTTTCAATTTATTAAAAACTAATCTTTCAGAATTTTTCTCAGTTTCATTTTTAAAATTATTTATTTTGAAACTTGAAAATAAAACAAACATAATTATAAATACTATTAAATATTCATCAATATTCACCTTATAAATATAACTACCTAAAGAAAAACCAAGTAATTTTGACAAGTTGCTATATAAGGATATATCTGTCACTCCAGCTTTGATAGACTTACTTTTCTCTATTACAAATAAATTGTAATTAAGAAGAACTATTGATATCAATAAGTAATAAATAAAATAAAATGTTAAGACGTAATATAAATTTATGTTATTCTTAAGAATAAATACTACTACTGAAAAAACTATTAATATATAATAAAAATACTTTGTTTTTATACTAGTTAAAATCCTAAAATAACTAGTATCTAGAAAAATAAATATTTCTATCAAAGTTGTTATTAACAAAATAAAATATATAGGAAAATTATATACAGATATAAATTTCACCGTTATGTATGAATATAAAACACTCAAAATTAAATTCAAACATAAATACAAACTTCTCGCTAATTTAACATTAAATTCTATAAAGAACACCTCCTATATGATTCACTTTGTTCTTATTTTTTATAACATTAACTATTATGATCCTGTACTTTGATATTTTTTTAATCCGAAATTCCATATTGTTTTATAGATTAATATAAGTAGAAGTGGTCCGAATAATATTAATAGCAATGTTTCTAAATTAAAACTATCATGCGAATTTATTAAATTTACCACTGGGAAATATCCCACAAATGCGAATGGAATAATTATTAGTACTACTTTAATGAAAAACGGATAAATATTAACTGGATAATTTGCTAATTGATACAATTGCCATAAAACTGATTTTATACCATCATTAGTTATCGAAAAGAAACTAATTGATACTAATGCTAAGTATATAGCCTCTCTTACTAAAACCGCAGATATTGTAAACAAAATGAATTTTATTATAAATAAATAATTTACATCAATATCTAAGTTATATAATGAAAAAATCACAATAACTACACCTGTAATTAACTCAAATAAAGCTTCCTCATCTAATTGAAAAATAATAAACTGATAAAGTATATTAAGAGGTCTTAATAAAAATAAATCAAGTTCTCCAGTTTGAATTAAATATGGGACTTCTAAAGTTGTAACGAAGAAAAATTCCCATAACGCCGATGTTAATGTTAGAAAACCATATAAAAACAACAATTGATATAAAGAAAATCCACCGATTAATTCTGTATAATTAAGCGTAATAAGTAATACAAATAATGTTGTAAGTGTATCTAGTAAATAACCAAAATTTCCTATAATAAAATCTAGTTTATAACTCAATATCCTTTTTACATCCATTTTAAAAAACTCTGCATATAAATATAAATGTTTCTTCATATTAACCTCCCATTATATCAAACTTGTTAAATACATATTGTGACAGTCTTTTTGAAATTATCAATAATATGATTAACCAAAACATCTGTACACCAAGAATAAATAAGACTTTTCCTAAATCATTATCATGTACAATAATAGAAATAGGTGCATACATTACAGCGTAAAATGGAGTTACCTCTGATATTCTTAATAATAGTTTCGGATATAAATCTAAAGGTAGCAACCCTCCACCGAAAATAATAAGAAGAGCATTAACTAATTCAGATACACCGTTTATTCTTATAAATACTGTTGATAATAATGCAATAATATAACCTAATAAAAACGCAATAATATAACTCAAAATATACACGAATATAAAAAGTATAAATCTCTTAAGAGATATAGTTCTAAATATTAAATTATAAAACAATAAAATATAAATAACTAAAATCGGCAGTACTTGAAATTTTAATTTATAGAGAAAATTGCCTAAAATAGTGAAAAACGTTATAACTGTTAATCTATTAGGCTTATTCAAATAATTAATAATAGTACCTTTTAAAATCTTCTCAGATACAAAATTGGTAGTTATTTTTATAGGTAAAACTATTTGTAAAATAATCGCAAACAGAACATAAGTTATTATTTCATCAACATTTTTAGAATTGTATTTTTCAACATATATCCAGATACTATACTGTATTAATACCATAGAAAGTGATGCAATTATCTGCATTATCGTATTAAATTTGTATTGTAATAAACTTTTGTATTGATATAAAGTATAAGCAAAAAATCTATTCATATTTATCACCCGTCTTATCCTTCACAAGCAATACCTCTTGTAGATTTAAGTCTAATACTTCAGTTTGTGTAATGCTACTTTCATTCGGTAGTAGTTTTATTATATCTAACACATTAAATTTAGTTTCATAAAAAACAAATTCTTTAGAATCGATATTTGTACGTAAAGGCAATATCCCTTCTTCATCTAAATCTACTATATTCTCTCCGTACATTTTTAATTTTTTATATTTATTAAAAATTTGCTTGAAGCTCTTCACTTCACCATCATAATTAATTTCGCCATCACTTATCAAAATCATTCTCTTACATACTTTTTCAATATCAGAAATCTCATGAGTTGTTAGTATGATAGTAGTATTATACTTCTCATTTATTTTTAGTATTAGTTCCATAATTTTCTTCTTTGTTTCTATATCTAAACCGATAGTCGGTTCATCTAGGAACACCAGTTGAGGCTTATGAATAATACTAGCTATAAACTCCCCACGCATTCTTTGTCCTAAAGATAGTTGCCTTACTGGTTGATATAAGTACTCTGTTACATTTAATTCTGTAATCAAATAATCTAACCATTCTTTATTATCTACTTCATAGATTTTTGATAAATACTCAAAAGAATCGATTAATGGTAAATCCCACCATAAATGTGATTTTTGTCCAAATAGCGCACCTATGTTTTTAGCATTTTTTTGCCTGTTTACAAACGGATCTTTACCGAACACTTTTATCGAACCTTTTGTACTAGTCAGTATTCCTAACAGTAATTTTATTGTTGTAGATTTCCCAGCTCCATTATTTCCTATATATCCTACAATTTCTCCTTCTTTAATACTAAAATTTATGTCCTTCAACGCTTGTTTAACTGTCTTTTCTGTATTAAAAAAGCTAACTCTATTTTTTATTATGTAATCTTTACTAAGACTCTCAACACTAATTATCTCTTTCATAATATTTCCTCTTATTTTACTAATTTATTATCCGATTTACGATGATTTTCTTCTTCAAATTCTACTATTTTTCTAGAACCTACTCTCCTATTTTTAACTATATTAACGTGTTTTTCTCTTAAAGTCAATATTTTCTGAATATTAAAGTAATTTTTCTTTTAATTTCTAGTAGGTAGATTATTTTTACTAATAAATTCAGTGAATCTTGGAATAATAAAAAAGAATAATATACACTCAATTCTTTTAAAAACAACTAAGTGTACATTATTCATTATTAACTTTATGAATTTATTTCTTCCCTTTTCCTATAGTATTCTTTTGCAAAATCTACGCAACTTTTTAAATCTATACAAAGAACTGATGTTTTCTGAATCTCTTTTATTTGATAACTTTCCTTACAATTCTCCAAGAATTCTTTCTGAACTGTTAAAAAATCATCATATATATCTAATTCGATATTAGAGAACTCTAACCACTCTCCATCTACATTGGCACTCTCTTTTATTGTTTTTCTATTTAACGAATACTCTGCAAGATGCAATGCTGTATTTGATTCAAAATCTGTTCCTAATAACAAAATTTTGGCATTTTGATCATACAATCTCCCTAATGGTGAATTGTATCCTAAGCCATCATCTAATGGATGCTCTTTTATAATTTCCTGTGCTTTTTCTCCTACTGCTGAAAAAGAATATAATGGATGAGAACTTCTAACAGAATGTGTTAAATTCATAACAAACTCGCTAAATTTCCCCATACCTCGTGTACTAGATAGATTAACATCATAAGATAAACTCTCTTGTTTTATTTTTTCTATCCACTCCTGAGGAACTTTAGGATATTCCCAATACTCTGGAGATATATTTTCTAAAGATTGTGTTGGAACAACGAGCGTTCCACTTTCCCCTAATCTTTCCATAAGTGCTTCATAAATACATCTTGCACCGCCAATTATATAACCGAATTTACTAAGCGAAACATGTGCAATTAAAATATCTCCTTCTCCTATTTCTAAATCTTTAAATAAATTTAAAAAATCAATTTTACCTATTGGCATTAAATTATTATCTAAAGCATCACTCATAAACTTATAACTCATGCTTGTCCTCCTTATTAAATGAGAGTGACTCAAAATCTTATTTTCGGAAAATCGATTTTTGAGCACTCCCCTATTTTCATTCTTCTATTTAATCTATATCATTTTTTATTGACTTTCACTTGTATCACAATTTTATAATATTATCAAATTTTCCTTTTAGTTCATCACTTATATCATGGCTAATCATTATTATCGTTAATTCTTTATTTCCTAACAGCATTTCTACTAAACTTTTTGCTGATTCTTTATCTAAAGCTGATGTTCCTTCATCAATTAAGAGTATTTTTTTACCATTAAATAACGCTCTAGCTATAGCCAATCTCTGGCGTTGTCCTCCTGAAAGATTTTTCCCATGAACCTCTACTTCTGAATATAAGAAATCCTTCTGTGTTAAGCCTACTTTTTCTATATATTTAGCTACTTCACTATCCTCTACTACTTCTCCCATAGTTATATTATCTTTAATAGTACCTGAAAATACAAAATTTTCTTGTTGAATTATAGTAAGTTTTTCTAGTATTTGTTTAGTAGATAATTTCTTCAAATCAACACTACAATACTCTACACTACCTTCATAATTTCTTAATTGCCCTGTAATTATTTTAAATAATGTTGATTTACCAACGCCACTATCTCCACTTATTAAATATTTATTCCCCTCTTTTATATCAAGATTCACATTATTTAGGATCTCTCTATCACCATAACTGAAATATAAGTTTTTAATTTTAAATAATGTTTCTCTTAAAGAATATTCAACAGGTGAGTGAGTATCTTTATTTTTTAACATAAACTCATCATGCTTAGAGAAAATAGGTTTTGCCCCCTTAATAAATGCTATTCTATAACCTACTTGGCTCATACCATCAAATACAAGATTAGCAAACATTCCTACGGCTGCAACTGCACCGATTTCCAAATTATCTTTAACAACTAAATACCCTGTAACAAAAACTAATAGCACTTGGAAAAAGACATTTAAGCCAAAGTTAAGCATATAATAATTACTTTCCAATTTACTTTGTTTAACAAATACATTTTTCAAAATTTTACTTATATTAGCTATTCTTTTAGGAATTATTTGTAATTTATTAAGAGAGAAATACGTATCATAACCCAGAATCGTCTCCTCTAACGAGGTAACATAGTTTTCATTTTCTTTAGTAACTTCTGTTCCCATATTATGAAGTTTTTTATTAAAAATTTTTGGAAGATAAATTAATATTCCCGTTCCTATAATAGTAATTAAAGAAATGATCCAATGATATTTTAATAGAGCATAAAGAGAAAATACCACACCAGAAAGACTGTATATTATAGCAAATATATTCCTTAAACCTTTTTCTTGAATCATTTGAATATCATTGTTAAACCAAGATTGATAAACACCAGATAAGTTATCTTTATACTTTTCTATATCTAATTCTATAAGGCTACTAGACAGATTATCCTTAACATCTATTCCTATATCTTGAATAAAAATCTCCTCTCTTACCTTTACCACCCTATCAATTACTATAATAACAATCCACGTAACTGATAAGAATAAGATAATTTCAAAGAAACTATGTAGATTTTTGTTAGTAAGCACAGTTATAGCATCTGCATTTAAAAAGTTACTCTTCATAAGAAATAACTGTCTTAACAATATAAGAAAACAAATTAATAAGAATTTATATTTAAATTTTAAAATATATTTTTTCATAAGTACCTCCTACTTTTAATCCCACTCAATTTAATAACATGCTATTAAGGGAGATCTTGAGAAATATATAAAACACCAACTTATATTTATACCTTTATTATAGTACAGAAAAAAGCTAGAGACAATATAAAATTATAATTTTCAGAAAACTTACTCTAATTGTCTTGACACGAAAAAAAAAGTCAGTATAATTAAAGTTACATAAATCTTGCAACTAAAATTTAAACAACATTTATGTAATCTATACAAAGGAGAGCAATATGATTAAAAATATTTTA
>CAURVX010000024.1:0-24649 GCA_963528605.1 uncultured Gemella sp.
CTGCCTAGATTTCATTTCCTATTTTTCTCCATACCCCGAATTTGACAAAGAGCCGAAATTAGGAAGATATCCTAGTTTCGAGTTTATTTTTCATTTATGAATTTATGTCCAATATATTGAAAGATTCTCACCATTTTATTTTCTAAAGGAGTTTGAACTTTGAAAAAGAAATAGTGATCTCTTTTATCTTTTGATTTATTAGCAGTTAATCTGAAAAAATTACTATTGTTATTTACCATCAAATTTAGAATATCATCTGTTAAAAATGTTAAGGGTACATTTAATGCAGAATATTTATAGAAATCTTTTTCGAATTGATCGTAATTACTACTAAAATAATCAAATTGGACTTCATGTTGATTAAGTTTGTTCATAGTCTAATTCCTCTGCTAAAGAAACTTTTAGAATATTGTTGATTGAAATTTGCAGTATATTTTGTTTAGTTGAAAAATAAATAATATCGTTAGTACAATCAACAACCTTTCCTAGATATGGTTCACGTTGAGTGGAGGTATATAAATATGATAGACCTTTAAAGAAATATAGTTGGTTTAATAGTAGTCTTTTTTCGTCTTCATCCATATTGTTGGAAAAATCTATAGTGTCACCTTGCGTATTAATCGCGGTAGTGTGTTCTGAGATGAAAAAGCCCATCCACTTAGCCATTCCACGGTCAGCGTATTCTCTTGCAGATTTATAGGGAAGATAATTTCTATTTATCATATTATTCCATCCATGCCACCAGCATGACCTCCTACTAGTTTACTTCTTTCTTTTACACGCGAACCTTCCATTAACATACTTCCATTTTGAACTGACAAGAATCCGTATTTATCACGTATAGTATCTAGTGTTTTATCAATTTTTCTTTGTTTTTCAATAGCTTCAATATCATCGAATAATGTATAGATTGTAAGATTATCATCTATTAGGTTATCATATCTAACTGCAATAGAGCGTACGGAACCACCGTCATATTTACTTCTAAAAAGCGATAGAACATGATCGGTTAATTGTTTTGTGCTTTGAGTAGGGTTAATTTTTTTAGATGCATTAATAGATTTTTTGCTTTCAATTTTACTGTAACTGATATGAATATGTACTGATTTTGCCTTTTTCTTAACTCTTCTTAGTCTAATGGCGACTTGTTCTGCCATTTCTGACAAAACTAGTTCTATTTGTGATTTGATCTTATAATCTTTAGGTAGTACTTGTGAATTACCTATGCCTTTTGATTTTGGTTTATAAGGTTTTGAAGGTTTGCTCTCATCGATTCCATTTGCGTGGAACCATAACTGAACCCCAATTATACCGAATTCTTTTTTTAATATATCTGGATTAGCATTTGCTAAGTCTTTAACAGAATATATTTTTAATTTATTCAATCTTTTTTCTGTTCTGTTTCCTATTCCCCAAAAGTCAGTAAGTGATGATATATTCCATACTTTTGTTTCAACATCTTCGTATGACCAATTAGCACGCATAGTTGGAGTTTTTTTCGCCTCATTATCTAGCGCAAGTTTTGCCAAAAGAGGATTTGCATTACTCATTCCTACAGTGGAGTAAACACCTGTTTTTTTCCATATATCATGTTGGATTTTTGCACAAATTATGTCTAATTTTTCTTTTCTTGTTTTTGTAGAATCCTTTATAAAGTAATTGAGAGATTGTGTTAAATCGATAAATCCTTCATCTATAGAATAAGGATGAATATCTTCATCTGGAACATAATTTTTAAGTATGTTAAGTATTTGTATATTTTTTTCGATATATAGAGTCATTCTTGGAGGGACGATGAGTGTTTTTTTTGCCCAGGCTTCAATATGATTGATATATTGTTGAGTTATTTCAAGACCTTGTCTTTTTGCGTTATAGAATGAAAAGTGTCGCGTATTAATATCGAAGGGAAGATCATAACTTCTACCTACATTATTTTTTCCAAAGACTTCTTTGAAAACAGGGGAACTCGCTAATATTAAACCGTTAGAGTTGTCACTTCTGCTCATTACACAAAGTGAGGTTGTTAAAGGATTAAGTCCACGTTCTACGCATTCTACACTCGCATAAAAAGACTTCATATCTATAAAGGCTATGTCTGAATGAGGTTCTAATGTATAGTCGATTATTCCCATATTATTACACCTCTTTTATAGGTTTAAATGAATTTGTAACAACTCCTACTATATTTACTTCTTCTATCGGTGCTATTATGTCTTTGTAGTTGTCATTAATAGAAACTAGACGAACTGTATTTTCTTCTAAAAAGACTTTTTTTATGTATGTTTCTTCATTATAGACTACTGCATAAACCAATCCGTCAAAATCGTATCCAGTTTTTTTAATCAAGGCAACATCTCCGCTGTGGTATTTTGGTTCCATAGAATCCCCATCAATCCAAGAGGCTATATCGTATGATATGTCTTTGTCGAAGTAAACAGTATCGAACTCATAATCTTCATAGTAAAAGTTACCTAAACCAGCAGATAATTTTGCGTGAACTTGATATTTATATAATTGAGAAACATATAGCTCGTTAGCCATAGTCAAAAGTTTCTTTTGATTTATCTCGTTTAATTGGAGATATTTATTAACTATCTCATACTCTGATTCAAAGTAAGTAGTCTCTACATTAAAGTAAAGTGCCAGTTCGTCTAAATTTTTTTTATTAGGTATATATTTTCCTTTTTCCCAACTATTGTAGGCGGCACGTGTAACACCAAGGTGTTCAGCTACTGCGGTTTGAGAAACTTTTTGTTTAGTACGTAAGGATTTTAATCTATTATTACAAAACATAACAACCTCCACATAATATTTTGTAAAGTTATAACTTTACAAAATATTATAAATGATAATAAGGAATTTGTCAAAAGAAAATAAAAGAGGAGTGACTCAAAAATCGTGATTTCGGAGAAATCGATTTGTGAGTCACTCCCGCTCTAAAGAGTGTATTAAATTTATGGGTTCATATTGACTCGGTGCCATTCGTTTATAACATAAGAAATTTGTCCTACTTGATCTAACCCAACAAGGTTTACTTCTTCAGTAGTAGGAGTAGCTCCTCCTAAACCTGCAGTATATAGAGCGATAATGTAAGGTGTTTTCTCATAAACAATAGCATCAACATTTAGTGCTTCTTTTACATATCCAGGTTTTTGTTCTATTACTAGATTTGGAAGATAGCGTTTGTAGTAGTCTCCTGGGAAAGATTCACCAATATATGCACGAATGTCTTTATATTTTTCTCTATTATCCCATAAGTGTTGTAACACTTGAATATAATAGTTAGTTGTTGTTTTATTTTCTGTACTAAAAGTTTTTAATTCTGCTTTAGATTCACCGTAGTTGCTATACATTTTGTATACTTCATTCATACCTCCAAGACGATCGGCAAGGGCATATGCAGGTGTATTTTCTGAATAAACTAATGAATAGTATTGCATTTGTGGAATAGTCATGGCTCCTTTAAAAACTTTGACATATGTGTTGTGTTCACCATCATACTCATAGTAAGTGTTAGTGATATCATAACGTTTAGTCATAGATAAGTTATATTTTTCAAAGTTATCTACTACTAACATATTAAGTGGTAATTTATATGTAGAACCAGCTGTCATAGGTTGAGTCTCATTCATTTCAATTAACTCACCAGTTTCTAGGTTTTTATATGAAAAAGCTATCTGTGAATTTTTTATCCCATATTCTTTTGCATATGCTTGTATAACTTCAGGTAAAGTCATATTAGCATAATCATAATATAAACCATATGCATTCATAGTAGGGGTATCGGCTTTCATAACAGCTTGTTTTTTTTCTAAGCTCTTACCTTTTTTTTCTGGTTCTTTTGATTTTTCTATATTGTTATGATTATCTTTTGCTGTATCTTTTTGTTTATTGTTTGTATTAGTATTGTGATCGTTACTTTTCCAATATGATTGTATATATTTGAAGTCGAAAAAGTTAATGTTGTGGGTACGTCCGTAATAATACAAACTAGCAATTGCTACAGAGAATAGTAGAATTACTGATATTATAATTTTTTTTATTTTTGACATACAAGCTCCTGTATAAACTTATTTGATTTACTTAATAATTATAATGGAATATGTTTTAAAATTCAAGAAATAGATAGTTAATATAACAATATAAGTTTATGAAAACAATGAAAGGAAAATATTGTACATGTAAGAAGATACAGTTATATGTATAACTTCGAAATCATAATAAAAAATGGTGTCTATTATAAAATATTTCTAAGTGAAATCAATAAGAAAGTAAATAATTTAAAAAGGAATATAATATTAATTTACTATCATTATGTATAAAATTATGGTAATATGATATGAATTAGAGATTTAAAAAAGGTTAGGAGATTTAATGACAAAAAATAATCAAAAACGATTAATTATATTTTTTATAGTGATATTTGGTCTTATTGCGAGTGGTTACAATAGTTTTTTGAAACCTTTGGATAGTATGATTATTAATTTTATTCAAGGTTTAGAAAATCCAGTACTTACAAGCATATATTTAAATACGACAAATATAGCAGATCAAAAACCTAGTGCAATAATAACTGCTATAATAGTTATTATTTTATTTGTGAGTAAGTTTAAAAGAGAGGCTCTATTTTTAACTCTTACAATGGGAACGTGCGGTATAGTTATGGCGTTTATTAAGATAATTTTTAATCGTCCTCGACCCAATATTCATCGTTTAGTTGAATTAAATAGCTTAAGTTTTCCTAGTGGACATACGACTTCAGCAACAATAATGTATTTAACATTGGCGTTAATATTTGTTAAGTTATCGAAGAAAGGAAATAATAATTATTTTCCTATCTTTATAGCGATAATAGGAATTTTATTTATAGCGACTTCTAGAGTATATTTAGGAGTGCATTATCCGACTGATACAATGGCAGGTATGTGTTTAGGTAGCGTGATAGTATTAACTTATAATCTTATCTATTATAGTAAAAAATAGAGGTGAGGTAATATGAAAAAAGTTTTATTAATAACAGGTTCATTTGGAAATGGGCATCTTCAAGTATCAAAAAATATTAAAGAAACGTTTGAAAAATATTATGCTGATGAGATTGAAGTTATTGAAACAGACTTGTTCTTACAAGCACATCCGAATTTGACACCAGTTTTAAAAAAATTATATTTATATAGCTTTTCATATTTTAGAGATATTTACGGGTATTTGTATTATGCAGGAAAAAATCATAGTAATATCTCTGCTTATAGATATTTTAGTTCTGAGTATTTGAAAAAACTAGTAAAACAAGATAAACCAGATATTATTGTCTCAACATTTCCAACTCCAGCTTTATCATTATTGAAAGATAATAAGATACCGATAGTTAATATAATAACAGATTACCATTTTCATAAAAGTTGGTTAACTAAAGATGCATTTAGATATTATGTAGCGACAGATGAAACTGAAAAAGAGTTATTGAAGTTAAATGTAGAAAAACAAAAAGTTAAGAAATTTGGAATACCAATTGCTGAAAAATTCGATGATAAAATGGATGTTGAACAATGGTTGGAAGATAATAAATTATTTATAGATAAAAAGACAGTTTTATTATCTGCTGGTGCTTTTGGAGTATCTACTGATTTTTCGAATCTTATCGGAAAAATACTGAAGAAAAATAAAGATACTCAAGTAGTAGTAATCTGTGGTAGAAATAGAGAATTAAAGAATGAATTAGAAATAGATTATGCTAAACAAGAAAGGGCTAAGATTCTAGGTTATACTGAAAATATGAGAGAATGGATGCAGGCTGCTGATGTACTTATAACTAAGGCAGGAGGAGTAACTATTTCTGAAGCATTAGCAAGTAATATTCCACTAATTCTTTTTAATCCAGTTCCTGGACAAGAGATGGAAAATGCAGTCTATTTTAGGAAAAATGGAATGGCAAAAATCGCTAAAAATTTAGAAGAAGTACTAGATTATTTAGGAGAACTATTTTTTGAAGATAATATTAAGCAGATTAAATATAGTATGACGAAAAATTATTTACCGCATGCAAGTTATAATGTTTGTAAAGATATTATGGGAATTTTAGAGTTGAATAAAATATAATAATAATAATTAATTTTATACGTGTACCGAGTGAGGGTAACTTGATAAAATCGATTTTTTTGAAATCGAGATTTTTGAGTTACTCTTTTTTTATTTTGGTAAAATAATATTTTTAATATACAAGATAAGGTTGTAATTTTTTATGTCGATTGAGTAAAGTTAAGTGTGATTTTTACTGATTTGTTGCTGTGTTTAACTCTTATCTCATCTTTTTCTCTTTCTATTGTTGTGGTATAATAGCATATAGAGTGAGTCGTTAGAAAGTATTCAAGGGATAATACGATGATTAAGAAGTTAGAAATAAAGATTAAAATAAAACATTTAGGAGATAAGAGTGAGAGTAGTTTTACTTTGTAGATATGATGGTAGTAATTACCATGGATTTCAAATACAACCAAATAATAATACAATTCAAGAAGAAATTGAGAAAAGTTTAAAGAAAATTAATAAAAAAGATGTACGACTTTATATGAGTGGAAGAACAGATAGTGGTGTTCACGCTTATGGTCAGGTATTGCATTTTGATACTGATTTAAATATTCCAGATGAAGCATGGGTTAAGGCATTGAATGCTACTATTCCGAAAGATATTAGAATAGTGGGAGCTACGTCGGCTTCTGAAGATTTTCATGTTAGGTATAATAGTATACAAAAAACATACTATTATAAACTGAATATTGGAAGAGAAGTGGATCCATTCTTATTAAATTACGTAGGTAAACATAGTTTTGATTTTAATTTCGAAAAAGCTCAAGAAGCGTTGCAATATTTTATTGGAGAACATGATTTTTCATCATTTTGTTCGAAAAATTCTAGCGTTGAAGATAAGGTTAGAACGATATATAGTTTAACTATGGAGAAAGATCTGGTTAATCCTAATATTGTAAACTTTGAAATTACTGGTAATGGATTCTTATATAATATGGTTAGAATAATTATCGGAACTATACAAAATGTGGCTGCTGGTAAATATGAAGCGGATTACGTTAAAGAAATATTAGAAAAAAAAGAACGCCAATTCGCAGGGCCTAAAGCTGATGCAGCAGGATTGTACCTTAAAGAAGTGGTTTATGATGATGATAAAATAAATAAATTTATAAATAATAGTTTAAAAGCTTATTGTAATAAATAATAGATATGAATATATTTAAATACCTATCCGTATTTAGTTTGAGAAAAATCGGGATATTTGATATAATATAAGGATATTCTATAGAAAATTAGGTAAAAAAATGATAAAATTTGAAGATGTTTTTTTTCAATATTCTAGTTCTAAAAAGACTGCATTATCAAATATAAATTTAGAAATAAAAGAAGGACGTTGGCTTAGTGTTTTAGGAAAAAACGGAAGCGGAAAGTCAACGCTTATGAAGTTGATTTATGGACAGAATTTAGCAACTTCTGGGAAAGTAACTTTTAATAATAAAGAATACAATAAAGAACTTTATGATGATATAAAAAATAAAATAGCTATTGTTTTTCAAAATCCTGATAATCAATTTGTAGGTTCGACTGTAGAAGAAGATATAGCATTTGGACTTGAGAATAGAAATGTTCCTCAAGAAAAGATGGATGAGATAATAGATAGAGTATTAGAAATTGTTGATATGATGGACTATAGAAAATATGAGCCCTCATCATTATCAGGTGGGCAAAAACAAAGAGTGGCAATAGCATCTTCGCTAGCTTTAGATCCTGAGATTTTAATATTGGATGAGGCTACGAGTATGCTTGATCCTAAAGCTAAAAATTCTATTTTAGAGTATATAAAAAAAATAAATAAAGAAAAAGGAATAACTATAATCTCTATCACTCACGATGCAGAAGAGAGTGTTTATTCAGATGATATTGTCATATTAGAAAGCGGAGAAATAGTTTATCAAGGGGATTATATAACGCTATATGCTGACACTGAGATTTTGGAAAAATATAGCTTAGAGGTTCCTTTCGTAGAGAGAATAAAAAAAGATTTAAACAATTACCTGAATCAAGAAATATTTGAAATAGAAGAAGATGAGGGGAGTGTAGTAAGAAAAATATGCAAATTACTTTAAAAAGTGTAAGCTATACTTATAATTATAAGACCCCATATGCTAGAGAAGTCTTAAAAGATATAAACTTGAAGATAGATGAAGGAAGTTATACAGTAATAGTAGGAAAGACGGGTAGTGGAAAGTCTACCCTTATAGAGCATATTAACGGCTTATTATTACCTACAAAAGGAGAAGTAGCAGTAGATAATATATTGATTACTAATCCACAGAGTAAAAAAGAAAAAAGAGAATTGGCTAAAAAACTAAAAATATTAAGACAAGATGTTGCGGTGTTATTCCAGTTTTCTGAACAGCAATTATTTGAAACAAGCGTATTAAAAGATATTATCTTTGCGCCCTTAAATTACGGAATTGAAGAAGAGAAAGCTATCTCGAAAGCAAAAGAATTAATAAAATTAGTAGGACTTGACGAAAGTTACTTAGATAAATCTCCTTTTGAATTATCAGGAGGAGAGATGAGGAAAGTTGCTTTATGTGGTGTACTTGCCTTAGAACCGAAAGTACTAATATTAGATGAACCTACAGTAGCTCTAGATTATCAGAGTCGTGAGGAAATTATGGCTATGGTTAAGAGACTTAAAGAAGATTTTGATATGACGATAATACTCGTAACTCACAATATGGATTATGTATTGGAATATGCGGATAAAGTTTTCGTCTTGAAAAATGGAGAAGTTAGTTTTGAAGGAAGGGTAGAAGACCTTTTCTTGAATGAACAAGTACTCAAGGATAATTCATTAGAATTACCAGAAGTGTTGAGGTTTTACAAAAAATTGGAAGCAAATAATATAGTATTGGATGTATTTCCTAGGAAATATGAAGAATTAATTAATGCTTTAAAAAATAAGATAGGAAGTAGTAGAAATGAATAATTCGTTAATAAGTAAGTATATTCCATTAAATACTATTATTCATAATCTTGATCCGCGAGCAAAAATATTTTTTGTAATTTGGTACTTAGTAGATGTCTTTATTGCATATAATGTGTTAGAATTTCTTATCCTAATACTAATGCTACTAGCGATAGTTATACTATCTAAAACGAGTCTGGCATTTTTAATTAATAGTGTAAAAGCTATTAGCATACTGATTTTATTTACTTCATTGATTCACCTTGTTTTTAATAAAAAGGGTGATGTGTTGTATGAAGTGTTAGGTTGGAAAATTTATAGTGGTGCACTTTTAGGAATTTCATTGATTACAGTTAGGTTTATTTTAGTTGTTGCAATAATGGTTGTCTTTATGGCTACTACTTCGCCAACAGAAATAACAAGTGCTATAGAAAAGAGTCTTGGATTTCTACAGAAGGTAGGGGTACCAATTTCGACTTTTGCGTTAGTATTATCTATTTCACTTAGATTTATTCCGACTATATTAGAAGAAACTAATAGAATAATAAATGCTCAGGTTTCACGTGGTTCAGATTTTAATGAAGGAAGTCTAGCGCAGAAAATAAGGAAGTTTATTCCTATACTGATACCACTATTTATAGCTACTTTGAAAAGGGCTGATGAGCTTGCTACTGCAATGGAAGTAAGGGGTTATTCTACTACCGGTGTAAGAAGTAAGTATAAAGTACTAAAATATAATAAACTAGATTATTTAAGTTATATATTAATAATAGTTATTACAATATTTATAATGTTAGTGTAGTATGAAATTTTAGAAAAGGAGATAGGATGGAAACTGAAATAATTAATATTTCGAAAAGTGAAAGTAAAGAAGAAATATACAGTAAGTTAACTGAGTATTATAAAAATGGAAAGCTTGTAGCTATTCCAACAGAAACTGTTTATGGCTTAAGTGCTAACGCTATGGACGATGAAGCGGTAAGCAAGATATATGAGGCAAAAGGTCGTCCGAGTGATAATCCACTAATTGTTCATTTTTATGAAATGAGTCAGCTAGATAATATTGTTGATTATAGTGATGAAAATGTTAAGAAACTGATAGATAAGTTCTGGCCAGGGCCGATGACTTTAATTTTAAATGTTAAAGAAAATAACGGTATTTCTAAAAAAGTTACTGCGGGCTTAAATACGTTAGCTGTCAGAATGCCGTCTAATGTTACTGCTCGAGAATTATTAAAAGAAACTAAAGTTCTATTAGCAGCACCAAGTGCTAATACAAGTGGAAAGCCATCTCCGACAAGATTTGAACATGTTTATCATGATTTGAATGGGAAAATAGATGTAATAATCGAAGATGAACAATCGGATATCGGTTTAGAAAGTACAGTTATTGATTGTACGAGATATCCGCTTGTTATTGCGCGTCCCGGAGATATTACTAAAGAAGACATTGAGTCTGTATTAGGAGAAGGTAGTGTGAAGTATAATGAAGAAGTACTTACACAAAATGCCGCACCTATATCACCAGGAATGAAATATAGACATTATTCTCCTGAAGCGGAATTAGTATTGTTTAATGATTCATTTGAAAATTTAATAAATATTTTAAAAGATAAAAGTCAAAAAACAGGTTTTATTACATATAAAGAAATGGAATCTAGAGTTAATGGTTTAAATGTTTCTATAAAATATTTAGCAGATAATGAGAAAAGTGTTGAACAATCTAATAAAAATTTATATAATATTCTAAGGGAGTTTGATGAAGAAATGGTAGAAGAGATTTTTATACTACCAATCGAAGAAACGAAAGAGAATAAAGCTTTGTTGAATAGACTTAATAAAGCTATAAGTAAAAAATAAAATAGGAGATTTGTGATGAAAAAGTTATATGTAGTTATACCTTGTTACAATGAAGAAGAGGTATTAAACGAGACTGCAAAAAGATTAGAAGTTAAAATGAATTCTATGATAGAAGAAGATTTAATTTCAGAAGATAGCCGTGTTGTCTTAGTGAACGATGGTTCAAAAGACAGAACATGGGAAATGATAGAAGAACTTCATGAAAAAAATCCATTATTCAGTGGTATTAACTTAAGTAGAAATAGAGGACACCAAAATGCACTTTTAGCAGGACTTATGACTGTTAAAGATCACTGTGATGTAAGTATTTCTATGGATGCTGATTTACAAGATGATATTAACGCTATGGATGAAATGATGAAGAAATATCTATCTGGTGCTGATGTAGTTTATGGTGTTCGTTCTGCAAGAACTACAGATACATTCTTTAAACGTTTCACAGCTGAAGCTTTCTATAAAGTGATGGAAAAATTAGGAGCAAATACAGTGTTTAACCATGCTGACTATCGTTTAATGAGTAAACGTGCGTTAGAAGGATTAGCTCAGTTTAAAGAAGTAAACTTATTCTTACGTGGTATTGTTCCTATGATAGGATATCCAAGTGACATCGTTACATATGAACGTGCAGAAAGATTCGCTGGAGAAAGTAAATATCCATTATCTAAGATGTTAGCATTTGCTTTTGAAGGAATTACTTCTTTGTCTGTAAAGTTAATTAGATTTATTACTATAGGTGGAGCATTAATGATATTTATTGCTGCGATAGTATTTTTCTACACATTGTATAGTTACTTTGCAGGATTTGCAAGACCAGGATGGTCAAGTTTAATGATATCAATGTGGTTTATCGGTGGAATGATTATGATTTCACTAGGTATTGTGGGTGAATACGTAGGTAAAATCTACTTAGAAACAAAAGGACGCCCAAGATTTATTGTTGAAAAATTCTTAAACGAAGAGAAAAACGAAGAGGAATAATTGACAATGAACAAGGAAATATTAAATAAATTTTCTAACTTTTTAGTAAAAGTTATAGCTGTTATTTTCATAGTGCTTATGGGGATAAACTCTTTATTAGTATTAACAAAAACAGCGGTATTTCCGAAAGATTATCAAGAAACTTTATATTATGAAAATGTCAGTGCTATACTAAATATTATATTTCTTGTAATATTTAGTATAGTTATCTTAATATTAGCAAGATATTTAAAGAAAATAATAAGTGTTCAAAGATTAGTATTGATAGTTATGATCTATACCTTTATTATTAGTATCTTGTTTGCAATATTAAGAAGAGACTATGTTCAGTTTGATCCATTTAACGTAATAGATCAAGCTAATAATTTCATAAGAGAAAACTACAGTGGTCTTGATAAAGGAAATAACTATTTATACATATATTCACATCAGATTACAACAGTATTTTTATTCCAAATTATCCTGTCATTATTTGGTAGAGCAACATTTATTCTATATATAATGCAAAGTTTTTCAATAAGTTTTATTATCTTTATGTTATATAAAATAGCTAATATAATGTTTGATGACGAGGATACAAATTATCTAGTTGTAATTCTTAGTGGTATATGCTTTCCGTTAATATTCTATGTTGCATTTGTATACGGATTATTACCGGGTATGTTTTTAACATTACTGGCTTATTATTATTTTATAAAGTATGCTAAACATAAAAAATGGTATATGTTAGTAATAAGTGCTAGTAGTATTAATGTTGCGATATTATTTATAGGTAATAACTTAATACATATGTTAGCTATATTCTCAGCAGCAGTTATTTATCTTATTAGAGTTAGAGATAAAAAAATGATTGCGTTTATGGTCAGCTGTCTATTTTTAATGAGTGCCTCTAAGAGTTTAATCTACAACTATTATGAAGTGAAAAGTCAAAAGACCATTGCTGACGGTGTCCCAAAAATTACATGGATAGCTATGGGAATGCAAGAAGGAGATCGTGAAGCTGGTTGGTGGAATAGATTTAACTATGATATTATGCCAGAAGAAGACTATGATGCGAAGCGTATAACTGAGATTTCAAAAGATTCTATAAAGCAAAGAGTAGCTGTATTTAAGAAAAATCCTAGATATGCTGTAGATTTTTATCAAAGAAAGTATGAAAATCAGTTTATAGAACCAACATTTCAAAGTTTATTGGTAACTGCACCACAAAGGAATTTTGATAATGAAACTAAGTTAGAAAAAGTAAAAGACTTTTTTATAAAACAAATTTACTTTGATGGAACTCATCAGATAATTACTTTTATTATGAAGGTATTTCAAGTATTCGTTTACGTATTTTCTGTAGCATTTTCAGTAAATGTTTATAAGAAGAGAAAAGAAATATTAACGATAATGCCAGTTGCTTTTATTGGTGGAACGTTATTCCATATGATATGGGAAGCGAAGAGTAGATATGTATTCCCGTATTTTGTATTTTTAATTCCACTTGCAGCGTATGGATTAATAATTGTAAGAAATAAAATAACTGAGTATAGAAAAAATAAAGAGGAAGAAAATGAAAAAGGTAATATATAAAGCTTTTATCATAACATTATTAGGATTAACAGTATCTGCTCCTGCGATAAAGGCTAATGATGTCTATGTACCCTTTGGAGAAAAGAAATTTACAGAAATTGAAAATAGCGAAAAAATAGATTTTGATGATCTTAATCTTAAAGCAGCTTTAATAGAATACTATAAGTTTCATATTAATAAAGATTTTAAGGGTGAGGAAGTAACGGTAGGTATGATGGAACAATTTACAAGTCTATCATTACCTTGGAAAAATATTTTTTCTCTAAAAGGTTTAGAATATGCTGTTAACTTAAAAAATCTAAATTTATCTAATAACTTTATCGAAGATATTACACCATTAGAAAAGTTAGTTGAATTAGAAGATTTAAACCTTACAAACAATAAAATAAAAGATCCAAAGAGTTTAGCTAAATTAACAAAGTTAAGACAATTAGTGCTTAGAAAAAATTTAATGAATAATTTAGATTTTCTAAATGACTTAAAAGTAGAATCATTAGATATTTCGATGAACAGTGTTTTAAAAGATTATATTCCGAATAATTTAAAACTAGAAAATCTAAGAAGTCTAAATCTTTCAGGTATAGGTTTAGATAATATATCATTTTTAAAAAATGCAGGGAAACTTGAGAGTTTAGTTGCTGAAGAAAATGCTATTAAAGACTTAACTCCATTAGCTGAATTGAAGTCTTTAAGAACTTTATATTTGGATAGAAATAATATTAGCGATATTACAGCGCTTAAAGATTTGGTTAGTTTAGAAGAATTACTATTATATAAAAATAATATCGAGAATGTAGATGCGTTAAAAGATAAAAAATATTTATATCGACTAATGTTAAATGATAATCTAGGTTTAAAGAATATAGATGCATTAAAAGATGTACCGAATATTTCTAGCATAGATATATCGAATACTTCGGTAACTGATATTTCAGCATTAAAGGATGCTAAGTATCTATATTATATCGCTTTGAAAGATACAAAAATTAGTGACGGTGATATAACTGCATTTGAGAAAAGTAATCTAGAAGTTAAAAAATCTAATAACATAGATAAAAAGCTAGAAATAGTAAAAACAGAAGCTGCGAAATATTTTAGTATTAAAAATTATATTTTTATGGTATTAATGCTAATTTTTACTTTTAGTGGTATTAGAAGCTACTGGAGAAAAAATAAATAAAAAAAGAATAGTGGTATACAAGGAATATAGGAATAAGTTTTTGAATAAATTAAGGAGATAAGCTATGGAACAAATAAAAATTTATTATAAGTTTTCTAAAAATAGAATCTTAGGAATTTCTACAGAACAAAAAACAGAAGAGTATTCAAATTTCATAGTAGCAAAAAATTTTGATGATGCAATACTGAAATTTAGTGAAGAAAAGTATGAGTTAAATGATGAACAAAGGGAAGAATTAGAAGAAATATTTATTGATGATGAATCCACTGCAGAATATGCTAATGAGGATTTAAGTGAAGGATTCAAAATAAAACACTGGGTAAGTAATCGTTCTTTTGGAGAGTTAATTGATATGTATGAGAATAAAGAAATAAAAATCCCAGAGATGCAAAGGGAGTTTGTTTGGAATTCGAGTAAAAGTTCACGATTAATAGAATCAATTGTTTTAGGATTACCGATACCGCCATTATTTTTATTAGAAGTTAATGATAATGAATATGAGATAATAGATGGATATCAGAGATTAACTACAGTATTCAATTTTGTACAAGGGAATCCTTGGGGAGGGAAAAAGGATAATAAGAGGAATGTCGCTTCTAAATTATCTTCGAAAAATATATTGAATGAAATAGCAGGGAAAAAATTTTCTGATTTAGATGAGAAGTATCAAAGAAAAATAAGACGGAGTACAATACCATTAATGGAATTTAAGCAATTAACCCCAGGTGATTTTAGTTCTAAATATTTAATTTTTGAACGTATAAATACTGGTTCTGATAAATTAAATGCAATGCAAATTAGGAAGTCTCTGGCATATGGAGAATTTATGATTAATCTTTATAAATATGCAAATTTTGAAGAAAATTACTTGAATTTATTCACTGTCTCTCAAATAAAAAAAGATATTCATGTAGAAGCACTTTTAAGGTTTTTAGCGATTACAGACCTAGTTTATGGAAAAATACAGATAAAGAGAAAAGGAATAAAAAATATCTTAGATGAGTACTGTGAATTATGTAGAAATAAAAATATTTCAGAAGATAGAGTTAAAAAATTTTTTGGAGCTTTGAACAAACTTTTACAAATCTTTGGAGAGCAAAATATATTTAGAAGAGTAAACTCTGATGGAGAATATGAGGGAGTACTTAATATAGGGATTTTAGAAGCGTTATTAGGGACTATCACAGAAGAGGATATATCGATAAAGAAAGATATTGAGAAACAATATAAAAATGTTATGAGACGAATATATGATGATGCAATATTAGATAAAGAGCCTAATCCATTCTCTGCAAACACAGGTACCGAAGAAATGATAAAGAAAAGATATGAGATTATTAGAGAAATTTTAGGTGTATAAAATGTTGGTGTCGCGTGATTATACAGAGTTTAAAGAAAGATTAAATAACATAAAAGAGAAAATAGAAAAAGCAGACAAGCTCTCTGAAAGTCTATCAAATAAACGAAGAGAATATAGAAAATTTGCTAGTGATATTAATATAGATTTTTCAGTATTAGAAACTGCATTTAAATTTTATGACTCGGCACTACTAATAGATATATACACTTTTTGTGAACAGTTACTAAAGAGGTTTATTTACAATGTATTAGATGCCGACACAGATGAATTGAATAATAAGCATGTGTACAAATTTATAAATAGTATGTTACCTGAAGATAAATTTTCTCCTGATGTCAGAGTGAAAAGTATTGATGCACAATTTAAAAAATATCTTTTTATGGATGAAAATGAAATAAACAAAATATCATTACTTAAAATGCCTCAGAATGAAGATTTTTTTCAGTCTTATGACAAATTAATTGCTCATCGTCATGCCTATGCTCATACCGGAAATAATTCTGGATTTGATTTAGAGTTAATAAAAGATGGAGCTATAGTAGCTGAATTTATTCTTAATGAAGTAATTAATATAAATAATTATTTTTTAGATAGAATTAAATTTCAAAAAATAATTGAAATAATTAGAAAAGAACAAAAAAAATTAAAAGAAAAACCGGAAAATTATAAAACAAAGAAATCAATTAATGCTATATCTAAAAAAATAAAAAAACTGGCAATTAATGGAATTAGTATATTAAAAAAAATGAATGTAGAATCTGAATTGTTGCAAAACTTAAATGATAGTTTAGAGTCATTATCTAAAATGGATTTACGTCATAAAGTGGAGATTAATTTAAGTATTCTAGAAAAGAATAAAATGTAAAAGATAGATGAGTTTCCCCTTGAAATTCATCTATCTTTGTGTTAGAATTACATTAATGAAATAAATCAACATGTACTTAGGACAAGATATATATTTAACTTATTTGAGAGAGGGTATGGTGCTGAAAATACCTATAAGCAATATATGTTACTACCTAGCTAATAGTATTAACATAGTTAGTGAGCTTTATTCACAAAGAGGAAGTAACTTTACTTCGAATTTGGGTGGTACCACGAAAATATTCGTCCCTTCTTTAGTTTCGGCTAGAGAAGGGATTTTTTAATTTTTTTTAAGTAAGTTAGACTAAGTATATAAAAAAGAAGGAGACCTTAATATGGCTAAATTAGTTTTTCCAGATGGAAATGTAAGAGAATATGATAATAAAACACCATTAGAAATCGCTGAAAGTATTAGCGTAAGTCTTAAGAAAAAAGTGATTTCTGCAAAATTAGATGAGGATTATATCGAAGTTAATAAACCAATAACAAAAGATGGTCATTTAAAACTTATCGTTGCAGATGATGAAGATAAAGACAGTTTATATGTATTACGTCACACTTGCGCACACGTATTAGCACAAGCATTAAGAAGACTATATGGTAAAGATGTACACTTCGGTGTTGGTCCAGCTATCGACGGTGGATTCTACTACGACTTTGATGCTGAATATAAAGTTTCAGAAGAAGACTTCAAAGCAATCGAAAAAGAAGTTAAGAAAATTATTAGCGAAAATCATGCAATTGAAGGTCGTGAAGTAAGTAAAGAAGAAGCTTTAGAAATTTTCAAAGAAGATCCATATAAAGTAGAATTAATTAATGATCTTCCAGCTGATGAAGTAATTACAGTTTATACACAAGGTGACTTTACTGACCTTTGTCGCGGAGGACACGTAAGTGCAACTTCAAAAATTAAAGAATTTAAATTATTATCTGTAGCTGGTGCATACTGGAGAGGTAATAGTGATAATAAAATGTTACAACGTATTTACGGAACAGCTTACTTCACTAAAGATCATATGGAGAAACACTTAGTGAGATTACAAGAAGCACGTGAACGTGACCACAGAAAACTAGGTAAAGAACTAGGAATCTTCACAACAAGTCAAAAAGTTGGTGCTGGATTACCATTATGGTTACCAAATGGTGCTACAATCCGTCGTACTATCGAAAGATATATCGTTGATAAAGAAGTAGAATTAGGCTACGATCACGTTTATACTCCAATTATGGGTTCTAAAGAGTTATATATTACAAGTGGGCACTGGGATCACTATCAAGAAGACATGTTTCCACCAATGGAGATGGACCACGAAACAATGGTACTTCGTCCAATGAACTGTCCTCACCACATGATGGTTTATAAAAATGAACGTCACTCATACCGTGAACTTCCAATTCGTATCGCCGAACTTGGAATGATGCACCGTTATGAAGCAAGTGGAGCTGTAAGTGGACTACAACGTGTGCGTGGTATGACTCTAAACGATGCTCATATCTTCGTGCGCCCAGACCAACTTAAAGATGAATTCAAACTTACAGTAGGACTTATCGAAGAAGCATACAAAGATTTAGGTATTAAAAACTTCAGTTACCGTCTATCATACAGAGATCCAGAAAACACTGAAAAATACTTCGATGATGATGCAATGTGGAATAACGCTCAACAAATGTTAAAAGAAACTGCTGATGAGTTAGGATTAGACTATGTTGAAGCTGAAGGAGAAGCAGCATTCTATGGACCAAAACTTGACGTTCAAGTAGAAACAGCAATCGGAAAACAAGAAACATTATCTACAATTCAATTAGACTTCTTACTACCAGAGAGATTTGAATTAGAATACATTGGTGAAGACGGAAAAGCTCACCGTCCGGTAGTTATTCACCGTGGTATCGTATCAACAATGGAAAGAATGGTTGCTTTCTTATTAGAAGAGTACAAAGGAGATTTACCAACATGGTTATCACCAAACCAAGTACGTATTATCCCAGTAAACAACGATTACCACTATGATTATTCTAAAGAAATCATGCAAGAACTTAAAAAAGCTGGTGTTAAAGTAGCTATCGATGATAGAGATGAAAAACTAGGGTACAAAATCCGTGAAGCTGCAAGCAAAAAAATTCCATATACTTTAGTAATTGGAGATAAAGAAGTAGAAAACAGAAATGTTAACGTTAGAACATTTGGTTCACACGATCAAAAAGAAGAAAGCTTTGCTGAATTCAAAGAAAATATCCTAAGAGAAATCAACGAAAGATTGATTGAGAAAAACGCATAGTAAAATAGGGAGTGACTCAAAAATTGTGATTTCGGAGAAATCGATTTTGTCGAGTCCCCCCCGCACAGTTTATTAGATATCTAAAAAGCTTTTATAAAGCGAATTTAGATATCAATAAACCACTGCGTCTATGGTTTTCGTATGAACTTTATAAAATTTTAGAATTTTTGGATAAGCTCATAATCATAATAAGGAGAGATATAATGTTAACTCAATTAACAAAAAATGTAAAAAAAGGTCAAGTTAGAGTAAAAATTAAAACTACTCACGGAGATATGACTTTCAAATTATTTGAAAAAGATATTCCAAAGGCAGTAGAAAACTTTTTAACTCATGCAAAAAATGGTTACTATAAAGGTATTATTTTCCACCGTGTAATTAAAGACTTTATGATTCAAGGTGGAGACCCAACTGGTACAGGTATGGGAGGAGAATCAATCTGGGGACATAGTTTCGAAGATGAATTCTCAATGGATTACTTCCACTTCTACGGTGCGTTAAGTATGGCGAATGCTGGACCAAACACAAATGGAAGTCAATTCTTTATTGTTCAAAATTCTCACGTAGATGCTAGAACCTTACAAGCACTTGAACAAGGGGTTGGCCACAAGAAGCTGTTGAAGGGTATGCTAAACTAGGGGGAACTCCTCACTTAGATCACCGTCACACAGTATTTGGACATTTAATCGCTGGAGCGAAAACTCTAGAAAAAATTGCAGCTGTAAAAACTGGAGCCCAAGACAAGCCAGTTGAAGAAGTTGTGATTCTTGATATAGAAGTTAAGTAAATATAAAAACGCAAGATTAATTGATTTAATCTTGCGTTTTTATATGGGATTGTAGAAAATAATAATTATATAATTTTAGAATTTAGATTTGAAAGATTAAGGTAATTTAAGAAGCAAAAGGAAAGAATTATTTAGAATGAAATATTATTAGTTAATTTAAAATTTACTTTAAAATTAATTAAAAAAATAGAAAAAAATACTTTTAAATTGACTATTCATGTGATATAATTATGAAAGTTTGAATATAAAAAAAGGAGAAGAAGAATGGCAGAAAAAACAAGAGTAAAACCAATTCTAGATGTTCATGAAAAGCCTAGCTTAGCTCTATGGGTAACGTTAAGCTTACAACACTTATTCGCAATGTTTGGAGCGACGGTGTTAGTGCCGATTTTAACAGGATTACCAGCAAGTACAGCTTTAACGACATCAGGTATTGGAACACTTACGTATTTATTAATAACTAGAGGTAAAATTCCTGCATATTTAGGGTCTTCATTTGCCTTTATTAATCCTATTATTGTGCTTTCAACTACTCACAGTGTTGAGACGGCAATGCTTGGTGCATTTTTAGCCAGCTTAGTTTATGGGGTTGTAGCAATGTTAATTTACAAATTTGGTGTAAATTGGTTATTGAAACTTTTACCACCAGTTGTAGTTGGACCTATTATCATTGTTATTGGACTTGGAATTGCTCCTACAGCAATCAGTATGGCGATGTACAAAACTGTAAATGGAGCTAAAGTTTATGATTTAAAATACTTCTTAGTAGCTCTTATAACATTAGCAGCAACAATCTTCTGTTGTGTTGCTTTAAGAGGATTCGCTAAACAAATTCCAGTACTATTAGGAATTGTATTTGGATATATCGTTGCTGTAATTGCAGGATTAGTTGATTTCCAACCAGTTATCGATGCTCCTTGGTTTAGCTTACCGAAATTTACAATTCCATTTGTAACATATGTTCCTGAGTGGAATGTAGCAGCATTAGCGATGGTACCTATTGCTATTGTAACTATTAACGAACATATCGGTCACCAAATGGTATTATCTGAAGTAGTAGGAAAAAACTTCTTAAAAGATCCAGGATTACACCGTTCAATTTTAGCTGATGGAACAGCGATGATGTTTGCATCACTTTTAGGTGGACCACCAAGTACAACATATGGTGAAAACATTGGGGTTCTTGCTATTACACGTATCTTCTCTGTATTCGTATTAGGAGGAGCGGCGGTATTCGCACTTATCTTAAGTTTTGTAGGTAAGTTCTCAGCTCTAATCTCTACGATTCCATCACCAGTTATGGGTGGGGTATCAATTTTACTATTCGGTATAATCGCTTCAAGTGGACTAAGAATGTTAGTAGATGAAAAAGTAGACTTAAGTATCAATAGAAACTTAGTAATTTCATCAGTAATCATCGTTTTAGGTGTTGGTGGAGCAATGCTAAAATTCGAAAGCATTAACTTCGAACTTCCAGCAATGGCACTTGCAGCTATCAGTGGTGTGTTATTAAATGCATTCTTACCAAAAGAAGATAAAAAATAGAAATTAATTAAATAGCTAGTAACTTGTCTGAATAAGTTACTAGCTATTTTTTTATGAAACATTATTGTAAATTAAAATGAAGGGGCTGATCCAAAAGTCCTAAAATTTAACAAAGTTCATATGAGAACTCATAGACGCAGTGGTTTATTGATATCTAAATTCGCTTTATAAAAGCTTTTTAGATATCTAATAAACTTTGCAGGGGTGACTCGACAAAATCGATTTCTCCGAAATCTCGATTTTTGAGTCACTCCCTATTTCTAAGTAGGGACTATGATATTTTAATCTTCTATTTTTAGTAGTTTTGAAAAACTAGGTAAATTCCTAATATTTTTATTGAATAACCAAAATAGAAAAATACTGAGAATTAGTAATGAAGTAATAATGATAATAGTCTCTATGTTATATTTTATACTTAGTACTCCTGCCAATAAAGCTCCTAGCGGACTGAAGGCTATAGACAAGCCAATCATAGTAGACATAGCAATATCTAATTTATCCTTACTTACAATGCATTGAATCATTGTTTGAGAATATGTATTTAAAATTCCAATCAATATCCAACCAAAAAGAAATAATGAGAAATTTATAATTTTTTTTGTAATGGAATTATTGTTAAGTATGCTAAGTGCTCCCCAAGAAAGCCCTATGCCTAGTGTGAATGTAGTGTATAAAACACCCAATCTTATATTTTTTATTATCTGACTGTTAGAAAGAAATGCTCCTATTAGGATACCAAGTCCAGATGCACTAAGTAAAACTCCGTAAAAATAACTAGTTTCCGAATACTCAGGAAGTAGTGTTAGTAATGAACTGGTAGAAAAATTAATTATTATAATTCCAATTAATAATGGTTTTAATAAAGGAGTATTCCAAATTTTAATTCCACTACTTAATTTAGAAAAGTAGTTTTCTTGTATAGTATTAGTATTTTCATTTTTAGATAAATCATCTGATAAGAAGATGAATAAAGTGCTATTAATAAAGAATGTAATACTATTTATTATGAATGCAAATATAGTTCCGAAAATAGAAATAATATATCCACCTATTGAATTAAAGAGTGCATCACTACCTTGGAAAGCTATAGAAAATAATGAATTTGCTTTAACTAAATCTTCTTGTTTAACTATTTTTGGAAGTAAGGCAAGTTGAATAGGATAAACTATTTGATTAATGAAACTAATACAAACTATAAAAATTATTAGCATAGTAATCTGTAATTTATTTACGTAGATTAGATAAGTAATAACGAGTAATATTATAGCTTGCAATAACTGTGAAATAATTAAAAATCTCTTTACATTAAATTTATTGATTATCGGTGAGATAAATATTTGTAATATAGCGGTAAATGAGATTAAAAATAAAGTAATACCACTATAAAAGGTAGATTTAGTTAATGTGTAAATTAATGTTAGAGTAGCTATTGAATATATGCTATCACCGAAATTAGTGATTAATCTACCAAATAGTAAAATTGAAAAGTTTTTATTTTTAAACATAGAGTTCACATCCTTTATAAAAATTTAAACGATAAAAAATTTTTGACGGTTAAAGTATTATTTAACAGCTCTTAGTGAGCTGTTGAAATAATACTAATACTAACACTATTTTTATTATCTGAGGAGAATTTCTTTTCTAGTTTTTTAACTTCATTCCAGAAATCTTCCATGTCTTCTCTGTTTATATTAAAATTAACTGAAGTATTGTTAAATAAGTTGTTAAAGATACTAGGTGAAGGTACAAATGCCTGTGCAGTTGGTAGGTAGTATTTTTGAATTATACCATTTATTGTATCTGTATCAACTACTTCGATAAAACTATTTTCCTCTAGAATATTAAGGTGATAGTGTATTTTAGTTCTATTAATTTTTAATAGTTTAGCAAGTTCTTTTGAATTTTTCTTTTCTGTACCGAGTGTTGTAAGAATACTTATTCTTAGAGGATCAGAAATGACCTTAAGTTTCTCGATATCTGTTATATATTGTATATCTTTAATGATAATCATTCCTTTCTTACTAATATTATACAACTAACTCCATAGACAATCAATTAATTTTAAACGTTAAAATTATATTTTTTATGACTTTGTTAAATTTAATGAAGTTTAGTCAAACAATAGTTTGACTACCTCTTTTATATTTGATATAATTTACTAGGTATATTAGTTAGTAAGAACTTACTAAAACTACAAGAAGAAATAAAAATTAAGGAGAATGAAATTGAAAAAACTATCAGCAATTTTATTAGGTTTGCTAGGTGTAGTTACGTTATCTGGATGTTCAGCGTATGATAGATCAGGAACGTTTTATGAAACATTCGTAAAACCGATGGACATATTCTTAGCAAAAATTTATGAGTATACTGGAAGTTGGGGTTGGTCAATTGTGATTATTACATTAATTATTAGATTACTAGTACTTCCATTCATGCTACATAACTATAAAGTACAAAATAAAGCAAGAAAAGGACAAGAATTAGCTCGTCCAGAGTTAGAAGTTGTACAGAAAAAACAACAAGCTGCTAAAGAAAAAGAAGCTAGAGCTATCTCTAACGAAGAAAAAATGCAAGCACGTAGTGAACTTATGGAACTACAAAGAGAACAAATGGCTATCATGAAAAAATATGATGCGATGCCTATAAGTTTAGGTGGTTGCTTACCAATTCTTATTCCTTGGCCGTTCTTAATGGCGATATTCTACACGCTAACAAATCCATTATATTCAGCAGGAATTATTGATTCTACGTTCTTAGGCGTGTTTAACCTTGGTACACGTTCATATACATTACCGTTAATCGCCTTTGTTGTATATGCAATCCAAACTAAACTAACTATGAAAATGATGCCTCAGTCTACACAACCAGGAGCAGAACAATATCAAAGCCAAATGCAAATGTTTCAATGGCTATCACCTATAGGGATTACAGCATTCTCATTTTGGGTAGCTGGAGCGGTTGCCGTGTATTATATCGTTGGGGGATTATTCATGATATTCCAAACATACCTAGGGCACGCATTATATCCACCATATAAACCAGAAAAGCAAAAGAAACAAACGTTTGATCCAGAAAAAGTTACATTAGTTTCTAACAAGAAAAAACGTAAATAATAGATTAGATCAGTGAACATCAGTATTAAAGTTTGCTGATCTAATTTTTTTCAAAAAAAAAGTAAGAAAAGTTATCAATATAGTTGACGTTAGGGTATATATGTGTT